>DATEPP010000045.1:0-7755 GCA_035273165.1 Gemmatimonadaceae bacterium
TGCGTACGGAGATGACCGAGAGCCGTTCTCGCCAGCTGGCGACATTCTGCTTTATTGCCGCTTCCGCGCGGTTGACGTCCCGCAGCTCCTGGACGGCGGCGCGCGCCGCGTCCTCGCCGCGGGCAGCGCCGAGAACGGTGACCATGTCGCGACTCTCGCCCGGCGACAGTTCGATCACGCAGCGAAGTGCCGCACATGGATCGACTCCTACGCCCGTCGTGCCGTCGAGCGGTCGCAGGAGTCCGATCGGCGCGGCGACGCTGCCGTTGCGGCCGAGGAACTCCCGCCGGTCGGCGGTGTGGCTCGCGAGCGGCTCGCTCATCGCGCTGAAGGCGACCCACGCCGCGAACTGCGGATCGAAGAAATTCTGCGCGTAGATCGCCTCGACATCGGAAGCGAACGACGTGTGCACCTGATGCTGAGTGTGCTCGCGAAGACTCCCGACCACCCACTCGACGTACGACGTCACCGCGATGCGCCGTGGCCGAGCCGTGCGGTTCGCGACGCGCAGGACCGAGAGCTTGATCGGCGCGTCTTTGGCAAGACCGAGCGTGAGGTGCGTCGCGATACCGAACGCCTCGTGCTGAAAGGTCGAGCTGCCCTGGCCGTGCACGACGGTGTATGGCGCGTCGCGACGCATCGGCGCGGGCGTCGCCGTCCAGGTCTCGCCGCTCTCCTCGTCGCGCAGATACAGCACCTCGCTCACCGGATCGCTCACGGGGTCGTTATGCCACGGCGTGAGGCGGAAGAACTGACTGTTCTCGACCCATGTGCATGACGCACCGCGCTCGGTCACGAGGAATCCCCCGCGCGCATTCGCGATGACGTTCGCCCACGGCGCGGGAGGTACTCCATCGCCCTGAACCCGCACGAGATAGTCCCCGTCGGCGGTGATGCCACCGCGGCCATTGTCGAAGCGAAGGCGCTCATCCGCCGTCGGCGACCGCTGCACCGACTGCCCGGGCGCGACGTCAGCGCGTCGCGTGCCTAACGGCGGCCAGTTCGGCGACGACGGAATCGGCGTGATGCCGGAACGCGGGCTGAGCGGCCGGACGCGCGTCATCGCGACCGGCGTGAAGCGGCCGGACGCGCGAGGGAGGGGAGGCGCCTCCTCGTCAATGGGCTTCTCGTCGTCCGCCGTCCCCAATGTTTCCTCGAGGATCGCCCCAATCGAACGCCCGTCGCAATGAATCAGAAGACGGGCGGTGCCGCGCAACATCGCGAGATCGGTTTCGGAAACGGCATCATGGCGTCGCACGAACACACCCCCCGGCCGGTCGATGACGTCGGAGTCCGTCGCCGTGAACATCGCCGACGAAATGTGATCGCCGAGCTCCTGGAGGTAGCTGTGAGCGCGATCGTTCAACACAACGAGATCGACCGTCATCCCGCGCCGACGCCAGTACCGATGCGCAGCGAACAGCTGCCTCAACGTCGGCAGTCCCTCGTTCGAGTCGATCGTCGCGAGGACGATAGGCCAATCCCCAGAAACACCTTGCGACCAGAGCATTGGCTGCGACCCCTGGTTCGCGCGAAGCTCGTCCTGCGGAGCACGCAGCGCTGGGTTGCCATAGAAGAGTGGCGACGCGAGATCCTGAAACACCGCCGCGTCAGCCGGCGTGATGCCCAGCTCGCGCAGCTCCACCTGCGTCGACGTCCACGCAAGATCGAGTGCGCGTTGCGCGGCGTGAGGGTGGTTGTAGCGGTCTGCGAGCGCAAAGAGCTGCTCGCGCGACGTCGCGACGAGCGTCGTGAAGGCAACCGACGTGGATTGGCCCGGTTCGAGTGCGACACGAACACGCAGAGCGAAGATCGGATCGAGCACGGCGCCTGTCGTGCACGAGAGTGGGCCATCGACTTCGAGCGCGAGGGGGTCGCGCGGCGACCGGCCACGACCGAGAAAGCGAGCGCGGTCGGTCTCGAACGTGATCGCGCCGATGCGTTCGGGACTGGCCGCGACGACATGGGCGCACCAGAGCCGGCGTTCCTGCGCCGAGCGAGGCCGGCGCGTGGCGGTCAACGCCGAACACCACTCGTGCCACTCGGTCTCGACGAAGAGATTGCCGAACGCCGGGTGGGCGCGGTCCGCGTTAGGCGGCGCGAGCACGATCTCTCCGTAACTCGTGAGCTCCAGCTCCCGCCGCTCTGTACCGCTGTTGATCAGCGTAACACGACGTACTTCCGCGGCGTCCTGCGGGACGACGGCGATCTCGGTCCGCGTCTCGATCTCGCCATCGGTACGATGGAAGGTGACGCGATCCGTCGCGAGCAAAGCCTGGTACCAATCAGGATCTGCGCACACGGGCTGATGTGCCACCGACCACGTTCGCTGCCGGGTGACGTCCTTCACGTAGCAGAACTGCCCGGTGGCGTCGCGCGTCCCGTCTGCCCGCCAGCGCGTGACCGCGAGATCCTCGAAGCGGCTGTAGCCGCTACCGCACTGGCTCACCATGATCGTGTACGGCAACCGGCCGAGGAGCGCGACGTGCGGCTGCGGCGTATTCGGCTCGTCGATCTCCCGGACGGTCGGGCGCTCGAGGTCCGGATCGGGCAGCGCCTCCTCGGCGCGTGCCGCTTGCGGCTTCTGGAGCATGACCCGTCGCGGCACCCGCTCGAACAGCAGGAGCTCGGCGGCGCGAACGAGTGGATCCTCATGAAAGCGACGCTGCCAGATGTCGCCCTCGAGGACGTTGGTCAGCGCGACGAGCGACATCCCGATGTGATGCGCCATGTAGTTCTTCACGATCGCGAAGCGCTCACCCGGATCGGGACGCGTGTAGTCGATCGCGTCGCGGAAGCCGTATTCTCCGAGCGCGCCGAGCCGCTCCTCGACCTCGAGATTGGCGATTGCCCGCGATGGCTGGACCATGAGCGCGAGCGCCGTCGCGTACGGTGCGATGACCAGATCGCTTCCCAGTCCGCGCTTGAGCGCGAGATCGGGTACGCCGAAGGCGCGATACTGATAGGTAAGGTGGCGGTCTCTCAGGTTGTAGGCACTCTCGCTCACGCCCCACGGCACGTCGCGCTCCGATCCGTACGCCACCTGCCGCCGAACGGTGCTCTCGTACGTGTCGCCAAGGACAGTGAATGGGAACGAACGCATAACGAGCACCGGCATCAGGTACTCGAACATGCTGCCGCTCCAGGAGACGAGGGCGGTCTCGCCACTCGCTCGCGTGAGCGACCGTCCGAGATGGAACCAATGCTCGACTGGAACATCGTTCTTGGCGATCGCCAGGAAGCTGGCGAGCCGCGCCTCGGAGGCGAGCAGATCGTAGTATGATGCGTCGAGCGCGTGGGTGCTCTGCTGGTATCCGATCGCGAACAGCTTCCGGTTCCGGTCGAAGAGGAAGCGGAAATCCATCTCCATCGCGAAGTCGTATGCCCGGTCCGCGATGGCGTGAAGACGCTCTCCGAGCTCACCGTCCGCCTGCAGCTCGAGGCACGCCCGCCTAACGGCTATGAGGTGGCCGCAGAGATTGCCGCTGTCGACGGTGGAGATGTACGCCGGCTCGAGCACGCGCAGGTCGTGCAGATCGTACCAGTTGTAGAAGTGCCCCCGAAAACGTCGCATGCGCTCGAGCGAACGCAGCGCGCGCTCCAGGCGCTGTGCCATATCCTCCGTCGTTATGAAGCCGAGGTCGCGCGCGCTCACCGTGGAGAGCAACTGCAGGCCGATATTCGTGGGCGACACGCGCATCGCCCGTTCCGGCTTGGGGTCGTCCTGAAAATTGTCGGGGGCAAGCCAGTTCGTCGTCGCGTCCACAAACTTGTCGAAGTACTGCCAGTGCAATCGCGCGTACCGGAGCGCCGTGTCCCGCTCGTCGGGCGAGAGGCGCGGTTGTCGCGTCGGCGCGGGCGCGCTGAGACTGTGTGCGATCGCCGGCGCAAACCCCCAGACCGCGACGAGCGGGAGGACCACGGTACTGAACACCAGCGGCCCGCTATGCTCAGGACCGGTCAGAAGCCTCACCGCGGCGACCGCGAGGATGAGAGCGGCGAGGGCGACCGCCGGCGCCATCGCGCGCCAGGTGCCACGGGCGCCGACACCGACCTCACGCTCGCTCTGCGACGACGTCAGCCACTCGAGCAGATGCTTCCTCGTTAGGCCGAGCCGCCAGAGCGTGCGCCCGATGGCATCGGCGGAGAGTATCGCCTGGTGCGGCAGAAAGACGATGGTGAGTGCGAGCTGTTGCGCGCTCGTGACCGCATCGCGCGCGACGCTCCCGTAGTAGGCGCGCCACGACTTGTCGAGCGGCGGTTGGAGTGCCGCGATGAGCAGCGAGACGATCCACGGCGCCGCCACGGCTCCGAGCACGAGCGCCGTCCACCGGATAGGCAACGGCAGCACCGTCCACGCGGCGACGAGCAATAGGAGCTGTGTGATCTCGACGAGGCTGCGGCGAAGATTGTCGACGATCTTCCACCGCGAGAGCGGCGACAGCCCATTGCGCTCCGGGCCATTCGGTCCCGGCACCCACCGCGTGAGCCATCGCAGCAGCTGCCAGTCGCCGCGGATCCAGCGGTGCTTGCGACGCGTGAAGGTGAGATACCGACTCGGGAAATCGTCGTAGACGATGATGTCGGTGGCGAGAGCCGCGCGGACGTAGCTACCCTCGATCAGATCGTGCGAGAGCAGGGCATTCTCCGGAAATCGCCCGTGCGTTGCCGTCTCATAGGCGGCGACGTCGTAGATGCCTTTTCCGGTGAAGCTCCCTTCGCCGAAGAGATCCTGGTACACGTCCGAGACCGCCGTCGTGTACGGATCGACGCCCGGATGGCCGGAGAAGATCGTGGCGAAGCGCGATCGATGTGCACTCGGCAGAGAGATGCCAACGCGCGGTTGCGCGACGCCGAACCCACGCACGACGCGTCCGCGGCTCGCGTCGTACTGCGCGCGGTTCAGTGGGTGCGCGAGCGTCCCGACGAGGAGCGCCGCGTTTCCCGGCGGCAGCACCGTGTCGGCATCGAGCGTGATGACATACCGCACACCGCGGATTGCCGAGCTGTCACCTTCGATCACGGAGAACGCGTCGCTCGCGCCGCCGAGCGCGAATTGATTGAACTGGGCGAGCTTCCCGCGCTTCCGCTCCCATCCCATCCATACGCCCTCCTGCGCATTCCAGAGTCTCGCGCGATGGAAGAGATGAAACCGGTCGGTCGAGCCACGGGTGCGGTAGCGCGCGTTGAGGTCGCGGATGCCTGCGACCGCGGTCTCGACGATCGCGTCGTCCTCCGGTCGCGTCGCCGACGGCGCGTCGGCGAAGTCGCTCAGGAGGGCAAAGTGAATGTGCGCTTCGTGGTTCGCGAGAAACTGCACCTCGAGCGTCGCGAGTGCTTCGCGCACGCTGTCGACGGTCGGGAAGAGCGTCGGGATCACGACGGCCGTGCGCAGCTCCTCGGGAACTCCGAGGCCGCCTGTTGCCTCTTCGCTGAAGTCGAGCTTGGGCAGCGTGTGTGGCGGGAGAAATGTCGTGACGAGCTGATTCACGACATTCGTTGCCACCTCGCTCGCCGGAATCAGCGCCAGCAGCAGGGCAATGACGGCCGCTGCAACCGGGACGGGCCCGATGACGTGCCATCCTGCCCAGAGAACCGCCAGCATCACGATGACGACGCTTCCAGCGAACACAAGCCCCGGATGTCGCAGCACCCACCGACGGGCAGCCTCACCGAGCGCGGGTCGATAGCCAACGGCGCGCTCGAGATCCGCGAGCCCATCGCCGAGCAGGAAGTAGCCCACATGCGAGTGGTCGTGCTCGCGTTGCCCGTTGCCGTTCCCGGATCGGGCGAGATCGACCGCGATCTGCGCAACCACCGACTGCTCGCGGCCCGTGCGCGTCGCGATCCGCTCGACCACGTGACGATAGTGGTCGCGTGTGGCAAACGTCATCCGCGCGTAGAACCGTGCTGGATCCTGACGCAGCACCGCCTCGATGACGCTCTGTCGCTCGACGATGGAACGCCAGTCCATGCGGGCGAGCGCACGCAGACTCGTTATGCTGTTGGCGATGATGAGCTGCGTCGTGGCCTGGCGCTGCGCGGCCCAGGCGTCCGCGGCTTCGGCGCTTGCTCCTTCCTCCGCAATCCATTGCTCGAGCCAGACGAGCGGCGGGAAGTCGCCGCGCGCGCGACGCAGCTGCTGGAGGAAGCGCGAGACGAAGAAGGGTGTGAGGAGCGGCGGCGTGAGCACGAACTGGTTCAAGGCGGTGCTCAAGGCCCGCTTGCCGCGATCACTGGCACTCTGCAGGCGAACAGCCCACCGATCGGCTTCCTCGATCTGATCCAGTCGCTGCACGGTGCGCAGGGCAACCCGTCGTACACTCTCGATGAGACCGAGCCGGAGCATCGCCGGCATCGCCCACAGCTCCCCAATCGAGAGCGGCGCAACGCGTTGAAACGACGTCAACACGAGGTCGACGTTCTCCTCGTCGACGCGGGCCTCGGTGTGGGAGATGAGCGTGATTGCGAGCTCGTAGACGCGCGGATAGCCGGCGAGTGGGCCGTTCTCGAGCTCTGGTAGCTCCCGGTAGTAGCCGCGGGGCAGACTCTCGTGGACCTCGAGAATGTGCTCGCGGATGACGTGAAAGTTGTCCAGCAGCCAGTCACCGGCCGGTCCGACGTCGAGGCTGTCGCTGTCCTCACGGGCGATCGACGCGAGTCGCGTGTGCGCCTCTTCGAGTATACGCCGCGTCTCGGTGAGACGCGCAAGGAGGAGAGCGCGTCGGCGGTGAGTACTCGTTAGGCGCTGGCTATGCGCCAGCGCCGCGACCCGTTCGGAGAGCTGCTCGGCACCGAGGAGCTCTCCACGAATCGGACCGGGGAGGAGCGTGTCGACCGTTCCGTCAGGCGGCGCGTCGATTTGCGAGCGCGGTGTGCCTAACAGCCGCGACAACGACCTTCGGCCGAGGGAAATGGACACGATGTGAAACTAGCAGCGCCTCGCGGGCCGACGACCGCCGAGCTCATGTTGATCGAGGACTCGCCGATCGTCACCGTGAGCCAGGCGGCTCCGCTGCCGGGTCTTCGACACCGGGAACGACGAGGCGGCGAGCGCGGAGAAGGATTCGCGTCCCGTCGGACGTCGTCATGGTGTCGTTCGTCCGAGGCCGCTCGTCGCGATGCGTGACTTCAACCGGGGGAGGCAGCACTGGCGCTGCTCTCCATCTGAACATTCGTCGTATCCACGTCGCCATCATCGACCTCATTCCGATCCTTCCTGAGATGCCGCTGAGTCTTCTCTATGATCGACCACCGTGCATTCGGTGGTCAGGAGCAGCGCGGCGATCGAGGCCGCGTTCTGCAGCGCCATCCGCGTCACCTTCGTTGGATCGATGACGCCCGCCTGAATGAGATTCTCGTACGTGTCGGTGAGCGCGTTGTAACCGAAGGCGTCATCCTTTGACGCCCGCACTTTCTCGATGACAATCGACGGCTCGCCGCCCGCGTTCTGCACGATCATCCGCAACGGCTCCTCGATCGCGCGGCGCACGATGGCGACGCCGGTCTGCTCCTCGGAGTCCTGCAACTTGAGCTGCTTGAGGGCAGCCTGCGCTCGGATGAATGCGACGCCGCCACCCGGAACGATGCCTTCCTCTACAGCGGCTCGCGTGGCGTGCAACGCATCTTCGACGCGTGCCTTCTTCTCCTTCATCTCGCTCTCGGTTGCCGCGC
The DNA here is from genome assembly GCA_035273165.1 of Gemmatimonadaceae bacterium. Taxonomy (GTDB): domain Bacteria; phylum Gemmatimonadota; class Gemmatimonadetes; order Gemmatimonadales; family Gemmatimonadaceae; genus AG2. Next base: position 7,675 of record DATEPP010000045.1, read on the forward strand.
CGACGTTGATGATGGCGACGCCACCGGCGAGCGTCGCGAGCCGCTCCTGGAGCTTCTCCTTGTCGTAGTCCGAGGTGCTCT
>DATEPP010000046.1:0-2632 GCA_035273165.1 Gemmatimonadaceae bacterium
TGACGATATCGCGGATCGTGAGAAACGTTCCGTTGTAGTACGTCGCCTTCTCCGGAACGGGATACGCCTCGTGCGTCCATGGGAAGACGTGACCGCGACCAACGAAGAGCGTGAGCAGGAGAAAGAGGAACGCAACGGGAAGGAACGCCACATAGCCTTCCATGAAGCGGATCACTGCGCGCGACCAGCGGGCTGTCGTTATGCGCTGGACCGCGACGAAGACGACGCCGGCATGCGACAGCGAGGCCCAGAAGAGCCAGTTCGCGTGGAACGCACTCCACGCGCGATCCGCATTGAAGATCGCCCCGGCGACGAAGACGATGGCGCCGATGATCGCGAGGACGAGAAACACCAACTTGAGCGTCGGCGAGATCGGCTTGCTCGAGGCAAGCAGGACCTGCTCACGCGTCAGGACACGAGGTGGATGGAGACTCACGGTCGTCTTCTCTGGCTCGTCGAATCGGGCGTGCGGCCGCGCGCGGTGTCGGTCTGGGTTGCCGGTCCGGCGCCGGCAGCGGGCGCAGCGTTAGGCTGCGCCGGAGCGGTCGCACCGCCGGCGGCGCCAGGCTGCGCGCCGGCCTGCGAGTACACGCGATGGTAGTAGGGCGCGGGACGCGTCGGCGCGGAGATGGACGGTCCGGGGAGCGTCTGTCCTGTCTCTCCCGGCCGACCGTGCGTGGTATCCGGCGCCGTTCCCAGCTTGCCCTGGAGCGAGCGGATGTAATTCACGATGTCCCAGCGGTCGGGCTCCTCGATACGATTGTAGGTCGGCATGAGACCGCGGCCATTGCGAATCATGCCGAAGATGTAGCCATCGGTGCGATTCTTGGTCACATCGGTGAGGAGATTGATGCCTGCCATCCCGTAATGCGTCGCGGGTCCGTTGCCCTGGCCTAACGGACCGTGGCAGACGGCGCAATTGATCTGGAAGTTGATGCGGCCGTTGTTGAGCGAACGCTGATCTGCCGGTGTCGGATTCGGGATGGCGGACATCGAGTCGATGACATTCGGCAGCGGCGTTCGGCCATACTCGTAGCCAGGCGCTGCTGTACCATAGACCGGCACAGAGTTCTGCGGATTGCCGCGCGGCGGGATGGTGTCGGCGACGCTCTCCCACGGATCGATCTTGGGCTGCTGCTTGAAGTCGGTGAACCAGCTGCAGCCCGTCGCGGCGACCGATAGAACGCTAAGCACTGAAAAGCAGATCCCTCGCTTCGCTCGGGATGACAGGAGAAGTCGCTTCGCTCGGGATGACATTGCTCGCTTCGCTCGCGATGTCGTCGATTTGATGTCGCGTGCGCTGACCGCGCACGCTCCCGCTCCTCTCTCCACGCGCCACTCGCCACTCGCCACTCGATTAGCGTTCACTGCGTACCTCCCTCGCTCCGTGACGACGGAGGACTTCCATCGCTTCCTCGGCGCGGTCAGAGGTGGTCTCGACCCAGATGCCGAAGTCGCCGCCGCTGAAGCGCGGGTCGTAGCCAACCGTCGTCGTCAGGCGTGGAATGCCCGCGAGGCCGAACATCGAGTACACCGTGGCGAGGCCGCCGATGAGCACCATCACCTCGAAGCCGAAGATCGTGTAGGGCACCCAGGTCGCGATCGCCTTGCCGCCGACGACGATCGGCCAGTAGTCGGACATCCAGACCGCGATCCAGTAGCCGAAAGTGACGCCCGCGAGACCGAAAATGAGCGAGAAGACCCGCACCTTGCTCGGGCCGCGCGCGAGCACGTGTTCGAACTCGTGCCGCGGCGTCGGCGTGTAGACGGTGATCTCCTTGAAGCGGTGTTTGCCCAGGTCCTCGATGGCATCGACGGTCGCGTCGAGCTCGCGAAAGGCTCCCAGTACCCCAAGCATCAGAACGCGTCTCCCTCGGGTGGCTCGTTATGCACTGGGTTCGGCAGCGCGGCGAAGTCCGGGTGATGCGAGTGCGTGCCGTACGTCAGCCGCATCCTCGGCGGGATCACTTCCTTCAACTCGGTGATCGCCATGACCGGCAGCTGCTTGATGAACAGCAGGAACCACATGAAGAACCAGCCGAAGCTGCCCAACAGGATGCTGTAATCGACCCACGTCGGCGCGTACGTCGACCAGCGCCATGGCTCGAACTCGTGTGAAAGCGAGGGGACGACGATCACGAAGCGCTCAAACCACATCCCGAGGTTGATCGTGAAGGACAACAACCAGAGCCAGGTCGTGTTGCGCCGCAGCTTCTGCGAGAAGAGGGAAAGTGGGAGGACGCAGTTGCAGATCAACATGATCCACGCCGCCCACGCCCACTGGCCGAAGACGCGATTCCAGAAGTAGTCCTGCTCGTAGGTGCTGCCGCTGATCCACGCGATCTGGAACTCGGTGAGATACGCGAGTCCAACGACGAGCGACGTGAAGAGACACATCTTCGCGGCCGCGTCGATGTCGTTCAGCGTGACGTAGTGCTCGAGGTGGAAGTACTTCCGGATGGGGATGATGATCGTGAAGACCATGCCCAATCCCGAGAAGATGGCGCCGGCGACGAAGTAGGGCGGGAAGATCGTCGCATGCCAGCCCGGGGTGAGCGCCATCGCGAAGTCGAAGGAGACGACCGAGTGCACGGAGAGCACGAGCGGCGTCGAGAGCGCGGCGAGGAAGAGA
>DATEPP010000047.1:0-2107 GCA_035273165.1 Gemmatimonadaceae bacterium
CTCGCCTTTCTCGACGCGCCACGGCTCGAGTCGGGCGATGGCAACCCGGTCCTCGGCTACATGGGTGGCGGTTCACCCGTCGGATTCATCTACGTCAACGTCAGCCCCGATGACCGCTATCTCTTCGCCGCGGCGGAGCGCGCGGCGGCGATACTAGTCATCGACCTCGAGGAGGCGCGCGCGGGTGGGTTCAAGGAGCGCGGTGGCGTGGCGAAGCTCGACGTCGGCAACGCGCCGATCGCCGTCACGCTCTCCAGCGACGGCCGGTTCCTCTACACAACGAGCGAGGCCGCGCTGCCGGAGTGGGACTGGTCGCGCCACTGCAAGCCGGAGAACGCGAACGCGCGACGGAACACACCGAATCATGCGGAAGGCGCGATCATCGTCTTCGATCTGTCGCGGGTGTTGACAGATCCGAGTCATGCAGCCGCGTCACGTGTGGCCGCGGGCTGCAACCCCGTGCGGCTCGTCCTGTCGCCCGGTGGTGACGTGGCCTACGTGAGCGCGCGCGGCGACGACATGGTCGAGGCATTCGACGCCAAGCGTCTCGTCGACGACACCGCGCACGCATTGTTAGGCAGAACGAAGGTTGGCGTCGCGCCGGTCGGGGTCGCGGTGGTCGACAGCGGCGCGCGGGTCATCGTCACCAGCTCGAACCGATTTGGCGGCAACGCGCTCGATCGGCAACCGCTCACTGTCGTCGATGCGAACAAGCTGCGCGCGGGCGGTCGTGCCGACATCGGTACCATCCCCGCGGGGGCATTTCCGCGCGAGCTCCGTGTGTCCGCGGATGGCCGGACGCTCTTCGTGACGAACTTCGCGTCGCGCACGCTCGAGTCGATCGATCTCTCGCGAGTGCTCACAGCGATCTCGCGCTGAGCTCGGGCGAATCAAGCGCAGAGGACGCAGAGGCAACCCATTACCGCCGTGAACAACACCAACTCGATGAAAGTGTCCTCTGCGTCCTCTGCGGTTCAGCCACAAACCCTTGGTGTTGTTAGAAGTGCTGCATACGCGACCGCGGCGCTCGCTACCCTGAGCGTCTCAGCGGGCGCGCAAGGATCGCCCTGGATGATCGGTCCATTCACCAAGCCAGCCAGCGTCAATCCTATCATCGCACCGAGCACGACGGCCAAAGTGCGGTCGGTGATGAACGACAGCATGGTCGCCTGGGAGGGCTTCGCAACGTTCAATCCCGCGGCGCTGGTGCGCGACGGCAAGGTGTACGTGCTCTACCGAGCCGAGGACGCGACCGGCGACACGACGATCGGCGGCCACACGTCCCGATTGGGTCTCGCCGAAAGCAGCGACGGCTTGCATTTCACGCGACGCCCGGAGCCCGTGCTCTATCCAGATCGCGACGCCCAGCGGGAGAACGAGTGGCCGGGCGGCGTCGAGGATCCACGCATCGTCGAGCGCGACGATGGCGAGTATGTGCTCACCTACACGCAGTGGAATCGCAAGGTGCCCAAGCTCGCCGTCGCGACGTCACGGGATCTCGTCACCTGGGTGAAGCACGGTCCGGCGTTCGCGGGCGCCGGCGGCGGCAAGTATCTGGCGACGGAGACGAAGTCGGGGGCGATTCTCTGTCGATTCGTCGGCGAGCGCTGCGTCGCAGCGAGAGTGAATGGGAAGTACTGGATGTACTTCAACGTTCCCAACATCCTCATCGCGACCTCGGACGATCTGATCTCGTGGACGCCGATGGAGGACGAGAACGGACGTCCACTCGCCGTGCTGTCACCGCGCCCTGGGTACTTCGATTCGTGGCTCGTCGAGGCCGGCGCGCCGGCGGTGCTCACGGAGCGTGGCGTCGTGCTACTCTATAACGCCGGGAACAGCGGGCGGTACGGCGATCCGTCGGTGCCGGCGCGAACGTACACCGCGGGCCAGGCACTCTTCGACGCGAAGAATCCCGTTAGGCTGGTCTCGCGCACCGCATCGCCATTCCTGCGACCCAGCGAGCCGTACGAGAAGTCCGGGCAGTACAGGGAAGGGACGACCTTCGTCGAGGGGCTCGTGAGATTTCGCGGGCGGTGGCTACTGTACTACGGTACGGCCGATTCGAGGGTCGCGGTAGCAATGAGTCAGCGCTAGTCCTCCCGAA
>DATEPP010000048.1:0-1967 GCA_035273165.1 Gemmatimonadaceae bacterium
CCGGCGTCTCGCGGGGAGAGCCGCGCCTTCGGCTCGCGCATCCTCCGGCGGACACGGAGACGAGAGGAGACGAGAGGAGACCAGAGGGCGCCTCCGGCGGCGAGCTGGTGACTGCGACGCGTCCGTTAGGCGAGGCGGTCCGTGACGACGACACTTTCGTCGCTGCGGGCTCCTGAGCGTGCAAGGACATAGGTAACAAATCACTCCAGACACATGGGTGGCGCTTTTTCCTGGCTTGGCGGGTTCTGAGAGATCCCCACGAATTTACGCGTCGCTACTGCGGTAGATGAGAGTTCCAACCGCAATTCGCGCAGAAGTGATCGTGTGAGATCCACGAGTGGGGATGTCGGTCGTCGCGACGGAGTTGCGGTACTGGAGGAATGAGTTCCCGGCTCACTCGACGAAGCGCTGCGAGATGGTTCCAGACGTCCTGGATGCGCATGCGTACGAGCGCGGTGCTTCGCGCAACGAGATTGCCTAGGGAAAAGAGAGACAAGACTCGCTTGTTGAGTGAGCTCGCGCGGAACCGCTTCTCGATGCCACCGTTCGACGCGGCGGCACCAACCAAGATCACGGCCGCGAACGCGATCGACGCGAGAAGGAGCAGCACGTTCAGGCGTGCCGTCGAACGTGTCGCAGTAAACTCGAGTCCCCAGCCGAACCTGGCGTTTTTGGTGTCGCGAAAGCACTCTTCGACCTGCATCCGCTTGGCATAGATGGCGACCACGGCCTCGGCGGGTTCGTTCTGAAGGCTCGTGGCGAGCAACCACGGCTCGGTCGCGCGCTTGCGCTCGTAGTCACCCGCATACCGCCCGCGCTTGCGGAATTTCTTCGGCGCGGCTCCGAGGACGAGTCGACACTCCTCGCGGTGGGCGGACTTGCAGAACGGTACGCCGCGGCCGAGGCACTGCGCCGACGAGCGTGCCCATCTGAATATTTCGCCGAACTTGATCGAAGTCCATCCGCCGTGTCCGCGAATACGCCTCGCGAACTTCGCCATCCCATGCTCGTTGCGAAGACGAACGACAAAGTCGATGCGCGCCTCGCGGCAGGCCTCGAAGAAAGGCGAGCGGAAGCCGCCGTCGGCGACAATGAGCGGTTTACATTTCGCGGGCAGGACGCGACGAAGCTCCTCGAGAAACCGGGTCTGCACGTCACGCGAGCCAAGCTGAGACTCGTGATGAGCCTCAGCCAGGATCGGAACTGCTCGCCCCTCGAAGGCCACCGCGGCAACGAGAGCCCAGAACTCGCCGTGCAGCTGCGTCCAATCGAGCAAGACGACGAGTCGCCGCTCGCTACCGGTGATCCTCTTGGCGATGGCGGCGTACCAATGCGCGCGCTCTTTGCCGAGCTTCGTATTGCCGAGCAGCCGGTCCACCATCTTGATGCCGTGTCGCGGCTGCAGGTCGCCGCGCAGCGCGCGACCGATCGCCGTGAGTGAGAGTCGCTGCGCGAGAATGATGCCCTCCACGGCGCGGAGTACCGCTTTGAACCTGCTCGCATGAACGTGCTCGAGACAGCTTGCGCAGAGCCGTCGTACAATCTGTGTTGCGCGCACGATTGCCTCCTTTCCTGTCTAGCAACTGGAGAAATGGCACGTCGTGCGCGCGTTTTCACGTGCAGTCTGCAAGTGATCGAAACTGCTCCATCTTTCGTGGGGAGCCGTCAGTTCTGTCGTTCCAAGAATTAGATTCGCCCCATTCCTTCATGAGCAGACGCCGCACATACCGGGCTCCCGTTCAGATGACGTTCGAGGACCGCCGGCGCTTCACGTTGGCCGGGACGCCGAAGAAGCGTCCTGGGCCGAAGCCTCGGAAGTTTGCGAACGTGCGCCACCGCCAGCGCGCCATTCACAAGTACTGGAATCCGTTGCATGTGACGATGCGAGCGATACGCGGGCTCCCGAGCTTTCGCATGCAGACGCTCTACGAGGCGTTCGAGCGCGCGGTTCGTCGGACGAGACGCAA
>DATEPP010000049.1:0-10078 GCA_035273165.1 Gemmatimonadaceae bacterium
ATCAGCGGCCGACGCGCTCATCCTCGGCGAACTCGCCCGGGTCCGTCGCTGCGCCGATAGCCGGTGCGCCCATGTGTTCTACGACAGCACGAAGAATGGGCGCCGGCGTTGGTGTGACATGGCCACCTGCGGCAATCGCGCGAAAGCCGCCCGCCACCGCCAGAAGCTCCGCCAAACGGCTGATTAGCGCCCTTCACGAGCAGTCGATCGGGGGTGTACGGCGGCTTCATACCAAATTTGGGCTCTTCCGGGAATTCCGGGAGAAAGTGGGCGTCGTGGGCGCCACTGGAGAGCCCAGAGTTTATTGGACGCGAATGACGCGAACAGGGCGCGAATCGCACCGGGCGCGGCGATAGGTCCTCGCTCAGCGAGCCCGGACGACCAGTCTTTTGAAAGACCTCGGGAGAGCCTCGGGACGCCTGAGCCGTGATCGGTGTGCAGTTCACAAAGACTCCTCGGCTCGTTGTGCATGGACCTGTCACGGCCGAGGAGCGATTCGCAAACATTCGCGTCATTCGCGTCCAAAGAACTCTGGGCTCTCCATGCGAGACCACGTCCCCCCACGCTCCCGAAATTCCCCGAAGAACCCAAATTTGGCATGAAGCCGCCGTACACTCCCGATCGACTGCGCTTCGGTCGAGATGCTCATGCGTAGTACACCAAGCACCAGTCCTAGTCGGGCGAAGCGTCGCGGCAAACGCATGACCGCTTGCCTTCGTCGCCAGCGCGCGTCCTTAGATTGAGCCACCGATCTACCATCTCTCGTGGCCGGAGCGCCACATGCAACCGTCCGCACGACTCGCCATTGTCGGTGATCATGACCCGACGATGTACACCCATCTCGCGATCGACGAGGCGCTTCGCCACGTGCGCGAGCTGCGCGAGCATGCGCTGGAGTGGAAATGGATCGGAACAGCCGATGTCGCCGAGGATCTCGACGCTCACCTCGGGCTCGTCGACGCGATCTGGCTCGCCCCCGGCAGCCCGTACGCAAGTCTCGACGGCGCACTCGCCGCGGTGCGTCACGCGCGCGTCGGAGGGATTCCCTTTCTCGGCGTATGCGGCGGATTCCAACACGCCGTGCTCGAGTTCGCGCGCAGCGTCGCGGGCATCACAGACGCGGATCATGCCGAATCGAATCCGGAAGCGAGAGCACCGGTGATCGCGCCGCTCGCTTGCTCGCTCGTCGGCAAGGCCGCGCCAGTTTTTCTCGATCCCACCTGTCGCACGGCCGCCATCTACGGTCGGTGGCGCGTCGTCGAGCGTTATCACTGCAGCTACGGCGTGAATCCCGAATATCGCGCCGCCATCCAGCGCGCCGGTCTCAGCTTCGTTGGCGAAGACGATCATGGCGACGCGCGCGTGGTGGAGCTGCCGGGGCATTCATTCTTCATCGCGACACTCTTCCAACCACAGCTGGAGTCGGCGCCCGACGCGCCGGCGCCGCTCGTACGCGCGCTCGTCGACGCCGCCATCCACCATCGCGATCACCGCCCCACGCCTCGGGGTTCCGCGACGATCACGGCGATCAGCCAGTGAACCGCGTACCTAACGAGGAAGCTCCGATGATGGTCGGAGTCGTGCGGACCTACCTCGAGCTGCGCGACCCGGCGCAGTTTCGGCCCGGCGCGCCGCTCCCGCCAACGGCGCGCGTCGTCGAGCGACCATCGTGTTCTCCCGCCGAGTATCGCCGTCTCTATGCAGCCGTCGGCGGACCATGGCACTGGCGCGATCGCCTCGCCTGGGACGATGCGACGCTTGCCGCGCATCTCGCGTCGCCCGACATCGCGGTCTTCGAGCTCCTCGTCGAGGGTGACAGCGCCGGCTACTTCGAGCTGCGCCGCAGCGGCGCTGGCGAGGTGGAGATCGCCTACTTCGGTCTTGTGCCCGGCTTCATCGGACGAGGGCTGGGAGGTGGGCTCCTCTCGGAAGCCGTGCGCGAAGCGTGGCGCTTCGGCGGCGCGCGCGTGTGGCTGCACACCTGCACCCTCGATTCACCACACGCGCTCCCGAACTACAAGGCGCGCGGCTTCACTCCGTATCGCGTCGAACAGTACGAGGCGCCAGGCGCCTAACGCCAACGCGGACCGCGGCGGCGGCGGCCGCCATTGGCGCCACTCCCGTTAGGCGGCGATCCATTGTTCCCCTCGTCGCGCCGCGCCGCCCGCTCCTGACGGCCGGGCCGCTGCTTCCGACGATGTCCATGCGACGGCCGCCGGTCGGCGCTGCCACCGTGCCTGCCCCGCTTGCGCTCACGCCGCGCCTCGCGCTTCTCTTCCCAGGCGCGGTTCATCGCCTCGAGCTCTTCCTCCGTGAACGGCCGCTCCAGCTCCTCCTGCAGCGCGTCGAGCGTCGACGCACGCGCGGCGCCACGAGCACCGCGGGTCACGACGAAACGCAGCGGTCGATCCAGCGTCGGCAGCTCCGCCTCTGTCAACGTGCGCGCCAACTTCTCCGGTAGGCGCAGACGCGCCACGCCTAACGCGCCGTTCTCTCCCTGCTCGACGTCGTATTGGATCTCCACGTCGCGGTCCCGCACCTGCACCTGGTTCGGCAACACCGAGTACCGCGCGCGAACCGCAGCCGGCACGAGCGCCTCGAGCTCTTCGGTAAGATCGAGATTCGTATGCTTGAAATCAGCGAGCGAGCCGACGTCACGCAGACGCGCCTCGTACAACGCTGTCAGTTCGCCGAGTCCGAGCTTGGGGGTCTGCCCACCCGACCGGCGCCAGCTCTCTCGAATCTCGTCGATCAGCGGCTGATTGCGCTTCACGGCGACGTGTCGCGCCTCGCCCCGCGCCATCGCCTCGGCGATGAGGTGCCGCGCGCTGTCGCGCAGGTCGTCCGGGAAGGTATCGATCGCCTCGATCTCTGTTCCGAGATCGAACCCGAAGTAGCTCACCCGACGACGCAAGGCGAGCGGCGCGCGCTTCCGTTCCGCGTCGAAGACCAGCTCGGGCTCGCCGGCTCGTGCATAACGACGCACCAGGTCCATCGGGATCTGCGTCCCCTCGATGGACGCCCGCGGGATGCCCATCTTGTCGGCGAAGTAGCGAATCTCGCCCGTGATCGCGCCCCAACTTCCGCAGACGCTGTTCTTCGCGACCCGCGCTTCGTCCCCACTCGCCGTCTCTTCGTCGATCACGAGGTCGAACGGCATGTACTCGGCAAGCAACTGCTGGAATGCGCGGAGCTCCCCATCGCCGGCGTTTGGCATCGTCTGCGGCAGCGGGAGCCCGATCGCGCGATAGACGCTTGCCATGCCGAGCGCCGCGTCCTCGACGGCTTTGACGAGCACTCCGCGCCGCGTCGCCCATTCGTCGATCTCGCGTTCGTCGAAGAGATGCCGCGGCAGTCCATAGACCTCGCCGAGATGGCCCGCGCTCTGATAGGCCTCGGCGTAGAGGTTGTACGCGGTGAGATGATCGCTCCCCGGCACGATGACTCCATCGAGGTCGCGCTCCTCGCGTGTCATCCGGTGCAGCGATTCGATCGCGCTCATCACCGCGAGATACGGCAGCAAGGCGTCGTCGGCGAGCACGAGTAGCTCGGCCCACGGCCGCTCGACCGGCGTCGCCTCCACCTTCCGGCCATACACGGTGAGACGCCCATTCTCGACGATGCCGCGGCTCTCGAGTAAGGAGAGCGCCCGCCGATACGCCTGCTTGTCGAGCGGAACCGGGAGCTCGAGCTCGTCAGCGCGAACGCCTAACGCGGCGCAGGTGATCGCAACGCGCTCGGAGTCACCCGCGAGCTGGAACTCGGGCGCGGTCGGCCGCAGTCGATCGAAATCGATGTCACGGTCGGAGAGGATGAACACGCGACCGCCCTCGACGCGCCCGTGGACGCGTCCCGCCATCTGCAGGATTTCGTTCGCGCCGAGGTGCTCCTGCGTCAGCACGTTCCGCCCGCGGTTCACCTCGTTGTAGAAGCGCACGTCGTCGATGACGACCGTATCCAGTCCGCGCACATTCAGAGCGCTCTGGCCCGCGGCCGTCATCGCGAGAAAGTACGGCTTCTTCTCTCCCCCCTCGAGAAAGGGACGAATGATCCGAATCGGCTCACCACCGTGGTAGTACGCCGTGTTCACCCGCGGTGCGTTCATCTCCACGTGCTCCGCGGCGGCTTCCACACCGCGCCGCGTCGGAACGAACATCGCAATGCCGCGCCGCTGCCGCACGATCTGCTGCAGAAACTTGTCGTCGAGAAACTCGAGCGGCTCTTTGTCGACAACGCGGACAGACGCGGCCTTCTTCTCGTCGAAGTCCACCACCTCGAGCACATCGGCCGAGTTGAGATAACGCCGATAGAAGGTTGGATCCACGGTCGCTGACAGCCAGATGAAACGGCAGCCTGCCCGCTTGCCTAACGCGAGGCAGAGCTCCAGCTCAGCCGACGTCTGATGAATCTCGTCGACGACGAGTGTATCGGTCGCGAGAATATCGCCGTCCTCGAACCAGCGCCGGGCGATGCCCGTCGTGACGATGATGACGTTCCACGTCGGCGTTTCCGGCGTCGCCTCACGCTCGCGATTGACGACGCCAACCTTGAGCTGCGTCTGGAGGATCTCTTCCGCGATTGGTCGGATCGCCAGCGTCTTGCCCGTCCCTGTACCGGCGACGATGCCAAAGCCGCGGCCACTGCGCGCCAGCTCGCGGACCCGCGCACCATGCTCGCGCTCGAGGAAGGTTTCGATGTGCAGATCGAGCGCGAGCTCGATCGTTTCACAGGCGGCGCGCGTTGGCGCGATGACGATGACGCGGCCCGAGGGCGGCTCGAGCTGCACGAAAGCGTCGCGATCGGGCGGAAGCCCGTATCGATCCTGAATCGAGCGCGTCACGGACGCGGAAGGTGCAAGGTTGGCGCCCAAATGAAAAGCCCGCTCATCGAGCGGGCTTTCGTTGACTATGGTCGCTTCTTTGGTGGCGGCGGCGGTGGCTGCGTGAAGCTCTTCACGAAGGGCGGCGGATTCTTTTTCTTCTCGCCCTTGTCGCTCTTCGCGTAATCGTCGCCGAAGATCACGCGCCCATTTTGGGGCTTGTTCTTCACCGCGGTGGCGCAGTCTGTCGGTGCAGGCTGCTGACCGGCCGGAACGTCGTCGAGCCAGATGCGGCACATGCCCGCCGGTGGCCGACTCTCCGCCGGAATCGTTGGCGGCTTCTTGTCGCTACGGCCTTGCGCGCCAGCGACGTGCGCAGGCGCGAGCGCCGCGGCGCCCAGAAAAGCCAGAGTTATCGTGAGTCGCTTCATCTCCCCTCCATCGACACCGCCATCGGTGCCCGCCTTTACTCGAGCACGGCCGGTGCCACGTCGGCGCCGGAAGCCTGTCGACGTAAATATCTATATTTCAATAACTTACGTTTTGCGTCAGTCCCTCGCTCCGCGGAACATGTCCGTGCCGCGGGAATCCCCTGTCACCTCACCCGGACTTGGACTCTTCACGCCGTCTCAACGATACTCGACAGCGCTGCGAATGATCCGGCGCTCCAGTCCGCTGGTGGCTGGTGGCGGGTGGCTGGTACCTCTCAGTCACCAGTCACCAGCCACCAGCCACCGTCACCCTCGGAGCAGCTTCAGCACTTCACCCGGCTTGGCGTGACGCCCGACCTTCGACTTCTCGAAGATCGGAACGCCGTCACGCAACACCTCGAATCGGCCGCCACGCGAGGGAACGAGCTTGACCTCTTCTCCTGGAAGCGCATCGCGAATCTCCGCCGCCAGACTGGCGGCGCGGGGCTCGTAGCTTCAGACCGTGCAGTATTCGATCGTGATCATCGTCTGCTCATTCCTCGATTTTAGCGAACACTCATTGCTCACGCTGCCCACCATCGGTCGCGACACGCGGAGGTGCCTCGTTGATGTCGAGCGCGTTCCAGTTCGCCAGCGCGTTCAACACCATGGCGTAGCTCCCCTGCGTCTCGTAGCGCCACATCGGCCGGATACCGAAGAGCACGATATGGCCGCGGCCTAACGGCGCATCGACCACAGCGGCTCGTCCTGCCATTTCCGAGCCGTTGTCGAGGAGGCCGGAGACGAGCAGCGAGTCGACGGTGGTGCCGAATCGCAGGATCACACGCGGCCGTTGGGCCGCCGTCTGGCGCGCCAGCGCTGGATCGGGACGATTCTCCGCGACCGCGAGGCTCCGTTCCTCATCAGCGGCGCTACCACCACCTTCACCCCCGCCGCGGCCGCTTGCGACCGCGAAGAGCGGAGCGCTGTTGAAGTACACTGGGATCGCACCGCGGTCGTAGCCATAAAGTATTGGGCTCGAGCGCGTCACCGCTTCGGCCCGGAAGATCGCGCCGCGCGCGAGCAGCCGAGGCGTGGCAACGACGCTCACCGAGGGAGTGAACCCGAAATCAATTGGAAGCCGACTCGTGTTTCCTTCCACGAGGAGTAAGCCACCACGCTCGACGAAGCGGCGAAGCGCCGCCAGTCCTTCGAGGCCCAGCTCCGGACGGATGTCATCCGACGAGTCGATCTTGCCAAGGTTCGGCGTCAGCGCGGATGTCTTCCACGGCACTGGCGGACCGATCATCGGCTTCCCGTTCACCATGCTCGTTGTCGGTCCGCTCACATGCGGAAAGAGCACGACATCGAATCGATCGAGCAGCCCTGGCTCCTTGAGCCGCTGCGTTGACATGTAGGTGAACGGCACGCCCATCTCCTCGAGCGCGTGGCGCACCCACCCTTCGTTCTGCGTCTCGATCCAGGTATGGATGAACGCCACACGCGGTAGCTGCACCGCGTGCGATCGAACGTTCGGCGCCGCACCCGCCGCGGTCGCTCGCATGCCAAGCTGCGTGATCGCGCTGCGCACCGCTGGAGCATCGCCCACCATGTATGTACCGGCGGGATACGTCACGCCATTCACGGCGAAGGCACTATCGGCCACCGAAAGCTTCGCCGCTCCGACCTTCCATGGAAGTACGGCCGACCGCCAGTCGCCCGAATGCGCCACGATCAACGTGCCGCCGTTCCCCGCAACCGTACCGCCGACGCGCGCATCGTCCTTCAATAGCTGCATCGGCTTCGTGAGCACACCCGAATCGGCGATCGGGTAGACCGTGACGTGACGCAGCTGGTCGAGCGACCACCCGGTATCGTCGTAAGGCGACGGATCATCAGGACGGAAGCGCTGCACCGCGAGCACGGTTCGAATGAGCGCGGTGTACGGCTGATCCATGCGAACGATCCAGTCCCCGGCGCTGACATTTACCTGATGCCCGCCCCGCAAGCTGTCGGCACGCGACGTCGAATCGCTTCGTGCGCCTCGGCCGCCCCGTCCGCCTCCGCCGGTACCCGCTCCGGCGCCCCCTGACGCGATCAGGCCGCGCTCCACCACCGCCGGCATGTCGCGGACGGTGAACGCACCACTCGCGACATGAACCTCCGTACCCACCTTGCGGAAATAGTTGACGAGATCGGCCGCTTCCGCCGCGTGTCGCTGATCATGCGGGATCACGAACGCATACGGCGCCGAGGTCTTCCCGCGATCGACCATGCGCGTCGCCTTGAGCGCGAAATCTTCCATGAAGGTGTCGCGGTTGTCGGCGACAAACTTCAGCGCGACGAGAACTCCCGATTGCTGATAGTTGATGTTGCTCCGAATGCACCACTTGATCCCGTTCACCGGCGGATTCGGGCGGTACCATTCCTTCGACGTCGAGGCCGCCGGCAGATTCACGATCTGGCAGTCGGCCCCGCCCGACGTATACGTCTCGTAGAACTTGCCCATCGAGTTACGGAACTGGGCGATGCCGAGCATGTAGTTAGGCGCCCACCCGTCGTAGAAGCCGTGCGTCCACACGCCGGGGAGCCCGCGTTTCGTGAGCTCGTTCACTTCCTGATAGGCGAGCGTATGCCACTCGCCGACAGTGATGGGGTCGAACTCGTCGTTGTAGGGTCCGGTGCCGGTGCTCGTGTACAGGAACGGCACCGACTCGTGCAGATCGTGCATGATCGTCGGCCGCCAGTGGAGGAACCCAGCGTTCATGTTCTGAGTGAGCTTGATGCTCATCATCAGACCATCGCGGTTGTTGTCATGCGCGATGTATTTCCCCCAATACACGGTGGGGATTCCACCCCGTCCGAGCTTGAGCTGCTTCTCCTCCTCGATGATGTCGATGATGCGGTTGCGTCCGTCGACCTCGGTTGCGGGCGTGATCAGGGTGATGACGTTGTTTCGAATCTTTTGAATGTAGGGCGTCTCTTCCACGGCCAGCCGATAGAGGAGCTCCATCAGCATCTCGGGGCTTCCGGTCTCCGGCGCATGAATCGTCCCGGTGAGCCAGTACATCGGCTTCGCGTCGTGGATCAGCCGCGTGCGCTCCGCGTCGGACACGCCGCGGGGATCGGCCAGTCGCGCCGCCATGTTCCGATAGTCGTCCAGCCGCTTGATCGTGTTCTCATCGGCAACGGCCGCGACGATCATCTCTCGCCCTTCTTCGCTCATCCCCAGCGAGAACACCTTCACGCGCGGCGAAGCTGCCTCCACCGCCCGGAAATAGCGGTTCAGATCTTCGGTGCGCGACAATCGCCCGATGGTGCCCGGCACGTACCCAAGCACCTTGAGCGGTGTCGGCACCGTGCTCGACGCGGGAAGGTGATCGACGAGCTCCGTCGTGAACTTCCACCGCGGATCTGTTGGGGTCAGCGCGCGAATCCTGGCGGTGTATTCAGCGTCGTTGGCTTGCTGCGCGACGAGCAATCCAGGTCGCGAAGCAGCGATCGCTGCCGCGCCAAGGATCACACTGCGCCAGCGCCGGAGGCAATGCATGCTGGTCTCGGTTGAGGAGGTGAGGATGACGACACTAGACGCGCCGCCGTGGCGTCGCAAGCGGCGGCCGCCGCGAGCTCGCGCTCACTTGGGTGGAAGTGGCACGTTCGCAGCCGCGGCGAGGTGAGCGAGGATCGTGTCCTGCCGCGCGACCACGCCACGTAGCGAGTCGACCTGATTCTGAAGCACCGCATAATCCTGGCGCAGTGCGCTCATCTCCGTACCGACCTGCATCATCGCCTCGGCGATGTTCGCCTCGGCGCGCGGATCGCGGCAGGAGCTGAGGAGAAGACCGAGGAGTAGCGCACAAACCGATCGCATGGAGCCTCGACAGAGGGTGAGCTGTGAGATCGCGCCGTCTGGCGATCGAATGATGGTATCGCGATTGGCGGCCGGCGTACTGTCCGGGCATGATACGCGCTCGCACGGGCTTCACGCTGCCGGAGCTGCTCGTCGTGCTCCTGCTCCTGTCGATCGTGCTCGGCTTCGCCTTCGTTCGGCTCGGCGCGGCTGCCGACCGCGCGGCGGTCCGCGCCGCAGTCAGCGACGCCGGGTCCGTCTTTGTCAGGGCTCGGTCCGCCGCGATCTACCGCCGTGCTCCTGTCGCGGTCCATATCGATACGGTCGCGGCGCTCCTCTTCACGCGCTCCGACAGTCTCCTTCTCCAGCGGCGCGATCTCCGTGCGCTTGGCGTCCACATTTCGGCCTCACGAGACTCGATGGCGTACGACGCTCACGGTCTCGGGGTAGGCGCCGCGAATCTCAGCCTCGTCGTGCGGCGCGGCCGGGCGGCCGACACGCTCTTTCTTTCCCGGCTCGGCCGGGTCCGATGGTGACTGGTGGCTGGTGGCTGGTGGACGGTGGCTGGTGGACGGTGGCTGGTTGGGCGCCGCTCCTCGTAGGCCCCTGACGACACTGACACGCCCTGAAACCGCTGACTACAGAGCGCGACGACCTTTTGAAAAAGGCGTTGCCGCTCTTGGCAGTTCTCTGCGGCCTCTGCGTACTCTGCGGCCTCTGCGTTCCCGTCTCTCTCTCGTCAGGGATATTTCCAAGCCTTCAACGACCGAAGTGCAGATCCTTCGCTGCGCTCAGGATGACAATCGGCTTCTCGCCACTCGCCACCAGCTACCAACCACCAGCGACCAACCACCAGCCACCAACGACCAGCTAGCCCGAAAAGCGAACGCCCCACAATTTGCGGATGAAGACAGATGGTCGCGTGACGGTGATCACGTGAGGCGCCACGCGCGAGCTCATCGGATAAACGGCTGATGTGACGCGCCCGCCGAGGGGGTG
>DATEPP010000050.1:0-20554 GCA_035273165.1 Gemmatimonadaceae bacterium
GGCGTCGCGGCGCGGAGAGAATCGACGAGCTCGAGCGACGTCGGATACGGCGGCCCGCGGAACTTCTCGGCGTTCAGGAAGCCACGGATTGCGGCGTTCATCCGGTCCTCGCCGATGTAATCGCGCAGCGCGTACATCACCAGCGAGCCCTTGCGATAGTGGATGTAGTCCTGATTCTCGTTGAGCGCGAGCGGGAGCTCGCGTTTGCGCTCGGTGCTTCGCCCGACGAGATACCGATCGAGCTCGTACTCGAGGAAGCGCCGCATACTCGCGGCGCCATACTCCTTCTCCATCACCATCAGCGCCGAGTACTGCGCCAGCGTCTCCGAGAGCACCGTCGCCCCCCGCGCGTCGGCGCCGATGACCTGATGCGCCCACCACTGATGCGCGACCTCGTGCGCCGTGACGTAGAACGGATAGTCGATGTCGTCCGACCCCTCGACGCGGGCGATGAATCCGATCGCCTCCGAGTACGGAATGGTGTTCGGCAGTGATTGAGCGAACTGTGCGTACCGCGGAAACTCGACGATGCGCACCTGGTGGTGCTGATAGGGCCCGAAGTTTCGCGTGTAGTAATCGAGCGACTTCTTCACCGCCGAGATCATTCGTTCAACGTTCCACTTATGTTCCGGATGGTAGTAGACGACGATGTCGACGACCTTCCCGTCCGGCGACGTCCACTTGTCGCTCGTGGTCGCGTAGCGCGCCGACTGGAATGCCCAGAGGTTCAGAATCGGCGCGTCCATCTTGTAGTGGAAATAGCGGCGGCCGTTCTCGGTCCACTCCCGCTGCAGATATCCCGAGGTGATCGCGATCTGGTCCGGCGCCGTGCTGACGGTCGCGTCGTAATCGATCCAGTCCGCGTCATGCCCGAGATAGTTGTTCGCCCACGACGTCGGATCCGTCGGCGACTTCATGCGGGGAAGCCCGGGAAGCTTTTCCTTCTTGCGATCGTCGTCGTCGGAGATCTCGGCCCGCGACTGGTAGCCGATCGCCGGCATGAATGACGCGTTCTCGACGAATGTTCCGTTCGAGGCGATGTCGGGATCCGAGATGCTGTTCGGGAAGCCGCGGGCGATGCGGCTGAAGTCGAAGTTGAGCACGAGCGTATCGCCCGGCGCGAGCGGTGTGCCCAGCTGGCGCATGTAGTACTCGTGCACCGTATCGGCGAGAACGACACGCGACGGTCTGTCGAACGCGAGCGATCGCACCGTGAGCTCGCGATCGATGCCGAGGTGCACGGTGTCGATCGCCACGTTCGTCTTGTTGCGCAGGACGTAATGGCCGCGGACACGCATGTCACCGCGCTCCGGCATGAGATCGACCTGCACCTGCACCGCGGTGATCCGCGGTTGCGGCACCGACTCGTATTTCTTGTATCGCCGCTCGTACTCGGCGCGGATACGCCGGCGCTGCCCGCTCGTCGAGTAGTGATTCAGGACATCGGTGTTGTAGTACATGAAGCCGCCGAGTCCGATGAACGACAGGGCCGCGAGCGCGGAGACGAGTCGCGCGCCGCGGCCGAACCGCACGCGCGCCAGGTGAGCGCGCCAACGTGCATGTGTCTCCTCTCCGCGTACCCAGAGCAGGTTGGTGAGCACGGCGAGCAGGATCGCAAACGCCGCCCAGTACAGCTTCCAGTAAATGAAAGCGTGCGCGAACGGGCCCCACCGGTTCATGTCCGAGTACTGCAGCCCGCTGTCACTCCCGTACTGATAGAGGTTGCGCTCGAGACCGAACTGGCTGAGAAACGGCAGGCCGACGAAGACCACGAAGACGACAAGGTGGCCGAGGTACTTGTGATTCACGATGACGTGAATCGCCATCGCCAGAACGGCGAGGAGCACGAGGTCGGCGAGGCGAAACCCGAAGAGCGCCTCGAGATAGAGGCCGATCTCGAAGTTGGTGTACCCGCTGGCGGCCTGAGTCGCGATGCCAGTGAGCATGACGACCGCCAGGAGCAGAGCGAGCACCGCGAGGAGCGCGGTGAGCTTCGCGAGAAATGCAGAGACGTTAGGCACCGGCATCGCATCGGCGATCTGGCCAATCTTGACGTCGCGCTCCGCCCAAACCAGCTCGCCGGCATAGAACGCGATGATCACGAGCAGGAACAAGCCGAAGCTGCCGTTCAGGATCTCGACCATCTTGTAGGTCACCGGCCACGTCTCGGTGCCATAGATCTTTCCGATCTGCTGCACCACGAGCAGCATGTACAACACGCCGGCGCCGGTGATCGCGTAGAAGTACGGGTTTCGAACGACGCGCCAGAACGATCGCGCGGTCATGGACCAGTACTGCCTGAGGCGTCCGCGCCAATCGAATCGCCGCGCCGCCGCTGGAAGATCGACCGTGCGCACGGGCTGGGGCGCGGGCGCGAATGTGGCTGCCTTCACTGTCTCGTCCGCATGGCCGCGCGGCTCCGAGGCCGCGTACGAGAAGCGGAAGCGCAGGTACGCGATCGCGAACACGGCAATCCCGACGATGATCCAGATCGCGCGATTCGTGGCCAGCACACCGGAGAGTGGCACGAAGCGCGTATTCCGATCGGCGATCGGCCAGTACTCGGTAATGACCTGCATCGCCCGCAGACCGAACGGGTCGAGGAGCGCGCCAGTGTGCTTGTCGGTGAGGTCGTTGAGGTACTGCCCACCCATGAGGTACCCGAGGAGGAGCAGCACGCCGCCGACGTAGTTAGGCACCATCTGCCGCGTCATTGCCGGCAGCGCAAAGAAGATGGCCGCGGTGAGGAGCAGATTCGGCAGCACGAGGGTGAAGTACGGCTGCAGATATGCCCAGAGGTCGAACGGACCGAACTTGTCCGGCTTCACCCACGGGGACTTGGCGGCGAGCATGAGCCCGACGACGATGCCGAGGAGAATGATCGCGTTCACCACGAGCGTGCCGATGAAGCGTCCACCGAGGAACGCCGGCTTCGAGATCGGCGTCGTGTAGACGAGCGATTCCATCTTCGCATCGTAGTCGCGATAGAGCGCGTTCCCTGCCACCGCGGCGACGATCGACATCCCGAAGAGCGCGATCAATGGCTCCAGCGAGGCAATGGCGTACGGGGAATTCGCCAGAACCTTCCCGCCCCCGCCGAACACTGCCGCCGCCTCGCGGAAAGCACCGCCGCTGAGCAGCATGAAGATGAACCCGATCGCGGCGTAGATGCTGAAGTAAATCCACGTCGAGACGCGGCGGAGATAATACCGAATGTCCCAGCCGAGGACGGAGGTGAACTGTCGCATCACACACCTCCTCCCGCTGATCCGAAGGCCGGTGCGGCCGCTTTTGCGTCCGCGGCGAAGAGGCCCGAGTCGGCGGCGTGGGTTTCCCGCATCGCCGCGAAATACACATCCTCTAAACCCGGCTCGGCCGCCTCATAGCCCGCTTCGGGTCGCTCGGAGGCGAGCGCGCGCACGACTGTCCGGCCCGCGAGCAGCTTCGTCGACAGGACCGCGTAGCGCTCCTGGTGCCGCGGCAGCTCGTCGCGCGACACGACGCGACGCCAGATGCGACCCTGCATACGCGTGACGGCCGCCTGCGGATCATCCTCGAGCCGGATCCGCCCGCGATCGATGATCGCGACGCGCGAACAGAGCTCGGTCACGTCTTCCACGATGTGCGTCGAGAGAATGACGATGCTGTTCTGTCCCAGCTCGGCGAGGAGATTGAGAAAACGCACACGCTCCTCGGGGTCGAGTCCCGCCGTTGGCTCGTCGACGATGATCAGTCGCGGATTGCCAAGGAGCGCCACGGCGATGCCGAAGCGCTGGCGCATCCCGCCGGAGAATCCGCCGAGCTGCTTGCCGCGGTCCCGCTGCAGATTGGTCTGCTCGAGCAGCGCATCGACGAGACGCCGGCGCTCGGCGCGATCGGTGATGCCTTTGAGTACGGCAAAGTGATCGAGCAGATCTTCCGCACTCACCTTCGGATACACGCCGAATTCCTGCGGCAGGTAGCCTAACGTGCGACGCACGGCCTCCTTGTCGCGCAGAACGTCGATGTCTCCGAGATGCACCTGACCCGCGTCCGGCTCCTGGAGCGTTGCGAGGATACGCATCAGCGTCGACTTGCCGGCACCATTTGGTCCGAGGAGACCGAACATGCCTTGAGGAATGGCGAGCGATACGTCGTCGAGCGCGCGCGTGCCATTCGGATAGGTCTTGGAAAGATTCTCGATGCGCAGCAGCATGCGATTCACCAGACGACTTGCAGGGAGAAGAGAAGCAGCGTGCTCGCTCGCACGATACCGCTCGGGAAGGTAGAGCGCACGACATTGGCGGCGAGCCGGGTGGCGCCGCCCTCGATGAAGTAGCTCGCGCCGGCGACGATCTCGCGCTCGGCCACGTTCACGGGACCGCTCTCGTTATGCAGATCCGGATCCCAGTAGTCCCACCGGCCGACCAGCTCGACATCCGGCGTTGGACGGAGAGCGCCAAGCCCATAGTAACCCAGCCGACGGAACGTGCCGTCGCGGGCGCCCATCACTTCGCCGCGCAGCGTGAGCCAGCGATTGCGGAACTGTCCCTCACCGCCAGCGCGTTCGCGGCGCTGTTGTGGAAGCGGGCCGCCCTCGAAACCACCGGACGCGCCGAGCTGCAGCGCTGCGAGCCCCGGAACACGAAAGGCCAGCCTCCCGATCGTCGCCTTCTGATCGTTCTGATCGGTGCTGTTCTGCGTGTCGCCGAATTCGTTGAAGACGCCGAGCTGGTAGTCGACGTGATTGTCGGCGACGCTGCCGCGCACCTCGGCGCCGATGTCGCGCACGTCGCTGATTCCTCCACCGCGCGAGCGCTCGGCGATGAACATCGTCCGCTCGATCGTCTCGATCTGCGAGGCCGCGGTGATGCCCTCATATGAGAGCGGGATGATCTGCTGGCCCACGTCGACGCGAACCGATGGTGCGAGCGTGACGTTGATCGACGCTTCCTGAAGGATGCGCGAACGCTGATCGATCGCGACGTCCTCGAGCACCGAGGAATCCGCGGCGACCGTGGTCGTCTTGTTCAGATTCAGCAGCTTCGCGCCGTCGAGCGAGATGCGCCAGCGCACACGCGGCGAGATGATGCCGCTCAGCTTCACGTCGGCGCGGCGGACCCGATAGGAGTCGTGCGCGCTCGTGATGGTGTGGCCGTCGAGATACCAGACCTGTAGCAGACCATTGATCTGGACCGCCGGCGCTGAGGGTGTTGGCTCCCTGGCAGCGGCGTTTGGCGTCGACGTCGTATCCTGCGCCTGGACCCGGCCGGCGACGAGGATGGCAGCGAGGAGCGTCGCGAAGCGGGAGGAGGGCATGGGCGTCCGCGCCGGGGCCGCGTGACAGGCCCGGCGGAGTGCTCCGCCGGCTCCTCGCACGGCCCGCGTGTGCTACGTCTTGTGTCTGAAAATGATGCGACCGCGACTCAGATCGTACGGCGAGACCTCGATCGTGACGCGATCACCCTGCAACACGCGAATCCGAAAGCGCCTCATGTTGCCACCGAGCGTGGAGAGCACGGTATGCCCGTTGGTCAGCAACACACGGAACGTGGCGTTCGGCAGTACCTCGGTGACCTGTCCTTCAAGTTGTATCGGCTCTTCCTTGGCCATGTCGCCTCGGCTCGCGGTTCCGCTCTGCTCAGCGCTCGCGCGAAGCGCTGCGCTGGCGTCGTCGGGCGGCAGCCGCCTTGAGCTGCCTCGCCTCGCTCGGCTTCACGTAGTGCCGCTTCTTGCGAAGATCCTTGAGAATGCCGGACTTGGCGATGCGCCGCTTGAACACCTTGAGTGCCCAATCCAGACGATCACCTTCTTCGATCTTGATCTCGATCATGTACTCTCCTCTCGTCTCGTCGCAATGACTCGGGGCCGCCCGAGGGTCGGGCGGCCCCGAGTAATTGCTCGCTCGATCACCGGTCGCTTGCGCTCCCGGTAAGCCTATGTGAAGTCGCTCGCGCGTTGGCGCTCGCTCCTCTCACTACTTGCCAGGCCCGAACCTTCGAGCCCGTACTTAGCGACCGATCTTGACGACGTTCTCCGCCGCCGGACCCTTGGCGCCTTGCACGATATCGAACTCCACGCGCTCACCCTCGGCGAGCGTCTTGAAGCCCTTGCCCTGGATCGCCGAGTGGTGCACGAAGCAATCCTTCTGACCATTCTCCGGAGTGATGAATCCGAAGCCCTTCGCGTCGTTGAACCACTTTACAACGCCGGTGGTACGCATTGCCCTACTCCCTGTACTGTTGGTGGTGTCGGAGTCCGGACATGCCGTACCTGCCGACTAGATGTGACCAGCTCGCGGGAAAGCGCCCCCGCGCGGGCGACGAACAGATAAATGACGAGGGACCTGAGCGGATGTCTCCAGGTCCCTCGTGCATCCAACTGGGTAGCGCGCTGTTAAGGCGCGTTTTCGCTCGCCCCAAGCTAATTGACTCTGCTGTAAGAGGCTAGTGGCAAGTGGCGAGTTGCTAGTAGGGAGCAAAAGGGAAAGCCGGCGCTGGAACCAGCGCCGGCCTTCCGACTCGCTAAGCACTCGCCACACGCCACTCGCCACCAGTTACGGCTTCTTCTTCTTGATATCCACGTTGTTTCCGATCACGCCGCCCAGGATACCACCGGCGGCGGCACCGATGACGCCACCCTTGACCTTGTTCTTACTCGTGGCCGCGCCGATGATCGCGCCCGCCGCGGCACCGATCGCCGCGTCACGCTTGGTGTTCTTCTGAACCGTCGTCGTCGTAGGCGCAGGGGTAGTCGTCCCGACACTCCCGTTCGACGAGGACGAGGCCGAACTCGACCGTCGGGCCGTGGTGCTGGAGCGGCTCGTCGTCGAGGTACGCGAGGCAGTACGCGGAGCCGTCGCAGCCGGCGCCGGCGAGGCGTAGCCACGCTCCACCGCCGAGATGCTGTCGGTCCGCGCCGTCGACTGGTTCGCGAGATTCAGGTCTTGCTGAAGGGCATCGTTCTGCCCGTTGTCTTTGTGACATCCGGCCGCGGCTGTCGCGAGCGCCGCCAGGATGATCATCGCTTGTCGTCTCATGTGGTTCTCCCCCTTTGGGTCCACCCCCATTGGGCAGGGGATGTGCCACGTCTGGCGCTCGTCAGGTGCTCTCTCAGGCCTTTCCCAGGTGTGAGGGAGCAGGATTGACTCTCGTTATAGACGGCGAGCTGAGACATTCATGCGGTCTCAGCCGTGCGGCGCCGCATCCATGTCCTCTCCCGCGACGGCCGCTGGCGTCGCCGACACTCCGATACCTTCGATCCGCGCAGAGGCACGAGCCCGGTGAAAGCCGCGCAGACTCGATTCCTCCGCCTGCTCGAGCACGCGAGTGAGAATGGCCAGAGCATCATCGACGGCACTATCGGGAATGGCTCGCGCGCGACGACGGATTGTTCGAGCGAGTTCGTCACGTACGATCCCGTACTCCGCCTGCAGATGCTCCGGACTCCAACCGAGCCGCGCACGCTGAGCGCCGTGCTTCTCCGAAAGGATCCGCTGAATCTCGGCTCCGTCCGCGATGAGTCCTGAGGGTTGGCCGCCGCCCTCCTCGATCGCGATGAGCATTCCGCCGAGATCAGCGAGGAAGCTCGGATAGTGATCGGCGAGCTGCGAGAACTTCAGTGTCTTTGCGCCCGGCATCTCGCCATGTTCGCGAAGCCGGACCGTCACCGCCTCGAGAATTGTCTCGACCTCGCGCAGCACCAATTCGCCGATGTCGCCCAGCCCCTGCACTCGCGGGCCTTCGTCGGCAGCGCGGCCCCATGCCGGCCGCGCGTGAAGCTCATCGGCTGCGCCTCCTGGCAACCAGAGGGTGAAGACGGAGCCGCGCTCCGGGACGCTACGCACCGTCACGTCGCCGCCCATGAGACGAGCGAGGCGACGACTGATGGTCAACCCGAGCCCGGAGCCGTCGTTGGACCGGGTGTGGCCAGTCTCACCCTGGACGAAGGGATCGAAGATGAACGGCAGCTGCGCTTGTGGAATGCCGACGCCGGTGTCGCGTACGCGAAGGTAAACCCAGCGTGAGTGTGGCTGCACTCTCGCCTCGGCGTCGGGCGCCGCGCTGGTTCCGCATTCAATGGCGACTTCTCCGCCGGGGCTGGTGAACTTCACGGCGTTCGAGAGAAGGTTGACGAGGATCTGCCTAACGCGATCCTCGTCGCCGTCGAAGACGGCGTCCGTGTCGCCCATGCACTGACCCACGAAGCGAATCCCCTTCTCGTCCGCCCGCGTCTGAACCAGCGAGAGCGCCGCGTCGGCTGCATCTCCGGCCCGACCCGCGCCAATGTTCACCGACAGTCGGCCCGACTCGATCTTCGCGAGATCCAGCACTTCGTTGACGAGACCGAGCAAATGGCGTCCGCTCGTCCGGATGCGTGAGAGCTGATGGCGCTGCTCGGCTGTCAGCGGTCCAGCGATGCCGAGATCGAGAAGCTCCGCGTAGCCGATGACGGCGTTGAGCGGCGTGCGGAGCTCGTGCGACATCATCGCGAGAAACTCCGACTTGGCCTGGCTCGCGGCCTCTGCCTCCGCGCGCGCCGCGCGCTCCCGCTCGAGCTGCCGCTCGCGCTCGATCGCTCGCCGGCGATCGGTCACATCGCGGAGCGAGACGAGCCGCGCCTTTTCGCCTGGCGCCGCGCCTGCTTCGCCGAACTCCGCATCGACGATGCGCAGCTCGGCCGTCACCGTTTCGCCGCCCGGCCTAACGACTTCGATGTCCGCGCGCTCTCCGGAGAGAACTGGAAAGCCGAGCTCCGTACCAATGAGCTCGTCGGCGCTGCGGCCGAATAACAGCTCGGCCGCCGGATTGGCAAAGCGAATGACGCCGTTCCCGTCGACGACGAGAATCCCATCGGCGAGACGCTCGACGATGGCGCGCAGCCGACGCTGCTCCTCCGTCCGATTCCGCCGGCGATCGGTGCCGGAGCGCCGCTCGGCCATCAGTCGCTCCCGTCTTCCTCGTCGCCGGAGTTGCCGACGGAGACGAATCGTGGGTTTCCGGTGAGGATCCCGTTCACATTGCGGAACGGATCGCCGATGTGCATCCCCTTCCCGTCGATCGTGAATTCACGGAAGGCAGCGTCGTGCGACGAGCCGCGCATCTTGAGGACGTTGATGCTGCGGCGCATCGTGCCGAACGACTCGACGTAGCGCAGGAGGATGATCGAGTCGGTGAGGGTCGAGATGTGCTTTTCGGTCACCGAGCCGCCGCCGAGAAGTGTCGGCGTGGTGGACGTGAAGAGCGACGTTATGCTCTGCTGCTTGAGCGTCGACGTCAGGCTGATGACGAACTCGCGGAAGCTCCGCAGCGAGAAGACACGCTCGAGCGCCGAAAGACTGTCGACGGCGAGGCGTTGAGGCTTGTACTCGGCGATGATGTCCCGCATTCGAACGAGATGATCCTCCATCGGCATCGCGTGCGGGTACTGGTTCACAACCTTGAGCCATCCTTTCGCTTCCGCCTTTTCAAAGTCCATACCCCAGGCGTGGGCGTTCCTGAACAGTTGATCACGGCTCTCCTCGAACGCGAAGAGGAGTGAGCGCTCGCCTTCGTGAAAACCTCCGTTCATGAACTGAGTGACGAGCAGCGTCTTCCCTGCTCCGGTGGCCCCGGAGATGAGCACGACGGAGTCGCGGAAGAAGCCACCACCGCACATCGCATCCAGCGCGGCAATCCCCGACGTCACCCTGACGGTCGAGGAGACTTGCGTGAGCTGCAGCCCGGTGAGCGGGATGATGACGATGCCCCGCTCGACGACGGTGAATGGCGTTTCCCCGCGCTCGTGCGTGGTGCCGCGGAACTTGAGGATCTCGATCGTGCGGCGGCGCCGCTCGTCGGCGAGGATATTCCGGAGTATCACCACGTTGTCGGCGACGAATTCCTCGACGCCGAACTGGGTAATGTCGCCGTAGTCCTCCGTGCGTTCAGCAGTGAAGATGACGGTGACACCGATGCGCTTGAGCGAATTGGTGATGCGGAAGAGCTCGGCGCGAATGAACGAGCGGTCGGCAAACTTCACGAACAACGCGTTGAGCGAATCGAGCGCCACGCGTGTCGCCGACGTCTTGCGCACCGCGTGTTCGATGCGCGAGAGCAGGCCGCCAAGGTCGTAGCTGCCGACGACCTCGGGCTCCTCGTTAGGCTCGGGCGAGACGTCGACGAAGGCCCACTTTCCGTCGCGCTCCCAGCGCGCGATGTCCCAGCCGAAGCTGAGCATGTTCTTGCGGATGTCGGCTGGCGCGTCCTCGAAGGTGACGAGAACCGCGCCCTCGTTGAAATGCTGGATGCCGGCGGCGAGGAAATTCGTGACGAAGACCGTCTTGCCACTCCCCGCCGTCCCCGCAATGAGCGTCGCGCGCGAGGCCGGCAGCCCACCCTGGGCGATGATGTCGAAGCCGGGGATTCCCGTCGCGACTTTTTCCACGCCATCACGACTGCGCTGAGATTGAGACGCCATCGTCAACTGTCCTCGTCGGGGAGCAGAGCGAGGGCAATGAGCACCTGCTCGGCGTTGGTCAGGTCGCCCGTGACGCGACGACGCGGCTCCGGCGCTCGCTTCACGAGAGTGGGCGTCGTGAGGATGCGCTCTTCCTCGGCCCGCTCCGGCTCCTGCTGCACGTCCACCACCGTCAGCTCGTAATCACCGCCAAGCCGATCCTGGGCGATGCGCTTCAGGTTCGCGATCGCGCGCTGCGAGCGTGGCGATTCGCCGGCGATGAAGAGCGTGAACTGGAATTGCTTCATCTTCACCGGTGAGTAGTCGGAACGGGCACAGGCCTAAGCAAAGCTGATACCGCTCCGAGCCTCGCTCGGAGCGAGTCGATTTGGGTTCCTCCGGGAATTTCTGAAACTGGTGTCCGTTTGAGAGGGGGAGAATGGCCCCTGACACCACTGACAGGGCCCTGAGACCACTGCCAAGCTCCGCGCCGCACTGATCCGGTCGGCAATAGAATGATGATGAAACTGGGCGCGCCCACCCAGATTCTGCCGCCCATGCGATTCGTCGATCTCCGGTATCCCCTCTCCGAACTCACTCGCGACGTCATCGCCGGGTTCTACCGCTCGTACGATTCGTTTGGCTTTGGCTTCGTCGAGCCAGTCTACCGTCGCGTGCTCTCCGTAGAGCTGCGGCAGGCGGGCCTGCATGTGGAAAGCGAGGTCCCGTTTGAGCTCTTCCATCTCGGCGAGTCAGTTGGGAGCTACCGGGCAGACCTCATCGTAGAGCGCACGCTGATCGTCGAGGTCAAGACGGGCCCGACGCTGGACTCCCACGCGATTCCACAACTACTCAACTACCTGAACGTGACGAAGCTGCCGCTGGGACTCCTACTCTTCTTTGGACCGACGCCCAAGGTGCGCCGCGTCATTCGCGACGACCGGCGCGAGTATCCCATTCCAGCTCCGTGAGAAATCGCTCCGGCACGTCCCGGCATATTCCGCCGTTTCGTCAGTGGTGTCAGGGCCCCGTCAGTGGTATCAGGGGCCAAAAAATTCTCCCCGCCTGCTCCCGCTCATCTCGGCGAATCTATCTGGAGTCCTGCTCACCGTCCGACGGGCGGGAGATTACCTTTCGCGTTGACCGGGGTGCCGGCGCCACTCAGGGCGCCGGCTGAGAGAGTCCCGTTGAACCTGATCCGGTTCGCACCGGCGTAGGGAGTCAGCCACATGATGCTTCGCTCCATCGTCCGCTCGGCGGACGCGAGCGCGCGGCATGTCTCGCCGAGGACATGCCAATGATCGCGCCACTGCTCGTCGTTCCATTTTTCTCGGCGCTCCTGCAACAGCAGCCGCCCGTCGATACGGGCCAGGCCAGAGATTCCGCCAGCCGAGCTGCGGCCGCCGGCGCCGCGCGAAGGCTCGAGCGCGTAACCGTCACCGCGATTCGCGGAGGCACGATCGGCGAAGGTGCTCCGTTGTCGCAGCGCACGCTCACGCGCGCCGAGATCGAGCAACGCTCATTCGGCCAGGAGGTGCCCCTGCTGCTCCAGGGCACGCCTTCGGTGACGTCCTACGCCGAGACGGGGAATTACTGGGGCTACAGCTACACACGCTTACGCGGCATCGATCAATCGCGCATCAACCTCACGATCGACGGCATTCCGCTAAACGACCCGGAGGATCAGGTCCTCTATTTTGCGGACCTGCCGGATCTGGCAAGCAGCATCGAGTCGGTGCAGATCCAGCGCGGCGTGGGCACGAGCAGCGCGGGGACGGCATCGTTCGCGGGCTCGATCAACTTCGAGACTTCCCCCCTGGCCGCCGGCCGCGAGGGCGAGCTACAAATCGAAGGCGGGTCGTTCGGCTCGAAGCGCGCGAGCGCCGAGTATCGGAGCGGACTGTTCGCGAACGGCCTCGCGTTCTACGGCCGGTTGTCGGATCTGCAATCCAACGGATACCGCTATCACTCCGGTGTCCAGGGCCGTTCCGGCCTCGTGAGCGCGGGGTACTTCGGCGCGCGCGACGTCTTCAAGGTGATGGCGACCGTTGGACTCCTGCACGATACGCTGAGCTATCTCGCGGTCCCGGAGACGGATCTGAGCCGCGATCGACGCCTCAATCCGCTGCTGCCGACAGAGCTCGACCGGTTCGGCGAGCAGCTCGTCTCGGCTTCGTATACGCGCGCGCTGAGCACGACGTCGTCGCTGTCGACCACGTTGTATCGCATCTCGGCGAGCGGAAATTACGACGTCGCCATCGATCCGGATCTCTGGAACTACCACCTCGATTTCGTCTGGTATGGCCTGACGAGCGCCTGGAGCTGGCAGGGCGAAGGGTTGCGCGTGAATGTCGGTGTGAACGCCAATCGTTATGCGCGCGATCATTACGCATTCGTCCGTCCCGTTCTCACCGACGCGCAGTATTTCAACACCGG
Source organism: Gemmatimonadaceae bacterium (assembly GCA_035273165.1). Taxonomy (GTDB): domain Bacteria; phylum Gemmatimonadota; class Gemmatimonadetes; order Gemmatimonadales; family Gemmatimonadaceae; genus AG2. Next base: position 12,853 of record DATEPP010000050.1, read on the forward strand.
ACACAAGGGTGACGTCAGCGGCTTCGCGAAGGTGGCCTACGACGTCGGTCGGGCAACCGTGTTCGGCGACGTGCAGACGAGGCGCGCGGAATTCCGCTACGTACCCGATGCGCGGGCAGACATCGCGCCGCGCTCGATCTCGTGGACCTTTCTCAACCCACGCGGTGGCGTCACGTACCGCCTGAGGCCGCAGTTCTCGCTCTACGGATCATACGGCGTGACGAGCCGCGAGCCGGCCCGCGGCGACATGTTCGCGGGATTCGACAATCTCGACACGTCGAACGTGGCGTTCGTCGGCGATCTGTCGCGGGTCCGCCCGGAGACGGTGCACGACGCGGAGGCTGGTGTCACGCTCGCCACCGATGCCGTGCAGCTGCAGGCAAATTTCTTCTCGATGGACTTCCGCAACGAAATCGAGCCGATTGGCGCCTTGAGCTATCAGGGGCTTCCGTTGCGCAAGAACGTCCATGCGAGCTACCGGAGGGGCCTCGAGCTGGATGGGCGCGTCCGCCTAACGAGGTCCGTGACCGCATTCGCGAATGCGACGCTGATGCAGGCGCGAATCGCCGATTACACCGATGACGCGAGCGGCGAGTCGTTTCACGACGTGCCGCCGCTTCTGACGCCGCGGATCCTTACCGCGCAGCGACTGGAGTGGCAGCCGACGGCAGCGCTGTCGTTCTGGGGCGAGGGACGATATACGGGGCGGTCGCAGCTGGACAACACCGGCAACCCGGCGCTCGTTCTCCCCGACGCGTACGTGATCGACGCGTCAGCGGTCTGGCGATTCGCCTCGGGCCGACACGCACTCGAGGTGCGCGGGAACAATCTCGGGGGCTCGAAGCGGTACGGCAGTGGCTATGGCAGCGGAGACACGCCGTACTACTACGTGCTGCCGCCGCGCAATCTGTTCGTGACGCTCAAGCTTGGCTTCTGAGTGCTCATTGCGCTGCGGCAGGGCCGAGAGAGCAGGCGTCAGATCGACGGCGGTGTCAGGCGTCGGATGCTTCTCTGACGCCTGACGTCGCCCCTTAACTCACGCCCGTGGTCTCGATCCTGCCCTCTCGCACCTGGTCTCGCTCGCGACGTCGGGATGGCTGCTCGACGAGGATGACGTTCGCTATTACCGCCCGCACGGAGCCAGGATCGTGAGCGCACGCTACCCCGCGATCGCGGACCACGGCATCATCGGTGATCTCGAGACGGCGGCGCTCGTCGCACTCGACGGCACGATCGACTTTCTCTGCCTGCCGTCGTTCGACTCGCCGAGTGTCTTTCTTTCCATACTCGACGCGGAGCGCGGCGGCCGCTTCGCGGTCGAGGCGCTGATCGAGGACTCACGTCGCGAGCAGCGCTATCTGCGTGACACGAACGTGCTCGTGACGCAGACGATCGGTGCCGAGGCAGAGGTCGCGCTGTACGATTTCATGCCTGTGCGGCGGCGACCGTCGCCAAGCCGGGTCGTGAGACTGGCGCGAGTGACCCGAGGACGGGCGCGGATCCGGTGTGTGTGCGCGCCGCGTTTCGACTATGCGCGTGGATCGCACAGCGTGACCATCACGGGGAAGGCGGTCACGTTCACGGCAGCCAGCGGACATCGGCTGCGCCTAACGACAACGGCATCGCTCACCACGGATGGAAACGACGTCTTCGCCGACGCGGAACTGGTTGCGGGCAAGGAGGTCGCGTTCGTGCTCGAGCTGCTCGGCGAAGGCGATGATTCGCGCGTACGACGAGGTCGTGACCCCGGCCGCGAGCTGAGGCAGACGGTCGTGTTCTGGCGCCGGTGGATTGCGAAATCGCGGTACGAGGGCGAATGGCGCGGCCTCGTTCGTCGATCGGCGCTGACGCTCAAGCTGCTGCAGAGCCGCCGCACCGGTGCGATCATCGCCGCGCCGACGTTCGGGCTGCCGGAGCAGATCGGTGGCGCGCGCAACTGGGATTTCCGCTACGCATGGATTCGCGATTCCGCGTTCACGGTGTACGCGCTGGGCCGGATCGGCCTCGGACGCGAGGCGGGCGCGTTCGCGCAGTGGTTGGTCGATCGGTGCGGGGAGGCGAAGTCCCCGGGCGAGCTGCAAAGCCTCTACACGATTGATGGCGAGCGAGAGATCACAGAGCAGACACTCGATCACCTCGAGGGACATGCGGGATCACGGCCTGTCCGCATCGGAAATGGGGCGTACGATCAATTGCAGCTCGACATCTACGGGGAATTGATGGACGCGCTACATCAGCGGGACGAGCAGGGTGAGCGGCCAAGCCGGGCGCTGTGGAATCGGATCGTCGAGCTGGTCGATTGGGTGGGGCGCAACTGGCGCCGTGCCGACCAGGGCATCTGGGAAGTGCGGAGCGGCTGCCAGGAGTTTCTCTATTCGCGCGTGATGTGCTGGGTCGCGCTCGACCGCGCGCTCCGGATCGCGAGCCGGCGGAGTCTTCCAGCACCGCGGGAGGAATGGCGGGCCGCTCGTGAGGCGGTTCGCGCCGACATCGACGAGCACTTCTGGAGCTCGGCGCTGGACTCATTCGTGGGCACGCGCGGCGGAGATACGGTCGATGCCGCCTGTCTCGTGATGCCACTCGTCGGGTTCATCGCGCCAGCGAATCCGCGCTGGCAGTCGACGCTTCGCGCGGTCGAAGCACGTCTTGTCCGCGACGGGATGGTGCGACGCTACGAGATGACGGGGATGGACACGGACGCCGGGAGCGCGGAGGCGCCGTCGTTCACCGTCTGCTCATTCTGGTATGTCGAATGTCTCGCGGTTGGCGGTGAGGAGGAGCGGGCACGCCTAACGATGAAGCGATTGCTCGAGCGCGCCAACCACGTCGGATTGTACTCCGAAGACTTGGGGGTCGACGGGGAGCAGCTGGGGAATTTCCCTCAGGGCCTGACGCACAGCGCCCTGATCGGCGCGGCGGTGGCCCTCGAGCGACTGGCAAAAAAATAGACGTCCGAAGCTCGGCATTTGCGGCTGTGCCCGCTTATTGCCACTCCGGCCCGCCAGTAGGTGTACGAGTTGCAATGAGCGCCAGTATGCCAGCCACAGGCGAACTGACCGACACGCCACTGACGCCGACTCCGGGGGCAGACGACCGGCGGGAGCGACAGGACAGGCGCGGGCAAGCGACCGCGGGGCGCCGGGGAAAGGCGAAGAGCCGCAACCGGCGGATCGCGGCGCTCGTTGGCGACCTGGGGGCAATCGTCGTGCTCGTTGCGGCGATCGTCTTTGCCGTGAATCATGCCCGGCCGATCTTCGCCGGCCAGCCGACTGTGGTGCAGAGCCTCACCGAGCGCGTGCCGATTACGAAGCCGATCCTGACGCCGACCGCGCCGCCGGACACGGGTAGACTGGCGGCGTTGATGGCCTCGCCACAGTTCGCGGCGGACAGCGCGGCGTTCTCGGAAGATCTGGTACGCACCGGACGGATGAAGCAGGAACGGGCCGACTCGATCGCGTTCTACGCAGTGCGTGAGGCGTACCAGCGGGGCATTCCACCGGCAGTGATCTTCGGCGTGATGCTGACGGAGAACGCGGTGTTCGTGAGCAATGCACTGTCGAACGTGGGCGCGATCGGCTTGATGCAGGTCTACCCGAAAATCTGGCTGAAGGAGCTCGGCGACAAATTCGGCACCGACCTGGCGTCGGATTCCACGAACTTGAAGTACGGCGTGTACATCCTGAGCGAGTACATCAAGCCGAAGCGCGGCTCGGAGACGGTGACCGCGAGCGACGTCCAGAAGGGGTTGTTGCGATACAATGGCTGCGTGAAGGGAACGAACACGCCGAACTGCAAGACATACCCGACGAAGGTCAAGAACTACGTCGAGCGGCAGGCCGAGTCGTTATGCGGCGACAAGACGTTCTATCAGTGCGTCGCGAAGCCGTTCATGGACGGTCTGTTGGGGCGGAGCGTAGCTTCGACGCATTGAGGGCCATCCACTTACCACTCCCCACTGGCGTCGACTGAAAAGTGTAGCCGTCAGTGTAAGAAGTGGGAGAAGTGGTGGGTGGAAAGTGGTGCTCTCCTTATAGCTATCGACGATGGACTGATAGCTGTTCCCGATTCCCTACTGCCTCTTCCAGAAATCGATTCCACCCGCCTGCTGGCCAACGTCGACGGAAGCGACTTTCTGCAGCGTCGTGAGGTCGATGATGTCGACGGTGCCGGGTTGGGAGCCGATGCCCTCGATCGTCGCGAATGCATAACGATCGTCGTCGGTGACGGCGATGCCGCTTGCGACCTTGCGCGTCGTTGGAATGCGCGCGAGCTCCTTACCTGAGGCGATGTCGAAGACCGAAACTGACTGGCCGCGCTTGTTCGTCCCGACGAGGAGCTTGCCGTCGTGCGTCGCGGCGAGATTGTAGACGCCGTCGCCAGCGGGAATGCGGCGGAGCATCTTCCACGACGCGACGTCGATCTCCACGATGTCGTTTGCCTTGTTGCAGGCGACGAACACCTTCGAGCCATCCGCCGAAGGCTGGGCCCACGTGGGGGAGCAACTGATATCTCCGGGTTTGGGCGGCTCGGCACCGTGCGACATGTCGTGCCCGCCCATCTCGTGGCCGGCCATCTGTGCGCCCGACATCGGCGCGCCCATCACACCTTCCTCCTTCCCTTTTCCGAGCTTGAAGTGACGCGCAACGGTGAACTCGCGCGTGTCGATTTCCACGAGCGCATCGTTCATCATGCACACCGAGTAGTGCTTCGTCCCCTGTGCATTCAACCGCGACCCGTGCGGCATGATGCAGGTCGGGATGCGCGTGACCTCGACCATCTGGTCGCCGTAGACGACGGAGACAGAGGAACGCACAGGGTCGCCGTACAGATTGAAGTTCACGACGTAGACGTAGGCGCCGTCCGGCGAGACCTGCAGCGTCGCGGGAAAGGCGCCGAGGTCGACCTTGCCGACGAGCGAGTCACGATCGGTGGTGTATTTCCAGAGCGCACCGAAGGGCGTGCCGTGCGCCGTCGTGACGTAGTAGTACTTGCCGTCCGGCGACATGGCGACGCCGTGCGGGCCGAGCAACTCCGTTGGATTCAGACCGATGCGGCGCTCGCGCTCGACTTTGGCGCCATTCGGGCCGTAGCTGACGAGCGCGATGCGGTCGTTGCCCTCGGAGGCGACGAAAAAGAGATAAGTGGCGAGTGGCGTGTTGCGAGTGGCGGGTGGAGGTGATTGAGCGCTCGCCACTCTCCACGCGCCACTCGCCACCAGCGCGAGCGCCGCGAGCGCGCGCCTCACGGCACCACACTCGCTTTCGGCTCGATCCGCACGATCCACAGGCCGTTGTTGAAGTCGTTCACGTATGCTAAACCATCCTTCGGGTTGACGACGACGCCCCAGGTAAAAGCGGCATTCGCGGTATTCCCCTGCATGTCGGCGGTGTTGAGGCTCGCGATCTCGCGACCCTGTGCCCGCAGGTCGCCCTTGAGCTCACCCGAGATGTCGAACACGTGGAAGCCCGCGTCGTACGCGCCGAGATAGAGCGTGTCCTTCACCGCCCAGACGTTGTGGACACCGCCGTGCTCCGGCGTGTACCACGCGACGGTCTTCGGGTGTTGAATGTCGCTGACGTCTACCACCTGGAGCGTGCCGTACATCCGGCTCGCCGACGCATCCTTGGCGCCCTTGATCGGGCCATTGAGATAGACCTCGTCGGCGATGAACACGTACTTGCCGCCCTCGCGCTGGCGCCAGGCGGTGTGGGTGCCGCGCGTGAATCCGGCGCCGGAGACCTGCTCGACCTCACGATACAGTGAATCGAGATCGTACTTGTACTGCGACACGAGGACTGGCTTGTCTGGGCGTCCGCCGAACTTGCCGTTGCCGATGTCGAGAATGATCAGACCGTCGTTCCAGTAGCTCGCGTACAGGAGACCATCGACGATGTCGAGATCGTGCACATAGCGCGCGGCGTCGGGACGGTTGCTTCGCCATTCACCAGCGCGCACCGGCTTCGCGGGATCGGTGATGTTGACGATGTCGATCGCGCCGGTGCCGTCGTTCGTGATGAACGCGTACTTCCCGTACCTCGCATTCTCGTAGAGGTAAACGGAGTGCACGCCGGCCGCGACACCGTCGGTGAATTGCGAGATCTCCTTCGGACGGAGCGGGTCGCGAGTGTCGGCGATGACGATACCGTTCTTGCGATCGGCGGCGCCTTCGCGCGTGAACACCATGTAATTCCCATCGGCCGTCGTCTGCATGTCGTTCACGAGACGCGTATTCGCCTGGATCGAGTCGACGACGACCGGATTGGATGGATTGCTGATGTCGATCGTGTAGACCCGGTCGCCGCCGCCATGCGTGCCGAGGTAGGCGACCTTGCCGGCGGGATGAATCCACACTTCCGACGTCGGGAAGAGCGTGCGCGGCAGCCGACCCACGACGGTCACTGGACGCCTGACGTTGCGCTCGGCGACGTGGACGACGGTGCTCGCCGCACGCGAACCAACGTTCGCCGTCACCTGATAATCGCCCGTGCGGTACGCAACGAAATTCCCCTCGGCGTCGATCTGGCCGTCGCCGGGAGAGAAGGACCATGTCGGCGTGAGACCTGTAACCGCCGCACCGCCCTGCGCGCGGGCGCCCACGGAGAGTCGGACGACGTCGCCCTGCCTGACGCTGGGCCGCGACGGCGCAATGGTGAGGCTCGTTAGGTTGGCGCCGACGACCTCCACCGGAACCGTCGCGCGCGCGGCGCCGGCGGCGACGGTGATCGTGGTTCGACCGACACCGTTCGCGGTGATGACACCATCGCTGCTCACCGTCGCGACTTCAGGCGCGCTCGAGCTCCACGCCAGCTTGTCGTGCGCGCGGTCGTTCGCTTTCGAGAATGGAATCGCGTCAACGCGCAGATCCTGCCCGACGACGAGCTTGCCGACCTTTGTCGTCACGACGACGCGCGAGGCAGCCGCCGGAACGGCGGCGATTTCGATCGTCGAGTCGATGACCGGCCGCGTACCTGGCACGATCGCCGTCACGGTCAGCGGGAATTTGCCGACGGAGCTGGCGACGAGCATCCCCGTCGAGTCGACGAGCCCCTGAGTGAAGCCCGCGCGCTGGGAGAAGAAGATCTTCGCGCCGTTCACGCCCTGCCCTGAGGCGTCGACGGCGCGGGCGCGCAGGCGGATCGAATCGCCCGCCGTGACCATCCGCGTGCGGGGCGTGACTTCGATGCGAGCGATGGGAGATGGCGGCAGCGACGCGGTCTGTCCCTGCTGGACCTGCTGTGCTGATGCGGTCGCAGCCACGACCGCGGTGATTACAATACTCTTACAACTGACGCGAGCAATGGGCATGCGGGAGCACTCTTGGTGAAGGAAGTCGCAGTGCAGATCCTTCGTCGCTGCGCTCCTCAGGATGAGGCTCGGTGGCCCGGTGTCAAGTCTGTTGTGACAACCCGCTCGGCCGCGGCAGCTCACCGCGAGGAAGGGTGAGCACGAATTCGGCTCCCGCGCCTTCCTCACTCTCCACCACGAGATCCCCGTGCATCGCGCGAGCGAGGTCGCGGCTGATCGCGAGACCGAGACCCGTACCCTGCGACCTCCGCGTCAGGCCACCGTCGAGCTGCACGAATGGCTCGAAGATCGTCTCGATCTTGTCGCGCGGAATGCCGATGCCCGTGTCGCGTACCCGAATCTCGACGTCGCTCGTCGCCGTGCGGAGTGAAGCGGCGATGGTGATGCGGCCACCGGC
>DATEPP010000051.1:0-3378 GCA_035273165.1 Gemmatimonadaceae bacterium
GGGCTCGGTCCGAGAATTCGCCCGCGCCGGCGATGCGGAGGGTGATCACCCTCTGATCGACTGCCGTCGAGACCGCGAACTGCCCCGCCAAGCCGCCCTCCTGGCCCAGGTCCGCGAAGCCGAGCGAGGCTGCCGCCCACACGTCGTGCGTGTGCGCGACAGCAACGGGTGACTGGCCGGCGGCAGGCGACGCCCAGAGTGATGTCGCTGCCATGACAGCGACGATCTTCATCAGCCGGACGAACCATCCACGCATCGGATCGGGTCGGTTACGAGTTGAGCAAGTTCTAGCACGGCAGATCGGAAATAGGCCCGGTTTCGGCGCGCGAGCACGATCTTCGCGCCTGGCGAACTGCAGTTCGACGATGAACTGACGTTAGCGGACACTTCGAAGTACCGACATGTCAGTCACGGCGACCCACCAGCCCATTTCCGCCGCGGTAGCGATTCCACGGACGCGGTACGTTACCCTCGTCGCCGGCGGTGCGGCAGTCGGCGGATATCTGTTCGGCTTCGACACCTCGACGATGAACGCCGCTATCGTCGGCGTACGATCGGACCTGCGCCTGAGCGCCGCGACGGTTGGCCTCGTCGGTGCGATCGCTCTGATCGGTTGCGCCATCGGCGCGTGGTTCGCCGGGCCCATGTCGACCCGCTTCGGACGCAACCGTGTGATGCTGATCGGCGGCGCGCTCGTCGCTGCTGGCAGCATCGGTGCCGCGCTCGTTGCGCAAGTGGCGCTGATCGCGGCCTGTCGCATCGGCACCGGGCTGGGAATCGGCGCATTGAGTGCCGTCGTTCCGGGATACATCGCCGAGATCTCGCCGCCGCGTATTCGCGGCCGCCTCGGGTCGCTGTGGCAACTCGGCATCGTCTTCGGACAACTGCTCGGCCTTCTTGCCGGTTACTGCCTAACGCGATTGGCAGGGTCGGAGAGCTCGGCGCTTCCGTGGGGCGGTACCGCCTGGCGCTGGATGTTCGCATGCGACGCGTTCTTCGGGCTCATCTACGTCGCCATCACGCGCGGGCTGCCGCGTTCGCCGGCCGATCTCGTCCGCCAGGGACACATCGATGAAGCACGGGCGCTTCTGCCACGTCTTGGCAGCACCGAGCCCAAAGAGCAGCTGTCGGCGATCGAGGACTCGCTCGCGAAGACGAAACACGAGGTGGCGACGCTCGGCGATCTCGGCGGCGGCCGATTCTTGCTCAAGGCCATCGTGTGGACCGGCATCTTGCTCGCCGCATTTCAGCAGCTCGTCGGCATCAGTGTCGTCAAGACGTACTCGAACGCGCTCTGGCAAGCGGTCGGATTCTCGTCGGGCACCGCGTTTCTGATCAGCATCCTCACGGTGCTCGTGAGCATCGCTTCGACTCTCGTCGCGATCGCGATCATCGATAGGGTAGGGCGCCGCAAGATGCTCGTCACCGGCGCGGCCGTGATGACGATCTCGCTTGCCGTGCTCGCGCTCTGCTTTGCGACAACGCATACGAGTGCCGAGGATGTAAGCCTGAGCGGGCTGCCGGCGATCGGTGCGCTCGTGTCGATCAACGCATTCGCCGTTGCCTTTGGCATCACCTGGGGACCGGTGATGTGGGTGATGATCGGCGAGCTGTTCGACAGCCGACTTCGCAACGTCGCGATGGCAGTATGTGTTGCCGTCAACTGGATGACCAACTGGGCCGTCACCCGAACCTTCCCGCTGCTCGCCAGCCTCGGGCTTGGTTTCGCGTACGGTCTCTACGCAGGATTTGCCGCCGTGGCGTTCGTATTCGCGATCAGGCGCTTGCCCGAGACACGCGGACGCGTGCTCGCGTGATCGCGTCGCCGCGCGTGCGGGCCGAGGCTGCCGGCCCGATACTCCTCGAGTGGCACATCGCCGGCCTGCCACGCGCGCTGCACCGGTTCGATGATGCTCCAGCAGTCCACTGCGGTCTCGCCGCGCACGAATAGTGTTGGATCGCCGGCGAGCACGCCGGCGAGTAGCTCGCCGTACGGAGGCAGATCACCCGGGCACGTCTCGGTCCGCAGTCGCACCGGCTCGAGTCCTGTGGGATCGCCGGGACCGTTGACGTTGAGCTGAATACCGAGAACGCCAGGATCGAGTCCGATGTGGAGCCGATCGGGCTGGTCGTAGCCGGAGAGCCCGTTAGGCAGGCACTTCGGCTTGCGGAAGGTGACGAGGATTGCCTTGTGCAGCGCACGCAGCGCCTTGCCCGCGCGAACGCGGAACGGCACGCCTGCCCATCGCCACGTGTTGACCTCGAGCATCACCTCGGCGAAGGTCTCCGTGCCGCGTTCGGGATCCACGCCTGGCTCGTCGACGTACGACGGCACGTTGCGAGTGCCTATCGAGCCCGCGGTGTAGCGTGCCCGGCGGCTCGAGGCCACGGGATCGGCGTTCCAGACGCGCGTCGCGCGCAGCACCTGCGCCTTCGCGTCGCGTAGATCCCGTGCGCCGAGTGTGCTCGGCGGATCCATCGCGAACAGCGAGAGAACTTGCAGCCCGTGACTCTGAATCATGTCCACGAGCGCACCGGCGCCATCGTAATAGCCGGCGCGTCCCTCGAGCGCGAGGCTTTCGTCGAACATGATGTCGACGCGCTCGACGTGGTCCGCGTTGAGCACAGGCTCAATCATTCGATTGGCGAAGCGCAGGCCGAGGATGCTGAGCACGGTGGACATGCCCAGATAGTGGTCCACCCGATAGACCTGCTCCTCTGGCACCAGCCGGGTGACGAGATCGTTGAGCATCTGCGCACTGGCGGCGCTGGTACCGAACGGCTTCTCGAATACCAGTCGCGTACCCTCGGGGACGCCGATCTTTGCGAGAGCGCGGCAGGCCCTCGTCGTCACCTGTGGCGGCAGCGCGAAGTACAGGATCGCGCGCCCCTCGCACGCAGTGAGGAGTCGTCGGAGGTCTTCCTCCCTTGTGACATCGGCCTGGACGTATCGCGTGCCTCGCACCACCGCTTCCACCTCGGCGCCGCGTGCGTCGATGGTGGCGAATGATTCGTCGACTCGCGCGCGCCAACTGTCGTCGCTGTGCTCCTGGATGGCGCTCCCGATCAAGGTGAGGCCATCACCTCGGCCGTTCGCCAGCAACCCGCCAAGGCCGGGAAGGAGCAACCGCTTGGTGAGGTCGCCGGTCGCGCCAAGGATCAGCAAAGTCTGACCCCTGGAGCCGGCGTCGGAAGGACGTGCTACCCCGTTCGCTTTCATCGTTGCCTCAGGCGGATCGATCTGGAGGTAGCCAGCAATGAATCCCACTCGGCTGAGGCAGCTCTTCATATCCGTCGCGCTCCCAGCACGTCGAGATCATCGCGCGCAACACGCGTACCGCGGGCTCCGGAGCTTCCGCCTCCCGAGTTGTCAGGGCG
>DATEPP010000052.1:0-15727 GCA_035273165.1 Gemmatimonadaceae bacterium
CATGACGGGAAGCCCCGACGTCGCGGAAGACATTCTTCAGCTCAGCTTCATCAAGGCGTATCAGCATCTCGCCGAAGTGCGTGGCCGATTCGACGCCTGGGTGTTCCGCATCGTCGCGAACGGCTGCAAGGACTGGCTGAAAAACATCCGCCGCTCGCACCTCAGCTACGACGAGGACGACCAGCCGTCGTCGTACGCGACGCCCGATGAGGAGCTGGATCGCAGCGAGCTGCGTACGGATCTGGACAAAGCACTGGCGACGCTCCCATCGTCGCTGCGCGAAGCCTTCATCATGAAGCACGTCGAAGGACGTTCGTACGAAGAGATGGCCGACTTGCTCGGCACAACCGTTGGGGCGCTCAAGATGCGCGTGCACCGCGCTCGAGAGGCACTCCAGGCCTTACTCGAGGAGAAGTACGCCTAACATGTTGGACGATATCCGCCCGAACGATGGCCAGAAGGTCGATGGCCAAAAGCAGGAGCGCCGGCTTCCGGCCGAGCGCCCGCTCACCGATCGCGAGGTTCCGCTCCCGCAGCCGGACACCGCACGCGTCCTCTCGCCGGCTATCCACGCCTGGCTCGATGGCGAGCTCCCCGAAGCCGCGGTCAAGCGCGGCGACATGGAGCGCGACGTCGAGTTCTGGAAGCGGATGGCGCAGGTCGTCGAGACGCGCCGGCACGTCACGACCCCCGTGCACATGCAGCAGCGTATCATGGACGCATTGCCCCACAACGTGCCCGCGCTCATCACGCCCTGGTATCGCCGCGAGTTCGTGATCACGCCGGCAGCCGTCCTCGGTGCCGCCGGCGCCCTGGTGGCGCTGACCGCCGCAATCACGGCCCTCACCATGGTTCTGGCTCATCGATAGCCATGACCGCCTCTGAGCGTTTGCTCAACGGTCGCGCGAAAAGGGCCAGCCCCCTCAGGGCTGGCCCTTCTTCGTTGTGTGGTTTAGCCGATACTCATTGGTAGGGGAGCCGAGGAGGATGGAACTCCTCTTCACGGAACGGAGTATGCTAGAGGCGACCTCAGCGAACACGTTCGATCGACCGGACTGGTGATTTCAGAGCGAGTGGCACCAGCGACTCCGTGGAGCGTGGGATGACGGAAGGCAAGCGGTTCGCGCAGTTGCTACGGGAATTCGAGCGGGTGGGCGTCGATCCGAACACGATCAGCGCCGGGCTCGCAGTGCGGGAAGAAGACGCGCTCCGCGCGCTCCACGCGCTGCCCGACAACGCGGGACCCGCCGCATTTCTGACCCAATTGCGGCTCGTGATGACCCAGACCGCCTCGCACGTACCGCCCCGCCACTAGCAACCCCGTTCGAGAGCTATCACCGAGGACGTGCTCTGCGCGCCCGGACTCGCGCCTTCGTCGGCATCAGCGGATACGACTACCCGCGATGGCGTGGTGCGTTCTACCCCGATCGCCTCGCCAAAGCGCGGTGGCTGACATATGCGAGCCGCTGCTTCAACTCCATCGAGTTGAACGGCACGTTCTACAGTCTCAAATCGCCGAGCGTGTTCGCGCGGTGGGCCGAAGCAGTTCCCGACGATGGATTCGTCTTCGCCGTGAAGGGGGGCCGCTTCATCACCCATAACCTGAAGCTGCGCAATTGCGAGCACGCGCTCGGAAACTTCTATGCGAGCGGCGTTCTCGCTCTCGGCGTGAAGACCGGACCATTTCTCTGGCAGCTGCCGGCATCGTACCGGTTCGACGCCGAGCGCCTCGACAGCTTCATGCGCATGCTCCCCGGCGACGCGATCGAAGCCGAGGCCGTCGCTCGCGAGCATGATCATCGGCTCAGGCGGGGCGCACTCGTCGATGCCGCCGGAGGGCAGCGCGTCCAGTACCGTCATGCGTTCGAAGTGCGCCACCCGTCGTATTTTTGTGACGAGTTCTATGAGATTCTGCGCTCACATGAATGCGCGCTCGTCTTCGCCGACACGGCGGGAAAGTTCGACTACGCGGAGGAGCTCACGGCGGACTTCGTCTACATCCGCCTGCACGGATCCACCGAGCTGTACGTCAGCGGCTACAGTGATGACGAGCTCGACGACTGGGCGGGCCGCATCCGGCGCTGGCAGGGGCGTGGTCGTGTCCGACGCGACGCGTATGTGTACTTCGACAACGACGCGAAGGTGCACGCGCCGCACGATGCGCTCCGTCTGGCGGAGCGGCTTGGCATCGCCGACACCCGGCGCACGGCGCTGGAATTCGCCGAACGTTGACTGGCCATCGCCACGACACGCCAAGTATCTTCGCGTGATCGGAGGTTGTCGATGAGCTCCAGATTCCGACCGGCGCGCTGGTTGCTCGCCGTCGCTCCCGTCGCGGCGGCGTTTGGCTGGTTCGCGACCGGTTCCGAGGTCGACACGTCGCCGCGCGCCGCATATGCGTCGTTGCTCGTCGCCGCGCCGCAGACGCGCGTCGATTCCTCGTTCGCGAAGCTCGTCCAGCGGCTCTCCGAGCCGGGCGGCTACTTCGACTCCGACAATCTCATCTCGAACGAGACGTCGTACCTCCACGTGCTCGACGGGATGCGGCGGCTGAAGGTCCAGGGCGGCGCCTACATCGGCGTCGGCCCCGATCAGAACTTCTCGTACATCGCGGCAGTGCGGCCGGAGATCGCGTTCATGATCGACATCCGCCGCGACAATCTGCTCGAGCACCTGATGTTCAAGTCGCTGTTCGCGATGGCGCGGAACCGGATCGAGTACCTCTGTCTCCTCTTCGGCAAGCCAGTCCCGCGCGACGCGGACCGGTGGACCACGAAGTCCATCCAGGAGCTGGTCGATTACATCGACGCGACGCACACCGATCCCGACCTCGCCGATTCGGTGCAGTCCGCGATCAGCCAGCGGGTTCGTCGCTTCGGAATTCCACTGTCGACGCTCGATCTGGAGACGATCGCGCGCATCCGCGACGCGTTCGTGCGCGACTCACTCGATCTGCGCTACTCGAGCATCGGCCGCGCGCCGCGGCCGTACCATCCGACGTATCGCCAGCTCCTCCTCGAGCGGGATCGGGCGGGTCATCAGGCGAATTATCTCGCGACCGAGGACGCGTTCGAGTTCGTGAAAACGATGGAGGCGCGCGACCGTATCGTGCCCGTCGTCGGCAACGCGGCCGGCGAGCACGCCCTCGCCGCCATCGCCCAGCTCATCGCCGAGCGCGGGGAGAAGGTGTCCGTGCTGTACATCTCCAATGTTGAGCAATATCTCATCAGAGACGGCGGCTTTCCCCAGTTCGCGGAGAACGTCAAGCTCTTACCGCGCGATCACCGGAGTGTGATGATCCGCAGCTATTTCGGCTACGGGTATGGCTTCGGCACGGCCGGCACGCATCCACTCAACGTGGCCGGTCACTACTCGACGCAGATCCTGCAGACGCTCGACGCCTTCGTCGCCACGTATGACAGCGGTTCGGTGCGCTCGTACTTCGATCTGATCTCGAAGAACTACGTCGGCCCGTGAGGCGCCGTTACCTCGCCCTCGGCGACTCGTACACGATTGGCGAGGGCGTGGGAGCGGAGGAGCGATGGCCCGTGCGGCTCTGGGTGGCCCTCGAGGCGTTAGGCATCGCGCTCACCGAGCCACGCATCATCGCGAAGACAGGCTGGACGACCTTCGAGTTGCTCGAGGCGATCGCCGCCGCCTCGACCCCGCCGCTTGCGAACCACGATCTCGTAACGCTGCTCATTGGCGTCAACGACCAGTACCGCGGCTATGGCATCGAGCTGTTCCGCTCCGGCTTCGAGGCACTGCTCGCGCGCGCAATCGAGCTGGCAGGCAATGCTCCGCGCCGCGTGGTGGTGGTCTCGATTCCGGATTGGAGCGTCACTCCGTTTGCCGTCGCGGATCCGCGTGAGCGCGGTGCGATCGCCGCGCAGATCGATGCATTCAATGCAGTCGCGGACGAGCTCGCGACATCTTCCGGAGCGGTGTTCGTCGATGTCACCGCCGACTCTCGGCGTGCCGCGCACGATCGCGACCTGCTCGCCGCGGATTCCTTGCATCCCTCAGCAGCGATGTACGAGTCGTGGGCGTCCCTGATCCTCCCGGCCGCTCGCCAGGCTCTCGGTGGATAGCGACGAGCGCCGCACACTCACAACGGTTGCTTGTACGAGGGCGGCGTGACACCGTTCAGACGCAGATACGGAATCGTCTGCCCGAGTGTCCACACCGCGTGCTCATAGCTGAGTGTGAGCCACCGCGCCGCCGACTGCGGCGGGAGATTGTAGACGGACGACTGCTTCAGGAGCTGTGACGGCGTTGTCGCCCTGAGCGCGTCGACGAGAAAGCCATACGCACGGTCGGCGTACTCGTGCAACGCTGCTTTCTGATGCAGCTGCGTGCTGTCGATGGTGAACGGCGCCTCCTTGAGCCCGCGTAACGCCATCGCCGCGACTTCGAGGTTCGTGCTCACCGCATGCTGAATCTGTTGGGCGAAATCGCGAACTCCGGGCGTCGGACGAAAGCTCATGGCCGAGTCGGGCATCGCGTCGATGTACGCCAGCATGTTGCTCCGCTGGCGCTCCCAATCATCGATGAGCTGCTGTTTGGTCTGCGCGCCAGCGGATGCGCCGAGGGTTGCGAGTGCGAGGACGACGAGCAGAGAGCGCATGGGATGGGATCGTTGCCGGTGAGTGCTGTCTTGTTCTACCGCGGAGGACGCAGAGGGCCTCAGAGGAAAAAAGCTGAAATGTTGCAAACAACAAAACAATTCCCGCCGTTTCCCTCGCACTGGAAGCGGAACCGCGGAACTCGCCGTATTGTTAGAGTCGCTGAATTCTCCATGCGACCTCCCCGGCAAAGGAAACAAATATGAAAGTCGGAACGCTCGTCGGCCTGATCCTCGTCGTTCTCGGTCTCGTCGGTGTCGTGTACGGCGGGATCACCTACTCGCAGAAGCGCGAGGTGGCGCATGTCGGGCCGGTTCAGGTGACGACACGCGAAGAGCACACGATTCCGATCTCACCAATCCTCGGCGGGGTCGCGATCGTCGCCGGTGCCGCGCTCATCATCGCCGTGCGCCGCGCGAGCTGATCGACGCACGCGGCTGTAAGGAATTGGTCGGGCGGCTGGCTCGTCGCTCACGTGATGCCTAACATGCTGCCGACGACTCGATTACTGGTGCTATCCGCATGACGACTCGACGCGATTTTCTGAAGTCGACCGCGATCCTGAGCGGCGCGCTCCTCGGTCGCGGCGCTCCGGCTCTTGCCGACGCCGTGACGCGCATGCACGAGCGGCCACGAGGCGCGCCGATCGATCTCCTCATTCTCGGCGGCACCGGATTCATCGGGCCGCACCTCGTGCGTCAGGCCGTTTCGCGCGGGCATCGGGTCACGATCTTCACGCGCGGACGCCGCCAGGCCGATCTCCCTAACGAGGTGACGCGACTCGTCGGCGATCGGAATGGCCAGCTTGGCGCCCTCGTGGGCAAGCGGTGGGACGCGGTCATCGACGACTCGGCGACGAATCCGGAGTGGGTGCGGCAGTCGGCGCAGCTGCTCAAGGACTCCGCTGGCCGCTATCTCTTCACGTCGTCCACGGGCGTGTACTACCCTTACCTGAGCCGTGGACTCGACGAGTCGGTCGCGCCGCATCTCGACATCAAAGACTCGAAGGATTTCTCCGAGACGTACGGCGTATCGAAGGCGCGCTGCGAGCGTGAAGTACAGGAGGCGTTCGGCAATCGTGCGTTGGTCGTGCGACCCACGTACATCGTGGGCCCAGGTGACACGTCGGATCGATTCCCCTACTGGCCGCAGCGGCTGGCGAAGGGAGGTGAGGTGCTGGCACCGGGTCGCCGCGACGACCCCGTGCAGTTCATCGACGTTCGGGATCTGGCCGAGTGGATGGTGCGACTCCTCGAGGACGGCCGCACGGGGATCTACAACGCCGTCGGACCGCGGGACCGCCTAACGATGCCGCAATTCCTGGAGCAGGCCAAGGCGGCCATCGGCTCCGACGCGCGCTTCACCTGGGTCGACGACTATGACTTCCTCGCCGCCCACGGCATCGACGAGGCCATTCCGTGGGCACGCCTCGCGGGCAACGACGACGGCATGATGTCGATCCGGAACGAGAAGGCCATCGCCGCCGGTCTCACCTTTCGTCCACTCGCGACGACCGTCCGCGACACGCTCGCGTGGTGGCCGACCGTCCCCGAGACGCGGCGCGCCAAGCCGCACTTCACGATCACACCGGAGAAGGAAGCACAGGCGCTCGCCGACTGGCATCGTCGGTAGCGTGAAAGGAGGGCGGAAGTCTTAGACCGCGCTGAGTTCCAAACGGCGCACGTCCCAAATGGCGCCAAGTTCCAAACGGCGCGAGGTCCCACACGGCGCGAAGTCCCAGAGAGCGGCGGAAGGCGGAAGGATCGTGAATCCCTTCGCACCTAGCCGCTCTCTGGGACTTAGCGCTCTTTGGAAGTCAGCGCCGTTGGGGACTCCGCGCCGTTTGGGACTTCGCGCTCTCAGGAACTCCGCGCACTTCGTTTTGCTGTCGCCTAACGGTTTCCGGCTTCCCAGTCGTCGAGATGGCGAAGTAGGTAGTCGAGGGAGAAGATTCGCTTGCTCCGGTCGCGCTCGCGCCGGAAGACGACGTGCGACCAGCCGCGCATTCCCGTCGGTGTGTACCACTCGTCGGCGCCCAGTCGGAGCCGATCGCCATGGATGGCACGAATGAGCACACGCTCATACCGCGAGCGGGGCAACTCGTGCTCGGGGAAAAGCGAATGTTCCCAGGCGCAGAGTCGGCCGACACTCTCGTATGCCGGTGGCCGGTCCGCCAGCTCGAGGAGCGATGGAGCGCGGCCCGCCATGACATTGCCGATCAGCCGCAGCGTGAACGGATCGGCGTAACGACGGATCGAGGGCCAGAAATGCTTCGTCAGGCGACCCGCGATCTCACGGAGTGTGAGCGACTCGCTGCCCGAGACCTCCCACTGATCCTGATCGACATGCGCCATGAACGGGTTGCGCGAGAAGCACGAGTGACGCGCGACCCAACCCTTCCGAGAGCTGTGCGGAACGGGCGCAAAATCGCGGAAGCGGGGTAGGGCACGCCCTTCGGCGCTGTCGAGCACGGACAGGTCGTAGCTGGGCCAGCTCATCACATCTCTCACGATGCCGACGACGAGCGTGGCCGTCGCGATCATGAGCGCCGCATCCGGCGTGAAGTCCGCCGTGATCTCGACGCGATTTCCGCGCGGGCGCACGCCGATGCCCGTCGACTGCCGGTTGGCGGCAAGGAGCATCACCGGCGCGGGGAGCAGATACGTGAGGAGAAGCGCGAGCTTCTCGACCGTGCGATCCGGTCCACGCTCCGCCTCGGGGAGATCGAACGAGACGTTGTAATGCGTGCTGAAGCCGACGAGGTTCACGTCGCGCGCATGCTGTTCCTGCCAGAAATCGAGCTCACGGCGCAGGAAGAGGATGCTTTCCCAGAGTGAGCGTCCGGCGCGCGCGGCGCAGCCCCGATCGATCTCGATCATCGGCGTCGCGAGCTCGATGACGCCCGTGTCGAAATAGACGGCGCTGCCCGTTGGCAGATGGTACGAGCGGCCAGTACGGTGCATGAGAGGCCCGCGGACGATGCGTCGCGGCGAGCCGAAGACATCCTCGGGCTTCACCGGATGGCCATCCATCACGACGACGAACTCGGCTTCGATTCCGATCGCCGACATTGTCGCGGGATGCCCACGTACGGCCGCGCCACGCTGGAGGCGTGCCGTTAGGCGAGTCCGTCGCTCGCGCTTGGGTCGTTCCACTGACCTTGCCATGCGATGCTGGCCCGCTCAGAGCGGGTCACCCTCGAGCTTCGGGTTGAACGGATCGCCCGGGGCGTCGTGCGGCACGGCGACGACGTATCCAAAATCCAGGTGGAGATGGTCGTCGGAAAATCCGCGATCTTCACCCACGGGGCGGATCCAGGCACCCGGGAGCGCCTCGCGGGCGATCTCGGCATACCGCTCGATGCGCTCGCGAGTGTCGAGATACTCGTCGCCGATACGGTAGATGTTCACCGCGGACGCCCAGCAGTGCGTCGAGGCGTGGCTCGTCAGCTCGTGCTGCGGCGAGCGATATCCGCCATTGGCGGCGACCCGGACCGGCTCGCCCACGGCCTCACGAAAGCGTTCGAGCATCGCCGCGGTGAGCGATACCGCGCAGGGCACGTAGCGCGGGAAGAAGCGGAGCGCGGCGGACTCTCTGACGTCGGTCTGGATGAACTCCCAGAGATGGAAATGCGGCGCGAGCTCGTACTCGAGCGCCGCGTCCCATGATTCGATCTCGTAGAAGTAACGGGGAAGCTGGCGCGTGCGTCCTTCCCGATCGCGCAGCACGCCGCCCGGCATGAGCGCGTCGCGACACGGCTTTTCCAGCCGGTACCCATCGACGATGCGCAGCGCGTCCGTCCGCGTTTCAGGCATCGTTAGGCACCGCTGGCGTGGCGCGTAATGCATCGTACACGGCGTGCGAGATCGTGGCGATCGTCGGCGAACGACTCCCGGCGTCCGCCGCCCATTCGGTGAGAATGGCGATCACGTAGGGCTGCCGATCCGGCGCGTAAACGACGCCGGCGTCGTGCGCCACTGTCGAGATGTCACCTGTTTTGTGCGCGACGCGGACCTCGCGCGGCAGCCGCGCCGGAATCCCCTTCTTGAACTCCTGCTGGTGCAGAATGTCGAGCATTTCCCGCGACAGCTCGGGGCTGTACGCACGCTCCTCGGCGATGAGCCGCAGCAAAGCGACGAGACCGTTGGCGGTGACGCGGTTGACGATACCGTGCTCGTAGGCTTTCTCGTCCTCCACCCCGCGACGCATGTCGATGCCAGTCAACCCGAAGCGATCGAGTGTGCGCTGAACGGTCTCCAGGCCGATGAGATCGAGGAGCAGATTCGTCGCGAGGTTGCTGCTCGTCGCGATCATGTGCAGCGCCAGCTCGCTGATGCGCATCGTCTTGCCAATTGCGGCGTGCACCGCCGAGTCGGCGTCGCGGTCGGCGAGCACGCGGAAGGGCGAGCCATCGTACGCGCTGAGAAAGCGATTCCGCACGTGCAGTCGCGACTGCGGTACGAGGCGCCCCCGATCGATCTCGCCGTACACCGCGAGCAGAATCGCGACCTTGATGGTGCTCGCGCCATGAAACCATCGGTCGGCGTCGTAATGGAGGTCGGCGCCCGATTCGATGTCATGGAGCGCGACGGCGACGGCACGCGCGCCGGACTTTCGCGCGGTAGCCTCGATGCGCTGGCGGAGCGCGTCGAGATCGGACGGGAGCGACTGGGCTCGATCCCGATTCAACGCGGACGGAATGGTCATAGCCTCACCATGCAGTCGCAAAGGCGGTGCCGGCGAGGTGAACAGTAAAGATCGCTGTCGAACAGATAAACCGGCCTCCCCGAGGCTGCCCCTCGCAACCATTCGTGCCTTCCTCGATATTTAGCGTTCCCACCCGCCTTCAAACCCGCAGTCTCTCGTGGAGGATCGTCATGCGCCGCCTTTCCGGTGCGCTACTCGTGCTCGTCAGCTCCTCTCTCGCCCCCGCCATCGCCAGTCCGCTTCAGGCGCAGGCCAAGCGTCCATTGCGCAGCAGCGATCTCTACCTGCTCAGGGACGTGCGTGACCCAGAGCTCTCGCCAGACGACAACTGGGTCGCCTATACGGTGACCACCATCGACTCGGCGAAGGACAAGAGCGACAACGACGTCTGGATGACGAGCTGGGACGGAGCGACGACGATCCGCGTGACGTCCAGTCCGGAGAGCGAGAGCAGCCCGCGCTGGAGCCCGGACGGTCGATACCTTGCCTTCCTCTCCGGCCGGCAGGAAGGAAAGGGAGCGCAGGTCTGGCTGCTGGACCGGCGTGGCGGCGAAGCGCAGCGGGTGACGCAGGTGAAGGGCGGCGTCTCGGGCTTCGCGTGGTCGCCGGACTCCAAGCGCCTCGCGCTGGTCGTCGACGAAGAGACGGACTCCATAGCGCGAAAGGACACGGCCGAGCACAAGACGCCGAAGCCGATCGTCATCGACCGCTACAACTTCAAGCACGACGTCGCCGGCTATCTCGGCTCGAAGCGGAGCCACCTGTCGCTGTTCGACGTGGCGACCAGAAAGGTCGAGACGCTGACTTCCACGCTCGAGGACGACGATTCACCGAGCTGGTCGCCGGACGGGCGAATGATTGCCTTCGTGCGCGGCCCGATCGCCGAGCCCGACAGCGCGCGCGACGACGACATCTTCGTCATCGAGGCTCGGGTTGGCGCGTCGCCCAAGCAGCTCACGAACTTCCCTGGCTCGGACACGGGTCGACCGACGTGGAGCCCTGACGGCAAATGGCTCGTCTTCCTGCGCGGCGACGAGCCCAAGTATCAAGCATATGATTTGACCAAGCTCGCGATCGTCCCGAGCGACGGCAGCGCGCCGGCGCGCGTGTTGACGGCGGCGTTCGATCGACCACTCTACAGCGCCCAGTTCAGCGCCGACGGCAAATCGGTCTGGGCCCTCGTCGCCGACGATCGTGAGCAGCAGCTCGTGCGGGTACGGGTCGCAGACGGCTCGGTGGAGCGCGTGATCACCGGAAAGCGCGTCGTCGCCGGCTTCTCGACCGCGGGGCAGGACCGCATCGCCGTCCTGAGCTCGACGCCGGATCGGGCGGCCGAGGTCTTCGCGTGGGACAATGGCGGGCTCCGCCAGCTCTCGCATCAGAACGACTCTCTCTTCGCTCAACTGCAGCTCGGCACGACCGAGGGCGTGACGTCGAAGAGCAAGGATGGCACGGAGGTGCACGGCGTACTCGTTAGGCCGGCAAACGCTCCAGCAGCCAAGCTGCCGCTCATTCTCTATATTCACGGCGGCCCGAACGGGCAGGACAGCTACAGCTTCAGCTTCGATCGCGAGTTCTTCGCCGCGCACGGCTACGCGGTGCTCTCGGTGAATTATCGAGGGTCCAACGGCCGCGGCTCGGCGTATCAGAAGGCGATCTTCGCCGATTGGGGCGACAAGGAAGTCGTCGATCTACTCGGCGCGGTGGACGAAGTCGTGCGAAGCGGCGTTGCCGATGGCGATCGCCTCGGCATTGGTGGCTGGAGTTACGGCGGCATCCTCACCGACTACACCATCGCGACGACACCGCGGTTCAAGGCGGCCGTGTCCGGCGCCGGAAGCGCGCTCCAACTCTCGATGTACGGCACGGACCAGTACATCACTCAGTACAATCAGGAGATTGGGCCGCCGTGGAAGAGCCAGGACCTCTGGATCAAGATCTCGTATCCCTTCTTCCATGCCGATCGGATCAAGACGCCGACGCTGTTCATGGGCGGCGCGTCCGACTTCAATGTCCCGATCATCGGCGGCGAGCAGATGTACCAGGCTCTGCGCTCGCTCGGCGTTCCCACTCAGCTGGTGATCTACCCGAGCCAGTTCCACGGCCTAACGATTCCGAGCTACCGGAAGGATCGGCTCGAGCGGTATCTGGCGTGGTACGATCGCTGGATCAAGTCGCCGGGCACGGTTCAGGCTGGCCAGACGAAAGCCAAGTAAGAGAACACTCATCATCACTCTCGATCACAGCCGCCGGCAATTGCCGGCGGCTGTGACGTTTTCCACCGTCGTGAGGTCGCGCGTCGATTCGTGAACGTCGCCGTGTACCGGCGCACCGCTTGCACGTGGCCGCCAATTCGCGACTCGTCGCGTTCGTTGCAACGCTCACTAGGAGGTGGAGATGACGAGACTTGGAATGGCGGTCGTTGCGCTCGCGATCGTTCCAGCCGTGCTGGCGGCGCAGACGGACTCATCGCGAATGCGCGACACGACGCGTGGGCGCGCCGGACGTCAACAGACTTCGTCCGGCGCGATCGGTCGGAGCTCACGCGGTCATCGGTTGACCCGCGATCAGGTGGCGCAACTCCAGACCGCGCTTCAGCAAGCGAATTGCGACCCGGGCGCCATCGATAGCGTCATGGGCGCGCACACTCGGCGTGCCATGAATTGCGCGCGGCAGAAGAACAACATCACCGGCAACAACCCCAACGATCTATACCGGTCGCTGAACCTCGACTTCGCAAACGCCGATACGGCCGGCACGGGTGGACGCATGAACGCGAATTCCCGCACGAACGGCTCGAACGGAACGCGGGGAATGCGCTCGCGCGGCATGCGCGGCGATTCAACGGGGATGCACTCGACTCGGCGTGATTCCACCCGGCGTCCGGGTACGCGTCGCGACACCACCAAGCCTGGTGGTTGAGCGTCAGAGATCGTGTCGCAGTAGAGTGAGCGCCACGCCGTCTCGGTAGTAGTCGGGCACGCGCGACTCCTCGTCGAAGCCAACCGAGGCGAGGAGCGCGCGGAGCCGCCCGACGGCGGGATCGTCGGGAATCTCCGCGACCACGAGCCGCGCGCCGTCACGGCGCGCCTCGTCGAGCACGGCTCGTACGATGCGCTGACCGACGTCGCCGACGCTGACACTCGGCGCAATCACTGCCGCGTGCAGCTTGCTGACGCCGAGCGCGCCCTCGACAGTGCCGAAGAGCGCGAGCGCCGCGACGGTACCATCGCGCGCGATCACGAGCGCGCGATGCTCGTCGTCCTGACCGCGCTCGGCGAGCTGCAAGACTTCCATCGCGCGATCGATGTACGGAGTGACTCCGAGCGCGCCCATGAGCAGAACGCGCGCGGGCACGTGATCATCGACGCTGAGCGGTCGCGGTTCCTGAGCGAAATACCCGGTCATGACTCGCCATGCGAGTGGCTCGGCTAGATATGCAGAGCCCGACCGAGCGCCGCCAGCGCGGCCTCCTTCGTCGCTTCCGCCAGCGTCGGATGCGCGTGAACGGTGATGCCGATGTCGTCCGCCGACGCGCGATACTCGAATCCAAGTACGACCTCGGCGACGAGCTCCGATACGTTGGGCCCGACCAGGTGCGCGCCGAGGAGCTCGTCGGTTCGCGCATCGGTGACGAACTTCACGAAGCCGGCATTCTCCCCCATGGTGCGCGCGCGCCCATTCGCGCTGAATGGAAAGCGGCCGACGCGGTACTCGCGTCCATCTTCCTTCACCTGACGCTCGGTGAGTCCCACCGCCGCGACTTCGGGCCAGGTGTAGACGACGTTGGGGATGGACTTGTAGTGCATCCGCACGTCCTCGCCGGCGATGTTCTCGGCGGCGACGACGCCTTCGTCCTCCGCCTTGTGAGCGAGCATCGGACCAGGAACACAGTCGCCGATGGCGTAGACGTTAGGCACGCCGGTGCGCATGTGATCGTCGACGAGGATCTCGCCGCGGCGGCCGAGCTTCACGCCGAGCGCGCCGGCATCGAGGCCACCGAGTGAAGGCTTCCTGCCGATGGCGACGAGGGCATAGTCGCCCTCGAGGCTTTCCTTGGCGCCGTCCTTCTCGATTTCGATGATGACTCGATCGCCCTCGCGGCGACCGCCGACGACTCGAGTGCCGGTGCGGATCTCGAGACCCTGACGGCGGAAGACGCGATCGCATTCCTTCACGACATCGTCGTCCATGCCAGGGAGGATCGTTGGCATGAGCTCGATGACGGTGACCTTGGCGCCCAGGCGGCGCCAGACTGAGCCAAGCTCGAGGCCGATGACGCCGCCGCCAATCACAATCAAGTGGCGTGGGACGCTGGCTATGACTAGGGCGCCGACGTTCGAGAGGATGCGTTCCTCGTCGAACTTGAGGAACGGGAGCTCGATTGGTACGGAGCCGGTGGCAATGATGACGTTCTTTGCGGCGAAGGTCGCGATATTGTCGTTCGGGGGGGGCCCCCCAGGCGCGGCGCCGCTTGGCGTCACACTCACCTCGAGCCCGTTTTCTCCGCGCCGTAGCGCGCCTTTCCCCCTGGCCCAGGTGATCTTGTTCTTCTTGAAGAGGAACTCGATGCCACGCGTGTTCTGCCCAACCACATCGTCCTTCCGCTTCAACATCGTCGCGAGGTCCAGCGATAGCGCATCCCCCGCGATCGTAATCCCGTGCTCGCGGGCATGTTGACGCGCGAACTCGTAATGCTCGGAGCTCGTGAGCAACGCCTTCGACGGAATGCAGCCGACGTTGACGCAAGTGCCGCCAAGCGTCTTGTCCATCTCGACGCAAACCGTGTTCAGACCGAGCTGTGCGGCGCGGATGGCGGCGACGTATCCGCCTGGGCCGCCACCAATAATGACTACATCGGCCGAAGCTGACGAAGGAGCCATGAATCCCAGTGGTGAATCGACGTGCCTGTGCTCACGACGGAGCGAGGAACGTCCACAAGTTATTCACCACTGGAAGCGCGATCGATCGTCGCACGTGGTGAACTCCAGATGGTCAACCGACGAGCATCGTCGCCGGATCTTCCATCAGTTCCTTCACCCTAACGAGGAAGAGAACGGCCTGCTGCCCATCGATGACCCGATGATCGTAAGTCAGCGCCACGTACATCATCGGCCGAATCTCGACCTTGCCACCGATTGCCATCGGACGCTCCTGGATCTTGTGCAGCCCGAGGATGCCGACCTGCGGATAGTTGAGAATCGGCGTCGAGACGAGTGAGCCGAAGACCCCACCATTCGTGATCGTGAACGTCCCGCCCGTGAGATCCTCCATCGTGAGCTTCCCGTCGCGGGCCTTCTTGGCCACCGCCGAGATGTCGCGCGCGATGTCGAGCAGCCCCTTCTGATCAGCGTCCTTGATGCTGGGAACGACCAGCCCGGCGTCGGAGGCGACGGCGATCCCCATGTTGACGTAATGCTTGTAGACGATCGAGTCGCCGTCGATCTGCGAGTTGACGACCGGGTACGCCTTGAGCGCGAGGCATGCCGCCTTCACGAAGAACGGCATCACCGACAGCTTGACGCCCTGCTCCTTCTCGATCCGCTCCTTGATGCGGCCACGGAGCGCCTCGACGGCGCTCATGTCAATCTCGTTGAACGTCGTTAGGTGCGCCGTCGCATGCTGCGACTCGAGCAAGTTCTCGGCGATGCGGCGGCGCCGCGTCGACATCTTTTCCCGCGTCTCGCGTGTGCCGCCGGGAGCCATCGTGCCAGCACCGGGTGCGCGCGACGGCGGCGGACTCGATGGTGCAGCTGGCGGCGGTGTCACAACCGGCGCAGGCGGTGTGGCGGCCGCCGACCCATCGCCGGAGCGATCGAGCACGTCCGCCTTGCTCACCACTCCGCCGCGGCCCGTTCCGGTCACCGTGCTCAGGTCGATCTTGGCCTGGGCTGCCGTCCGCCCCGCAGCCGGAGAGGCACGCACTTCCCCCTTCGGCGATTCCGGCGCGCGCGGTGGCGGCGGACTGGCCGCCGGTGCAGCCGTTACCGCAGGTTGCGCGGGTGACGGTGTGGAGGCCGTCGGTGCCGCGGGCGTGCGCGGCGCGGTTGCTGCCGCACCGGCGGTCGCCGGCTCACGCTTCGGTGCTGCCGCGGCGGCGCTTTCGTCGATCTCACCGAGGAGATCATTCACTCTCACGACGTCGCCTTCGGCGTGAAGGCGCTTCGTGAGCACGCCTCGACTCATCGCCGGCACTTCGACGGTGATCTTGTCCGTCTCCAGCTCGACGAGCGTGTCACCGGGAGAGACCTGATCGCCTTCCTTCTTCATCCAACGCGACACGGTGGCTTCGACGATCGATTCACCGAGCGGAGGCACCTTGATTGATGTCATCGCCTGAGGAGCTCTGCGCCGACGATGATTCGTGTGCCGGCGGATGGTTAATATGTGGTGTC
>DATEPP010000053.1:0-8565 GCA_035273165.1 Gemmatimonadaceae bacterium
TGCAGCATCCGCACATCCTGCCGCTCTTCGAATCCGGCAGTGTCGGAGGACTGCTCTGGTACGTGATGCCGTTCGTCGAGGGAGAGACGCTGCGATCCCGGCTCGCGCGCGGGGGCCGACTGCCGATCGACGAGGCAATAAACATCGCTCGCGAGATCGCGGACGCGCTGGCGCATGCGCACAGCCACGGGATCGTGCATCGCGACATCAAGCCAGAGAACGTGCTCCTCCAGGGCGGGCATGCCGTGGTCGCGGACTTCGGGATCGCGCTCGCGCTGGAGCACGCTGGCGGCGAACGATTGACCCGAACCGGCCTCACGTTAGGCACGCCGCAGTACATGGCGCCCGAGCAGGCAGCCGGCGAGCGTGCGCTCGACGCACGCGTGGACGTGTACGCACTGGGGGCTGTGCTCTACGAAATGCTCGCCGGCGTGCCGCCATTCGCCGCCGACTCGCGCGAGGCAATCCTTCGCATGCTGCGTGAGCCGCCGCCCGCGTTGACGATTCTCAGGCCAGACGTTCCGCCGGCGGTGGACGCCGCCGTCACGCGCGCGTTGGCGAAGCGACCCGGCGAACGGTTCGCAACCGCGTCGTCGTTTTCGATGGCGCTCCTGACCACGACGGAGCGACAGGAGACGAGTGCCTCGCCTCCCGCGGTCGCTCTCGAGACCAGCGCCGCGCCAGCTCGCCCGCATGTCGTCCGAACGCGCGTCGCTGTGTATTCAGCGCTCGGGGGAATCGCCCTCGGACTCGTAGGAGGGTGGGGGCTCGGGCGTTCGTCGTTCGTGCCCGCACCCGCGAACGTCACCGCGGATATTCTTGCGCAAGCACCGGGTCGGCGCATGCCTGTCGCGTCCACCGACGGGCTTTCGCTCGTCATCGTCGACCGCGCGGGTAAGTTGCTACGCACCATCGAAGCGAATCGTCCGTGGACGCCCCGCTTCTCGCCTGACGGCCATCGCGTCGCCTACGGCGCATTCGGCGCCGGACGGACGACGAGCGACATCTGGGTGACCGATCTCGACGCGGGGACGACGCAACGGCTCACCGACGACGGCGCGGACAGCAACGATCCGCAGTGGAGCTCCGACGGCAAAGTGGTCGCGTACTCGGTTAGCGCGCCCGGCGGCAAGGACCTCGCCGAGCGCCGACTCACCGAATCGACGGCGAAGGTGTTCGCGGTGCGAAATGGGACGCAATTCCCCAGCGATTGGTTGCACGATGGTCGCGCGCTCATCGTCACCGACGACGCGAACGGCAAGGGTCTCGATATCATGGTGCAGCCTGCGGACGGTTCCGCGGCCAGGGCGTACGTCGCAACCGCCGCGGACGAAAGCGCTGGCCGCGTCTCGCCCGACGGGCACTGGATCGCCTACACGTCGAACGAGGAGGGCCGCGACAACGTGTACCTCGACTCCTATCCCCGCCCCCAACACCGCGTGCTCGTTTCGCCTAACGGCGGAATGCATCCCGTGTGGCGCGGCGACGGAAAGGAGCTCTACTACTGGCGCGGCGACCAGCTCGTAGCGGTGCAGCTCGCCGGCGGCGGTACGGATGCACCTTCCAAGATCGAAGGCGAGACGGTACTCTTCCGCGCCCGCTACCAGAGCAACGTGAACACGATGTACGACGTGTCCCCGAGCGGAGATCGATTCGTGATCGTGACGAGCGGCTGGGCAGGCAACTAGCCCAGTGACCAACGTCTCGTCGAGCTTCTCTTGCCTCGGCGACAAAGATCGGTAAATCTCTGAGGTAAGCGCCGGACACGACTGCCCGGCGCGAGGTCCCTTCAGGAGCGGGAGCTGCTGAGCGTCATCGTCGCCGGCAGCGGTCCGTAGCGGCATCGCCGCTGGTCTGGTATGTCGTCGTCGCTCGCTCGGTTTGGCCTGTCGTGGTTGATCGTTGGAATCGCTGCTTGCGCCTCGGGACCTCAAACCGGCCAGTCCGCTATCGAGCGGCGGCCCACGCCTGCTGAGGATCAGAGTGGTGACCCGATCGTGAAGGTGTTGCGGGGGAGCGCCCCCGGGCTCAACATCACCCGCACCAACAACGGCGAAATCGCAGTTCAGTTGATGAGAGGTCCGTCGTCGTTCTACTCGAGCAGCGGCCCGCTCTACCTCGTGGACGACGTGCCGTACACGCCAGGAGCCGGTGGGGCACTCGTCGGCATCAACCCGAACGACATCGCGTCCATCAAGGCGCTGACCAAGCCGGACGAAATAGCGATGTACGGGGTCCGCGGCGGGAACGGCGTCATCGTCATCACGCTCAAGAAGCCCGGCAAGTCGTAACCTGGGTTGAGAGTGTGCAAGCCGTCCTCGACGGCGCGCCACGCGTCCCGGCAACAGGATGCAGCGAGATCCGGCTGACGTCAGGAAACCCTCGGCTCGGCTCGCGGGTCCAATGACGTCTCTTTACCACGGAAGCTGCCGTGCGGTTTCGCCTACCCGTTGCCCTCGTTGCCGCCCTCCTGGGAGCACTACTCCCCGGAGCCCGGCGACTCGACGCCCAACAAGCCGACGTCGTTCGCGGCCGAGTTATTGGGCCAGACAGCACGCCGGTCGAAGGGGCCCGCGTCACTGTCACGTCGCTCAATGGGCAGGTAAGCCGACAGGCGCAGACGGATAAAAACGGCCGGTTCACGGTGACGTTCCCGAACGGCGAGGGGGATTACATCGTCTCCTTCGCCGCGTTGGGCTATGCCGTCAAGCGCTTCGAGGTGAAGCGCACGGCCGATGAGGAAATACTGGTCGCGGACGCGAAGCTCACCCGGGCCGCTGTCAATCTCGACGCGATGAAGGTCACCGCCGCGCGCGAGAAAGTCTCGCGCAACGATGCGCAACCCGACATCAGCGGCACGGAGCGTCCCGTCTCACCGGCTGCGCTGCCGCCGGCAGACCTCGGCGATCTCGCGGCGATGGCCGCGACGCTTCCCGGCGTGCAGCTCGTGCCGGGCCAGAACGGCGATCCGAATGGCTTCTCCGTACTGGGGCTTGGCGCGGATCAGAACAACATGACGCTGAACGGGATGGCGTTTGGCGGCTCCAATCTGCCGCGCGACGCTGGCGTCGCGACGTCGCTCGTTACCTCGCCATACGACGTCTCGCGCGGCGGCTTCAGCGGCGGGCAGTTGACCATTCGCTCACGTCCGGGGTCGAACTTCATCACGCGCGGGATGAGTCTCAACCTCGACGCGCCGCAGATGCAGTGGACGGACCGCGCGGCGCAGGCGCTCGGCCAGCAGTACACGAACGTCTCGCTCGGCGGGCTCGCGGCGGGCCCCCTGGTGATGGACAAGGCGTTCTACAGCATCGCTTATCAGCTCGGGCGCCGCGCGAACGATTATCAGAACTTGCTCAACACCGGACCGCTCGGTCTGCAGACGGCCGGAGTCGCCGCGGACTCGGTGTTCCGGTTCCTCGGCATCCTCGGCCAGGAGCAGGTGCCGACGGCGGTCGGCCGCGTGCCGCGCGACCGGACGAGCGATCAGGGTTCGGTCTTCGGCAGCATTGACTTCGCGCCGCCAACGTCGACGACGGGACAGGCGTTCAACGTCACGTTCAATGGTGGCTGGAACAAGCAGGCGCCGATCGGCGGCGGGGCGACGTCGCTGCCAGCCAGCAGCGGCGAGCGCACGGGGTGGAACGCCGGCCTCCAGACGCGGCACAACAGCTACTTCGGCTTCGGCATCCTCGAGGAGACGACGTTAGGCGTGAGCGGCTCGCACAGCTACGGCACGCCATACCTGCAGCTGCCGAGTGGACGCGTTCTCGTGAATTCGATCTTCGGTGACGGATCGAGCGGGTTGCAGAATCTCGCGTTCGGCGGGAATCAATCGCTGAACACCTCCCAGTCGACGAACAGCGTGGGGCTGCTCAATCAACTCTCCTGGTTCAGCGCGAACAACAAGCATCGGCTCAAGCTCACGAGTGAGCTGCGGCGCGATGCGTACAGCTCCAATCAGACGACGAACCTGCTCGGGACTTATTCCTATCTGTCTCTGGCCGACCTTGCCGCGGACCGGCCGGCGTCATTCACGCGGCAGCTGTCGCCACGCAACAGCGGCGCGAGCCAGGTCCTCGGGGCTGTGTCGTTAGGCGATGCCTGGCGGACGACCAACGATCTCCAGATCCAGTATGGCGTGCGCCTCGACGGGAATCGATTCCTCGCCGAGCCAATATTCAATCCCGATCTCGAGAATATCTTCGGCATCCGGAACGACCACGCGCCCGATCATGTCTATCTTAGTCCACGGCTCGGCTTCTCGTGGACGTACGGCACCGCGCCACAGGTCGCGAGCTTCGACGGCGCGGCGCGCGTTCCGCGCGCGGTCGTGCGGGGCGGTGTGGGCCTCTTCCAGAACATGCCGCAAACGACTGTCCTCGGTCAGGCGCTCGACAACACCGGGCTGCCGAACGCGGTGCAGCAGCTCAATTGCGTAGGACCGGCGACGCCGCTCCCGAATTGGAGCAGCTTTGCGGATCCCTCGACGATCCCGACGACCTGCGCGGACGGGACGACGGGGAGCGTCTTCGCCAACAGCGCGCCGAACGCGTTCTTCTTCGCGAAGGACTTCGCGGCGTCGCGGAGTGTCCGCTCGAATCTTCAGTGGAACGGGCCGGTGTTCGGCAACCGCCTGATGGCGACGATCGAAGGGACGTACTCGCGCAATCTCAATCAGCCCGGGATCTACGACCTCAACTTCACTGGCGCGGAGCAATTCTCGTTGGCGGATGAGGGGGACCGTCCCGTGTACGTGCAGAAGTCGAGCATCGTGCCGGCGACGGGGGCGATCGCGTCGGGCGACGGACGGGTGACGTCACTCTACGCGCACGTCACCGAGCTCCGCTCCGATCTGCAATCGGAGAGCCGGCAGGTGAGCCTCCGACTCTCCCCAACGACGTTCAGTACCTCGTACTCGTGGAGCCTCGCGTACGTGTACGGCAATGTGCGCGACAAGGTGCGCGGCTTCTCGAGCACGGTGGCGGACCCATTCGAGCTGTCATGGGGCCGGTCGTCGTTCGACTCGCGTCACCAGATCGTCTACACGCTGGGTTACAACTTCTTCAACACCGTGAACGTGAGCTGGTACGGGCAATTCCGCTCCGGCACGCCGTTCACGCCAATGGTCGCCGCCGACGTGAACGGCGACGGCTATGTGAACGATCGCGCGTTCGTTTTTCGGCCGGGCTCCGGGGATCCCGTCGCGGCGGGGATTCAGGAGCTGCTCGATCACGGATCGGGCGCGGCGCGCGATTGTCTGCTGCGGCAGCTCGGGAACCTCGCGGCACGGAACAGCTGTGAGGGGCCGTGGACGTCGACGGCAAATCTGAGCTTCACCTTCAATCCGATGCGCGTGCGGATGCCTCAGCGCGCAACGCTCTCGTTCAATCTCTCCAACCCGTTAGGCGCGGCGGACCTGTTGTTGCACGGCTCGAGCAGATTGCACGGCTGGGGGCAACCGGCATCGCCGGATCAGTCGTTGCTCTATGTGCGAGGGTTCGACGCGTCTAGCGGGCGGTTTCTCTACGAGGTGAACCAGCGATTCGGGGCGACGCTGCCGGCGCTGAGCGCCTTCCGCCTGCCGGTGACCCTGACGGCGATGCTGCGGTTCGATGTCGGACCGACGCGAGAGCGGCAGTCATTGACGATGCAGCTGGACCGTGGACGTCGTACCGAGGGCCAGAAGATGCCGGAACAGTTCCTCCGTCTCATGTATGGCACGGGCGGCGTACCGAATCCGATGGCGCAGATACTCCGGCAACAGGACAGCCTGCACCTGACGTCGCAGCAGGCAGACAGCATCGCGTCGCTCAATCGCTGGTACAGCGTCCGCGTCGATTCGATCTGGACGCCGGTTGCAAAGTATCTGAGCGATCTTCCGAACCGGTACGACCAGGGCGCGGCGTACGAGCACTATCTCAACGCGCGCCGGGCGTCGGTGGATCTCCTGTCGGAGCTCGCGCCACGAGTGAAGCAGATTCTGACGGCGGAGCAGTTGCGGAAGCTGCCACCGTTTGTCGCGGGCTACCTCGAGCCGCGGTATCTCGCGTCGATCCGCTCGGGCACCGCCGCATTCACCGGCGCGCCGATGCTCCCTGGTACCGCCGCCGCCGTGATGTCTGGCGCTGGTGCCATGGCCGGTGCTGGCGGAGGCGGGATGCAGGTGATCATTTCGCGTCCATGAGCAGAGTTAGCGATTTCGCGCTGGGTGGGCCGTGTCAGTTTTGTGTTCTCTAACCGCTGAGGACGCGGTGAAAATAGACAGCTTTGACTTAACAAGAACTCACCAGGTGCATATGAAACTGTTCGTCGTAGGAATCATCCTGATTGCCGCGAACGCGGGCGCTCAGCAGCAGCCACCAATCCGCCAACTCCCTCCGGTCGCCGCGAAGAGCTCCGTGCAGTGGAACAACATCATCGGCGTACGTGCGCTGCCGGGGGGACGCGTTCTCGTCAATGACGCGGCCGGACGTAAGGTCGTGCTCCTCGACTCGACGCTCGCGCCAATCACGGTCGTCGCGGATACGACGCCAGCAACCTCCACCGCGTATTCGGGCCGGATCGCGAGCATCATCTCCTTCCGCGGCGACTCGACCCTCTTCGTCGATCCACAATCGATGTCGATGATGATTGTCGATCCGAATGGCAAGATGACGCGGGTGATGGCGCTGCCGCGCACCGAGGACGCAGCTGCACTGGGCGGAGTCTTCGGCGGGAATGCAGGTCTGGACGCGAAGGGCCGACTCGTCTATCGCGCGCCGTTCCGCTTCATCCGTAATGGCCCGCCACCGACGAGCGCCAGCGGTCTCCCGATGATGCCGGCGCCTCCGGAATCCGCCATGATCGTGCGCGTCGATCTCGCGACGCGACAGGTCGACACCGTCGGCGTGATCAGGATCCCGAAGGTCACGATGCAGGTGTCGCAGGACGACAAGGGCAACATGCGCATCAACTCCGAGGTGAACCCCCTGCCCGTCGTCGACGACTGGGCGGTGCTCTCCGACGGAAGCGTCGCGTTCGTCCGCGGTCAGGATTACCACGTCGACTTCGTGAATCCAGACGGCACGAAGCGAACGGCGCCGAAGATCCCCTTCGAATGGCAGCGACTCACCGACGAGGACAAGATCGCGTTCATCGATTCGGTGAAGGCGGCGCGTGAGAAATTAGTAGCTGCTCAACAGGCCCAACAGGGCGGTTCCACGCCGGGCGCGGCTGGAGCGCCGGACGGCGCGGGCGGCCAGCGAATCGTGATTCAGATGGGGCCGGGCGGAGGCGGTGCCGCCGGTGGGAGCCTGAGCGGGGGCCAACCTCAGCTCAACTTCATCGCACCGAGCGAGCTGCCGGATTACAAGCCGCCGTTCTTCTCCAACTCGGTGCGAGGCGACGCCGAAGGGAACTTGTGGGTCCGCACCATCCCAACAAAGCAGATTCCCGGCGGACCGGTTTACGATGTGATCAACCACGACGGCAAGCTCGTGGATCGAGTGCAGATTCCGGTCGGGCGCACCATCGCCGGCTTCGGACCGGATGGCACGGTGTATCTCATCTCCCGTGACGGAACCTCGATGACGTTCGAGCGCGCGCGCGCGCGATGAGCGACCTCCGCGCGGTCGCCCGCCTGCTGCTAGAGGACGCGCGCCAGGACCTCCGGTTCGCGGTGCGGTCGTTGCGGCGCGAGCCAGGGGTTGCCGCAGGGATCATCGCCACCTTCGCGCTCGCGATCGGCGCCAACGCAGCGATGGTGAGTCTCGTGGCGCGGTTGATGTTGATCGCGCCGCCGGGAGTCACCAATCCGGAAACGCTGGCACGTCTCCGGATCGATGTCACGAGTGCGGACGGCGATCGGTACACGATGACGACGACGTCCTACGCGGTCTATCGCGCGGCCCGCGCGCTCGACGACGCGTTCGCGGGAGTGGCCGCCGCACGGGCAGCTCGCCTAACGACTGGCCGCGGCGCTGACATGTCCGAGCTGTCTGTCATCGCCGCTACGGGCGACTACTTTCACGTCCTCGGCACGCGACCAGCCGTTGGCCGCTTCTTCGATGCCGACGACGATCGATTGCCGTCCGGCAACGCGGTGGCTGTTCTCAGCCACGCGTACTGGCAGCGCCGCTATGGTGGAAGCAGCGCGGTCCTCGGCGACCACATCGTCGTGGACGGCATCGATTACGCGATCGTTGGCGTAGCCCCGCGCGGCTTCACTGGAGATGGCATCGCTCCGGTGGATGTCTTTGTGCCCCTCACGGCTGCGCAGCGAAAGGCGGACGCGGGCTGGGCAACGGAGCCTGGTGAACACATCGTTTCCGTGATCGGTCGCGTCCGTCGCGAGGCCGGCGTGCCAGCCGCGCTCGGGAAGCTCACTGCCTCCCTCCGTGCACTGAGCAGCGACGAGCAAGTTCTCTCCGCCAGGCTCGTTCCCTTCCGCGCGTCGGACGGAGTATCGGCTCAACAACTGCAGATCGCGCGCTGGCTCGCCGCCGTCTCCGGAGTCGTGCTGCTGGTGGCACTCGCGAACGTGGCCACGCTCCTCCTCCTTCGTGCCGCGCGCCGTCGACGAGA
>DATEPP010000054.1:0-1747 GCA_035273165.1 Gemmatimonadaceae bacterium
GCTCCCTTTCCGAACTGGGCGATCCCGAAATGACCAGCGACCATCAGCGCGGATTGAAGCGCGCGCGAGCGAGTGCCGATTCATCCCCGCCGCGGGAGTTCCGGTGATTACCGAGGCCTCGGCACCGAGGTTGCGGCTGGCTCTTTGAATTCAACAGGACGTGAGATTGGCGGATGGACGGTTGGACGCACTACGGCGGGATCTGGAGACGCGAATCCGGCCCTTGGTGCCGGATCTTTCAGAGGAAGAGTTTCGAGCGCTGATCGAGCGAATGGCGCAGCTTCAATACAAGTATGAGGCGAGACGGGCGGACGACTTCTTCGACCGACTGAAGGCCGACGACCAGAGCGGAAAATAAAAGGAGATGGCGCGTGACGAGCGCCATCTCCTTCCGTGACTCATCTGGATCTTTCGTTTACGGTGCGGCTGCGACGCCCCCACGACCCCCGCGGCCCATACCCTTGCGGCCAAGCAGGGTGACATCGCTACCAAGACCGAAATAGAGGCCGGTTACGGTGTTCTCGGGCGTTATCTCGAATTTGATGAACGTCGGTCCTGTTGGCGCCGTCGGTGGCAGCAGCCACTTGAAGTTGTTCACGTTCCAATACTCGAGCGGGGCGTGGATGTCGCCACGTGCGAGCTCCAGGTGGCCGTCCTTCACGGCGACGGTCATCTCTCCGTAGAGGCTGTCGGCATACGTGCCGGCGAAGGCCGAGAGCGGAATCGGGGGCTGCGCGTTCGCCGGGTGCCCGGCCAGCTGGACCGTCTGGAGTGAGTCCGCGCGACGCCGCTGGTTCCGCGAGCGTTCGTATGCTTCCCCACTCCAGTCCCTCATCGGAGCGCCGAGCTCGCGGTCGAAGACGTATTCCTCGAGGAGCATCGGCAGCGCCGCACCCTGCATGTTGCTCAGCACGACTACGCCGACCTTCTTCTCCGGGAGCATTCCGACCGCGGCGGTCATGCCGAGCGTGTTGCCGCCGTGCTGCCACGAGAGCTGGTTGCGAAAGTCCTCGATCATCCAGCCCATACCGTACGAGCTGAAGCGCTTCACCGACGCGCTGTCTTCGCGTCCGTTGGCACCGGCACCCATGAGAATCTGCGGGGTGTGCGTCTCACGCAGCGCGGCGCTGCTCACGAGCCGCTTGCCTGCGACGACACCGTCGTTGAGCTGAAAGCGTAGCCACTGCGCCATGTCGACTGCGTTGGACAGGATCGCGCCGGCCGGGGCGATGTTGTCGGCGTCGAATGGTGGTTTGACGAAGTCGGTGTCGTGATCGATTCCGTGCGGAGCGGCGACATTCGGGTTGGTGAGGCCGCGCGACGTGGCGACCGTGGACGCCATGCCTAACGGCGCGAAGATCCGCTGGCGGACGAGGTCGTCCCAGCTGCTACCGGCCGCCTTTCCCGCCGCCTGACCAGCGGCGAGGAACATCATGTTCTGATATGAGTAGCGCGAGCGGAACGGCGATTCCGGCTTGAGGAATCGCACGCGGTGGAGCACCTCGTCGCGGGAGATACCCGCGCCGAGCCAGGCGAGCTCGCCGCGCGCGATGCCGGTACGGTGCGTCAACGCGTCGCGGAGCGTCACGGCTTCGTTCGCGGCGGCATCGTACATCCGGAAGTCGGGAAGATACTGAGTGAGCTTGTCGTCCCAGTGCATCTTGCCGTCGCTGACGAGCATCGCGATCAGCGTTGCCGTGAAGGCTTTCGAGCTCGAGCCAATCTCGAACAGCGTTCGCTCATTCAC
>DATEPP010000055.1:0-5157 GCA_035273165.1 Gemmatimonadaceae bacterium
GTGTTCTTCGGTGTGTACACGACGGCGCAAGTCCTCATCAGGGCGCCGCGCCTAACGAGGCGACCAATGGATGTGCTGATCGGCCTCGCCGCCATCGTGGCGAGCGCGACGATCGGCGCGCTCGTGGGCCTCGCCGGCGGCTGGTTGCACGCGTACCGCCAGCGCCGGGCGGCGCGCCGGGCTTAATTGCGTTCTTCGAGGAATTTCGGGAGCGTGGGGGACATGGTCTCGCAATGGAGAGGCCAGAGTTCTTGGGACGCGAATGACGCGAATTTTTTTGCGAATCGCACCGCGCGCCGAGAGAGGTCCTCGCTCAACGAGCCCGGACGATCACTCTTTGGAACGACCTCGGGAGGCACCACGTGCTCGAACTCCATGGGTGTGCAGTTCACAAAGACCGCTCGGCTCTTGCAATGCTTCGGCGACCGTTGCGCTATGTCAGACGAGGTGCGATTGCCTTCCGCGTCTGTGGTGTGCTCGTCTGCGCGATCGCGAGTCGCGAACTGCGCGCACAGCGGCCAGTACCCGTCGGGGTGCGCCAGCCAGTGCTCGGCGTCAGCCCATTGCGCCTAACTGTCCAACCCATCGCATCGGATTCGGTCGGCAGCGAGCGCGCGGAGCATGCGGTATGGGGCGCGGTGATTGGGGGCGTCGTTGGTGCGGCCGTCGGCTACCATCGCGGCAGAGTCTCCGATGCGCGATGTACGGGCGAGTGCGGCGGCCCGGCAGGCATTGCACCCCTCGTGGGGGGATTCTTCTTCGGCCTCGTGGGGTCCGCCGCTGGTGCTGTCGTGGGCTACTGGCTGTTCTGATGTAGCCTAACGGATCTCACGGCCTGGCTTGAAACCGTTGCACAGGGCAACGACAAT
Organism: Gemmatimonadaceae bacterium; assembly: GCA_035273165.1. Lineage (GTDB taxonomy): Bacteria > Gemmatimonadota > Gemmatimonadetes > Gemmatimonadales > Gemmatimonadaceae > AG2. The sequence continues at coordinate 870 of DATEPP010000055.1, forward strand.
CCGTTCGCCCTTGCTTTATCGCGTTTCGTCACGCGCTTGTGGCTCTCCGTTGGTGCGGGCCTTTGTCTTGGGGCGCTAGCACTTAAACAGCACACCTCGAGATCGGAGCCTGACGCAATGCGATTTCAACAATTACTCATGATGCTGGCGGCGGTCGTTTCCACTGCAGCTTGCACCTCGACCAGGAGCGCGGAACGAGTGACCGCCCCGGCGATGTCGCTCACGGGGAGCGAGGGCGGAGAGGCGAGCGCCGACGCGCAACTCGATCTGAACGCCGAGCGCGCCGCGTTGCTCGCGGCCGACAAAGGGTATTCCGATTACAGTGCGTCGACGAATCTCGTCGATGGCACGCTGCACATGGTGGCGGACAACATCGTGTACATCGCGCCGGGACCGTACATCACGTCCGTCGATGCGCTCCGGGCATTTCTCGCCGCGAATCCTGCCAACGCAACGGCGACGCTGACGTGGACGGCGGTTCGTGCTGACGTGTCGAGCGACGCGACGCGCGGATACACGTACGGCTACACCGAGATCCGTCTGCCAGACGGAACCGTCGTTCCCGGGAAGTACATCGCGTACTGGGCACGACAGGCGGATCGCTCGTGGAAGCTGCGCGCGTACCGCCGGAACCTTCGTCCAGCGGGGGCGGTCTCGTTCACGCCGCCGAGCGGATTCGAGACGCCGGACTACGCTCACTATCGGTATTTCCCCAACACCGATCCTGCGTCCGCGCTCGCGTCGGTGTTCGCAACGGATCAAGCCTTTTCCGATCTGGCGGAGAAGGGAGTCGGCGATGCGTTCGCCAGGTATGCGGCGAGCGACGGCGCCGTGCTCTCCGGGTCTCCGGCGATTGCATTTGGTCCCGCTGCCATCGCGGAGAATTACACCGCCTTCAGTCCGGGCGCGCTGGTCTGGTCACCGAGCCTCGGCGATGCCGCCAACAGCGGCGACCTCGCTTTCACGTCGGGGTTCTATTCCGTCCGACAACAGAACCCCGACGGAAGCTGGACGGTGACGGGAACCGGAAAGTACCTGACGCTCTGGAAGCGACAGCGCACTGGCGAATGGCGCCTCGTCATCGACGGTTGAGTAATGGTGAGCGCTTTTTGCACCACACGACCGTCGGCTTAGAAGTCCTGCTCTTCGGAGGGCGCGGGACAATGATCTACCCGCGCCCATCGCGTGCGATGGCCGATTGATGAATCGCTCAACTGCCAGAATTCGTCGAAAACGGAGCCGTAGCAGATGGCGAGTCCAACGCGGCCGAAAGCATTCCAGAACTGCGGCGGCATGTCGGCGTTAGGCATCCCGAGGATGGTCACCCTGTTCCCTGGCCGCAACGCGCTCTCCGAGATGGTGCTGTTGGAGAATGGCTGGGGCGGGGTGTGGCCGAGGAGTGTGGTCAGGACCTCATTCCAATCGCGTGTGCGTTTGCCGTCGACGGTCACGACGATGGACTTGATCAAGGCCGGTCCGATGCCGGTGTTCTCGACGGAGAGCGTCGCGCCGTTCGTCGACGTGAACGTCGTGACCTCGACGTGAGGCCAGACCTCGGCGCGGTCGTGTCGCCGCTGGAGGGCCGCCTCGTACAAGCCGACCGCCACGGCGGAAATACTGACGACGAGGGCCGCCACGGCGATGAAGGTCTCCGGTTCCCGATACCAGGGTCGCGCGTCAGCCATGCGATCGGCTCCACGTCTGCCGAGAGCGAGAAGCTATCTCCGGTGCGTGGTTGGCGGCAGTGACAGCGCCTTTGCTCGAATCGTCTTGGGAGACCCTCTCCTCACCGCCGCCGTATGACTCTCCGTCCGCTCGTCTTGCATCTGCTGATTGTCCTCGCCGTCGCGGGCTGTGAGCGAACGCGAAAGACGCCTGACGTCGTCCAGACGGGACATTCCGCCACAGCAGTGGCGCCGCACGCGACCTTGGATACTGCGCATCCCTCATCCGCGAAGGCGCCGGAGCCGCGCGTCGTCCGGGATTGGGAGACATGGATACCGCAGTGGCAGGTGGCGCTGCGTCACCCGGATACGCTTGCTGTCGAGGTCATGTCGCCACTGCGGAGCTGCGCGCCCGGGAGCAACGAACCGCCCGACGTCGGCCGGCGCAGCGACTGGCGACCGAAGCTTCGCGTTCAGGTCACCCAGGCGTCGTTCGACGCGATCGCCGCGGCCTATGGATTCGTTAGGCAGGGCAAGGGGTGGATCACTGTCGCCGGCGCCGACACCCTCGCCGCGAGCGTGGACAGTGCCTCTGGCTGGCGCATTCTGCGTGGAGGCTTGTACGGCAAGCCTATTCAGACGGCGCCAGCGGCCGGTCGTCCGACGACGAGCGCCGATTCGAACACCCTTCGGCACTCCGGCATGATTGCCGCACGACGGCATCCCGCCGGATGTACCCTCGTGCTCGCATACCTGCCTAACGAGGACGGCGGTGATGACACCACGGCGGTGCAACGCGTCCTCGAGAGCGTGACGGTAGGGGGCGATCTGCCACCCGGCTTTGCCTCGCTGCGCGACGGACCGGACACGGTCACCGTGACACCGCCGAACCCCGCGGACACGATTCCGGAGGCCAATGATCCAGGGTTCGGCATAATCGGTGTGGTCGACAGCGGTTCCGTGACGGACACCGTTCGCATTCACGCGAGCCCTGACGCGGCGAGTCGGGTCGTTGCCCGCTTCTTTCACAGCCCCGACTCCGGCTACAAAGTGGTCGCCCATGACTCAGTCGAGCCGTCGTTCTCTGAATACGCGTACGAGGAAGAGGCCCTCGCCGCGCTGGAGGCGAACCGCGATACATCATGGGTGCGCGTGCGATATGGCATGCGAGGAGACACGGCGCTCACTGGCTGGACGCGCCCCATCGAAGGACATGTGTTCCTCGAGAGCTGGGTGAATCTCATCTTCGGCCGCGGCGCAGCAGTCGGCTCGCCAAATTATGTCGTCTTTCTCGCCTCGCCCGATGGCCGGGTGCTTCCGCGTGGCATGGTGGAGGGCGAAGGCTCTGCCGCCCTCTATCCGTTCGCGTTGAAGGGACCGTGGATGATGGTGCGCGTGGTGACGCCGTCGGAGGAGTGCGATATCCAGGCGGAGCATTCCCGGGAGACGTACGCGTGGGTGCGTTTGCTCACCAACCGTGACCGACCCTACTTCGCCTATTCACCACGCGGCTGTTGAGATCACGTGGGGCGTCAGCGCTCCAGAAATATCTCGGCGAAGTACCGTGGCAGGTCGAGGTGGAACGGCATCGACGCGCCGGGAGGAAGCCACGCGAGCGTCTCGGTGATCAGGGCAGGCCGATCGTCGCCGGGCATCCACCGCTCGATCAATCGCGCGTCGAGATCGACGATCCAGTACTCCGGCACGTGGCGCTGGTAGGCGGGCCGCTTTCGAACGCGATCGTGGCGGCTGCTCGATGGCGAGAGGATCTCGACGGCGAGCAACAACGCGCGCGCCGGCATCTCGTGCAGCAGTCGCTGAGACTCGACGATGGGTAAGACAAAGACGTCGGGTTGGACGATGAGCTCTGGTTCGGGCTCGACGTCGAACGGCGACTGGCCCACATGTCCAACCGGCTCGCCGAGGAGGTAGGTCGAGAGCTCGCGGACGAGGATCTGCACCGCGCGCTGATGCGGCCACGACGGCGACGGGGTCACGAGCAATTCGCCGTCCACGAGCTCGTAGCGCGGCGTCGCCAAGGGGCTCTCGGCGATGAGCTGGCGGACCTCGCGGGCGGTCCAGCGGCGCGCGGTTGCGCGATCGAGCGCTGGCATGGCCATAATCTGCCCCGGTCAACTGGTGCTGAACAAGACTCCACTCCACAGCATGGGCTACTGGAGAGCCCATTCAGCAAGCGAAAGCACGCTAATCGTGCCCGAATACGGCGTCAGAGGCCCAAGCTGATGTGGCAGTGAGGTTCCGGTGATGTGGTCGCGTTAGGGTTGGCGCGCACCCACTAACCGGAGCTAAACAATGCGCGCTCAACTCGTTCGAATCGCGGCCGTCGCCCTTGCCGGACTGGCGCTCTCCGCCTGTCAGGACGACGGCAGAAACCTCCTAGCCCCGCAGCCCGACAACGCTTTGGTTCCGTGGAATCCGTCTCCCTATCCCAAGATCGTGCTCCCGAACCCGGAAGACTTCGTCGAGATCACCGCTGGGGACTTCCACACCTGCGCCCGGAAAAACAATGGAAACGTCTACTGTTGGGGGATGTACGGCGGCGACGCGTACATTCAGGGGGCGACGCAAATCATGCGACCAACCCTCGTTGCCTCCAACGCGAA
>DATEPP010000056.1:0-7935 GCA_035273165.1 Gemmatimonadaceae bacterium
CTTTACCGAACGCTACATCGCGATACAGCGTGTTCGCTTCCCTGCGTTGGAGACGGAGATGAGCGCGGAGCCGATGCTTCTCCACCGACGCGTGCCGCGGCTGCTGCTCCAGCCGCTCGTCGAAAACGCGATTCGCAACAGCGTCGGCGCCCGCGGCACCGGGCGTGTCCAGGTTCGCGCCACGAGCGTCTCGGATCGGATTCGCATCATCGTGCGCGACGACGGTAACGGCCATCCGAGAAAGTCCACCTCGACCGGCATCGGTCTCGCGAACGTTCGCGCTCGCCTGGCGACGCTCTATGATGATCGCCACCGCATCGCCCTCGCGGCCAACGCTGACGGTGGCACCACTGTCACGATCGAGATTCCAGCGGAGGGACTCGGTGACTGACACAGCGCCGCTACGCGTTCTCATCGCCGACGACGAGCCGCTCGTCCGCGCACAGCTCCGCCGCCTTCTCGGCGATCACGGCGTCGACGTCGTTTGCGAATGCGCGGACGGTGAGTCTGTGCTGCGCGATGTCTTGCACCACCGTCCGGACGCGGTACTGCTCGACATACAGATGCCGCGGCTCGATGGGCTTCAGGTCGCGCGGCGGCTTGGCGGCGAACGCCGGCCCTGGGTCGTATTCGTGACCGCCTATGACGAGCACGCGATCGATGCATTGCGCGCGAACGCCGTTGATTATCTGCTCAAGCCGATCGAGCCCCACGATCTCGCCGCGGCACTGGGGCGGGTTCGCGAACGCATGGTCCGATCGTGCCCGCCGATCACGCGTCTCGCATTGCGCGGCCGGCGCGGAATCACCGTGCTCGACCTCGCGACGGTGGATCGCATCATTGCCGACGGCAATTACGTCATTGCCTATTCCGCCGGACGGGCGCACAGCATTCGCCGCACGCTTGCCTCGATCGAGGCGGTACTCGATGCACGCCGATTCGCACGCGTGCATCGATCGGCCATCGTGAATTTGGCATCGGTGCGTGAGGTACAGCCCTGGTTTCGCGGCGAATATGTGGCCCTACTCGCTTCGGGTGCGAAGGTGCGCATCGGCGCCTCATATCGGGACGCATTCTTCGCGAGGATCGAGACAGCGGCCGTCTGAACCCCGGCAACATTAGAGACCAGTGCCTGCCGGACTGCCAGTGTCTTCGATGTCGTGTGAGATTCGGCTACTGGGCGGCATTGATTGAGAGATGACACTCTCGCCCCGGCCAAAGCTGACTTTCCTCCCCGCCGAGCTAATCGCGCGCGTGCGCGCAGGCGACAGTGACGCGCTCGGCGAGCTCTATGCGCGGACGGGCGGAGCGCTCGCCACACTCGCTCACCGATTGACCGGAACACGCGAGGACGCCGAGGACGTGCTCCACGACGTCTTCCTCGGATTACCCGAAGCACTTCAGCACTACAACGAGCGCGGACAATTGGAGGCTTGGTTGCGACGAGTGACGGCGCGCGTTGCGCTCATGCGCATTCGCAGCGCACGCCGCCGGCGCGAAGTCGATGTGCCTTTGAACATCGAAGCAGGCGCCCCCAACGAGGACAGTCTCGCCCTCGAGCGCGCGGTCAACGAGCTGCCGGATGCTCTGCGCGTAGTACTCGTCCTCAAGATGATCGAGGGTTACTCACACGCCGAGATCGCCGAGCTCCTCGAGATCAGTCAGCGCGCGTCCGAGCAACGACTCTACCGTGCGATCCAGATGCTTCGCGCTCGACTCGACTCATGACGATTCCATTCCTCCACCCAACCGCGCGTGAGCTGCAGCGATTCGCAGACGGTGAGCTCCGGCCCTATGTCCAATCGCGTGTCGCCAGGCACCTCGCTGACTGCGCGCGATGTCGCGGCGCAGTCTCCTTCTCGCGATCGCTCGCGCATTCCCTTCAGTCGCTGACGGACGCTGCACTGTCCCCGGCACTCATCGAACGCGTGATATCGGAGCGCGCCTCTGGCGCTCGCGCCATTCTACCGAGTGCAGAGCCGACCTCTCACCGGCGCCTGCGCCCGATCGTATGGGTGGTCGGTGGCACGGCCGCTGCCGTCGCCCTGTTCCTCGCACCCATATTCCGCGACTCACATCGCGAGCGACAGGCGGCGCGCGTTCGCCCCGATACGGCCTTCACGCCGGACTACCTCGGCTCCTTTCTCTCTGGAAGTGAGGTGTTCGCCGCACAACCTTCGCCGCTCGTGCGCGAGCTCCCACCGGCGCATCTGAGTGGCGCGAGCTTTCGCCCAATGCATCTCGAGTACGCCAGGCTGCTCCAGGAGCGCAACGGTACGACGCGCATGTTGGGTCGCGGGTCTCTGGACATTGCAGCCGCGCGCATCGAAGATCGCGATGCATGGCGCATCATTCAGCTCTGGCGCTCCGCCGACACCATTCAGGCAGAAACCCTCCACGTCGATCGGAGCTCGCTACGCCTCCTCGGACGCGTCGTACGCGTCACGCCGTATCGCCGCTACCACGGCATAACGATTCGTCAGCGGATGTACGGCGACAGTCTGGTCGGTTGGATGAACACGGACGAAGGATTGGGTCGGCCGATCGCGCGGCATCTCCTGCCAGCGTTCTCGCCCTACGTGAGCGATGCCATGGCGCCTGTCGTGCTTCTTGGCGCTCAGCTCACCGCCTTATGGAAAGGTGAGGTCTCCTTACTCGGCTGGGCAGTGCGCTCCAACGATGTATTCGCCCCGGTCACGCTTGCCGTGGAGGGCGAAGAGCGCATCACGGTACCCGCCGGCAGCTTCGACTGCTGGCGCATAGCGCTCGGTGTCTTCGGCCAGCGAAAGACGTATTGGGTGCGCAAGTCCGATGGTTTGGGCATCCGCACGCGAGACACGACGAGCGATGCGCGCGGACCTCAGGATTTTGTGCTGACACGGGAATAGCTCTTCACCACACAGACTATGAAAACACTCATGGTGTTTGGCGCCGCGCTCGTTCTCGCCGCACGAGTTCCGCCCTCGTTTCGTGAATATCGCGTCGAGGCCGCGCACTCCTCGGTTGCCTTCGAGATTCCATTCCTCGGACATCCGGTGCATGGAAGATTCGACGACATACGCGGCACGATCGTGTATACACCGCAAGACCTGGCACGCGCGTCCGTGACGGTCGCGATCGCGACGTCGAGCATCAATACGGGCTCGAAGCATCGGGACGAGCACTTACGCAGCAGTGACTTCTTCGATACCGCGAAGTATCCGACGATCCTTTTCACGAGTCGGGATCTCCGGCGCACGCCGAACGGGCTGGTGGTGAGCGGCCCCTTGACGATGCACGGCGTCACGCGGGATGTCTCGATTCCTTTCCGTGAGGTGGGCGGACCAACCGCGGACCCACACGGCAGCTCGCTCGTCTACTTCAGCGGCGGCCTCAGGCTGTCGCGCCGCGATTTCGGGATTTCCGGCGGAAGCCGGTTCAACGACTGGTTCGACGAGCTGCGCCAGCGTGCGCTCGGCGACAGCGTCGACATCACGCTCGAGATTCAAGGGTGGGACACCGACTACGACCGGTCAGCGCAATGGAAGACGCGGATCGACCACTTGCTCGCGAGCGGCGTCTCCGCGCGCGTGGCGCAACTTCGGGCACTGGCCGCGCTGCATCCGGACACCCTCCGCGACGCCGAGTGGGAGATCGACCAGACAGCACGCGCGCTGCTCCAGCGTGGCCGTTCGTCCGAGGCGCTCGAGGTATTCAAGCTCGAGAGCGACCTCTTCCCCAAATCCGCCGCGGCGCAGGCATCGCTCGCCCGCGGCCTAGAAGCGACCGGTGATTTCGCCGGCGCCGGAGCAGCCGTCGACCGCGCGCTGGCAATCGATCCCACCGAGCCGCTCGCGACTGAAGTCCGCAGACGGCTAAGCGGTCCGCGCCCCTAGTGAGCTGCTCACGGTAGCGCAAACACAAGAAGGGCGCTCCCACGCGATTCACCATAAAGCTCGGGCGCGAAGCCCTTCATCCAGCCTCCCCACCCCGATGCGACGGCAACGTACTGCTTGCCGTTGACACTGTAGGTGATCGGACTGGAGTGAATGCCGCTCCCGGTTTGAATCTGCCAAAGCAATTCGCCCGTCCGGGCGTCGAGCGCATCGAACTCCCCGGTGGGCTCACCCGCGAAGACCAGCCCTCCGGCCGTCGTGAGCAACGAGGCCACGATGGGATGAGCAAACTGATGCGACCATGCCTCGCGCCCGGTTGCCGGATCGAATGCCTTGACATAGCCGACGTTCCCCTGCTTCGTCGCTTCTGCGCCGCCCGCCCAGTACGGCATTCCTTCCTTGAACTCTTGTTGAGCAGACGTGAAAGTCCCGCAGACTTCCATGACCGGCGTGTAGAGCAGATTCGTCTGCTGGCTGTAGGACGCATGCGGCCACTCCTTCGCGCCGGCCGGTCCCGGGCAGATCTGCTGTCCCTGCGGCGTCGGCGTCAGGCGGACAGTGACTTTCCCCGTCGCCGGATCGATGTCACCCCAGGTCACCTTGGTGCCAAATCGCGTCGCGCGCACGAATTGGCCGTTCGTGCGATCGAGGATGAAGAGGTACCCGTTGCGATCGAACTTCGCGAGCAGCTTGCGGCCATTCTGATCGAAGAGGATCTGCTCATTGACGCCATCGTAGTCCCACACGTCGTGCGGTGTTGTCTGATAGTGCCATTTGAGTGAGCCATCGTCAGGGCTGAAGGCGACGATGGAATTCGTGTACAAGTTGTCGCCCCGACGTGTGTCGCCGTTGAAGTCGGGTCCTGGATTCCCGGTGCCCCAGTAGACGAGATTCAAGGCAGGATCATAGGAGCCGGTGATCCAGGCCGTCCCTCCGCCCCACTGCCAGGAATCCCCACTCCAACTCTCGCTTCCCTGCTCTCCCGGCTTCGGCACATTGTAGCGACGCCAGACGCGGCGCCCTGTCGCGATGTCGAATGCGTCGATATGACCGCGGACGCCATATTCGCCCCCCGACGAGCCGACCAGGACCATGTTCTTCACCACCAGCGGCGCCATTGTCGCGCTTTCACCCGCGCGCACGTCGACGAACGGCACATCCCACACCGGCGTTCCGCGGACCGCGTCGAGGGCCACGACGTGCCCATTTTGCGTCGCGAAGATCACCTTCCCCTGCGCCACCGCGACACCGCGATTCACATTGCCACAACAGAGAGGCACGTCGAGCGGGATCGCATGCCGATACCGCCAGAACAGCTTTCCCGTCACCGCGTCGAGCGCCCACACGTAACCATCCCACCCCGACACATACATCACGCCATCCACGACGATGGGCGTGGCCTCGAACGCGTACGTCGCGGGATTCGCGACCAGACCGATGACGCCGGCCTGAAATTGCCATGCGAGTCGGAGCGTCTTCACGTTCGAGCTGTTCACCTGATCGAGCGCGCTGTAGCGCTGACCATCATACGCCCCATAATACGTCAGCCAGTTCTGCGGCTCCTCGCGAGCACGTGCAATGCGGTCTGCGGTCACTCGCGAGGCGACGTCGGGAGCAGTGCCGGACTCTGTCGCGTCGAGTGCCGAGAACGGCCGCGAGGTCCCGCTCACTGGATAGCGCGCGGGATGTGAGCACGCAGCGGCGACGGTCGTCGCCATCGCGAGGCTGATCCCGATGAGCGGTCGCATTCGCATCACGGCCTCCGCTGCTGCGGGCGATCGAGCTTCGCCGTTGCCGCAACCTCACCACGAACGATCACGAGGCCGAGCATTCCGCGGCCGGCGTGATTCGCAACGGGACAGCCGAACCAGTACAGCCCAGGTTCGTCGAGATGAATGCGGCCGCGAGCGCCCTGATGAACCGGGAGCTCCACGACCTGACGCGCTCCGGTGCTCGGAAGAAAAGCCATGTGGAAGTTGTGATCCGCATTTTGAAACTCGATCTCGAGATCTCCCGAATGCGGCATCACGATGATCGATGGCTCCCAGATCAGCTGATCAGGCGGAACACGAACCTCCGCGTGCATCACGCCATCGGCGGCCACGCTCGCGTGCTCCAAACCGCCGTGCGGAAAGAGTCGCGCGATGATCTCCTTGTTCGGCTCATCTACTTCGGGTAGCTCGTTGACGAGGCGCACCACCCGGGGATTGAGCTGCTTCAGCACACTTGGGCGGAGGAGGCGCACATAGTCGCAAGCCGACATAGTCGCCAGGCACGAGGCAAGAGCGACCGCTCGCAATGCCGATTTCGTCGAAACTCCCATCATGCACACCTCCAGCTCCGTCGCTGCGTACGCGTTCGGCAACGCGCCACGCAGACGTGGCCGACGATTGATGAAGATGGTCAAGGAATTTCTGCAAAAACTGCTCCTCGAGCGGCGTGGGCCATGCCCTTCACCGAGCGACCCCAGCTAATCCAGAGGGCGATGACTGCATCCTCCACCACGATGCTGGTTATTGCTCGCGAAGCACGGTCATCACGTCAGTCCGGAACATTGTGCGCACCGGGCCAACCACGGCGCCTATGGCGATGATCATGGCGAGTGTGCTGACTCCAACCAACGAAGCGACGGCCAGCAGCTTCGTGTGAAACAGAATTGGTTCAATGACTCGCGCGATCGGAATGAGCACCGCGCCGCCGATGAGCAGACCGGTGACGACGGTGGCCGTCGCGTAGAAGCCCACTGCCCGCGCGAGGCTCGCGGGTGTAGCGCCGAGCGCAAGACGAATGGCGTAGATGCGGCGTCGCTCGACGATCAGCAGCGACAATACGCTGTGGAGTCCGAGCGCGGCGATGACCGCCGAGAGCACACCGAAAGCGCTGAATGCTGCGGCGCCGAGTTTGAGCGACGCGAAGAAAGCAGACGCGTTGTTCTCGACAGGATGAACATCCAGCGCCGGAAGATTCGGTTCCATTATTTGTAACGCACGACGAGCCGACGACATCACAGTAGAGCGATCACCACGGACACGGATGAAGAGATGCGGTGTCTGCCGAAATCCGGTGCCTTGCGCGACCGGCACGATGATTGTCGGATAGATCGTCCCGTCCAGCTGTCCCGTGACGTGGAAATCGCGGACGATACCGACCAGCGTTCGGCAAGGCGCGCTCGCGCCGCCGACACGCAGGCACTGCCCGAGCCCGTCCCCTCTCGGCCAGTAGTTGTTCGCGAATGACTCGTTGACAACGACGACCGGCGCCGCACTAGGGTTGTCGGCCTGCTCGAACCAGCGGCCGCTGCGCATCGCAATGCCGAAGGTATGCAGATATTCGGGTGATGCGAGGTCGAACAGTGTTACTGGCGGCTCCAGCGCCGTGGCGCCGGGGACACTGAAATCGACATTTGCATTGTTGCGCCACGGCTCCATATACGCGAGTGCCGCCGACTCGACGCCCGGGACCCTCGCGACGCGATCACGCGCTTCCCGGTAGAGTGCATTGACACGCTCAGGCGGCGTCTCGGCCGGAAGGGGAAAGCGCACGGCGACAAGCGCCGTGATGTCGAATCCCAGATCCGCATGCGACGCCCGCCGGAGACTGAGGACGAACGCGACCGTTCCGCTCAGCAAAACGACGAGGATCGACGCCTGAACCATGACGAGCGTTCTCCGGACGGCGTGCGTATGGCGTGGCGTGCCTGTCGACGCACTTGCCGAGGCGCGGAGCAGATCGGTGGGATTCACGCGCATCGTGTAGAGTGCGTTCCAGAACGTCGTCACCGTGCTCACGAAGCACGCGAGACCGAAGCCGATCGCTGCTCCGCGCACATCGAGCACCGGACGGGCCCACACCACGCCCGGAAAAATGAGTGATCGTGAAATCGTCGTCGTCGGGGCCGCAATGGCCAGCCCGAGTCCGACGGCAAGCATCGCCAACAGCGCGGTTTCCACGAGTTGCAGACGGAGCAACTGGCGCCAACTGCCGCCGATTGCGAGCCGAACTGCCGTCTGTCGAACCTGCGAGAGTGCTCTGGCAATGAACAGATTGACGAGACTCGCCG
>DATEPP010000057.1:0-4559 GCA_035273165.1 Gemmatimonadaceae bacterium
GTGTATCGCGTCGCTCCGGCATCGAGCGCCCGTTTCGCGGCCTCGCGAATGAACGACGGCGTTGGAAAGTCGGGCTCACCCGCCCCCAGATCGATCACGGCACGGCCCGCCGCGCGAAGAGCCTTTGCACGTGCGGAGACCGCGATCGTCGCGGACTCCTGGAGCTCGGCGACGTTAGGAGAAGGCGTGAAGTGCACGGAACATCGTAAACGAAAGAGGACGAGGGCGCGGGGGTTGCGGAATCTACGCTCGATTTGGTGGGCCTTTCGGAGACCGCTATACTTGTCCGGCCCGGCAAAACTAGGGATCGGCAAGACGGTGTGCCACGTCGCGCGCGTCGCGGCCAATGTGAAGTCGAGGAAGCAGTGGATCAGGAAGCAAAAGAGCCCACGGTCACGCGGGGGCAGAATGTGGTCTATCAGATGCCGCACGATTGGGCGTCGATCGCTCATATCCTCGCCCCTGTGCTGGACCGGATCGACGACGCCACACGCGACGTTCAACTGCTCATCGTCTGTGCTGACGCAGAGGCCGCCGCCGGCGCCTCTGCCTCGGTGGTGCGACTCGCGGGAAGCCGGTCGCTGAACGCGCTCGCGGCGACAACAGCGCGGCGCGCAACGCCACTTCTGCGCGCTGGCGGCGCTCAGGTCGTCGCGGGCGCTCCGCCGGAGCTGCTCGCGCTGGTTCAGGGCTCCACGCTCAAGCTCGACCAGGTGCGTTGTGTCGTGCTCGCCTGGGTGGACGAGTTGATCGCGGGCGGCGAGGAGAGCATGCTCGAGACGCTCATGGCCGAGATTCCGAAGGAGGCCGCGCGCGTCGTCGTCGCCAACGAGATCACGAGCGAAGTCGAAGCACTGATCGAGCGATATGCGAGGCGGGCGCGGCGCGTAGCGCCGGCTCCGGCCGAAGCGTCCGATGTTCCCGTGCCGCTGCAGTTCGTGAGTGTTGCTGGTGCGGCGCGACTTCCCGCGCTCCGACGGTTGCTCGACGACATCGATCCGCCGCGTGGTCTCGTCTACGTTCGCTCGGACGACAGCGAGCGCGACGTGCGCGACCTCCTGCGCGCCCTCGGCTACGCTGAGCGAGCCTCGGAGGAGCGCGGCGTGCATGTCGCACGCGCGGCGGGCACCGGCGAATGGGACGTCGTCGTGCTTTACGACATCCCTGCGTCACGCGAGGAGCTGCGTGAAGCAGTTGGTCCGCAGCCGCGACGGGTCGTCGCACTCGCCCAGCCGCGTCTTCTGGCGAGCCTTCGTGTTCTCGGCGGCGGCGCGCCGGTGACGCCATTCACGCTCTCCGAGGCGGGCCTACGCGCGCGCAGTCGCGAAGAGATCGTGCGCGGCGAGCTGCGTGACACCTTGGCGACGGGCGCGTTTGCGCGTGAGCTGCTCACCCTCGAGCCGCTGCTCGAGAGCTACGACGGCATCGAGATCGCCGCGGCCACGCTCCGTCTCCTGGAGCAGGCGCGCTTCGAGCGCGACGCCGCGCGCGCGCGAGTCACCGAGGGGCGCCCGGCAAACCGCGGTGCACCGTTAGGCGAGGCGGCCGCTGGCGCGATGACGCGGATCTTCGTCAATGTCGGCGCGATGGATAACGCACGTCCTGGTGATCTCGTCGGCGCCATTACCAACGAGGCGCACATAACGAGCGTCAAGGTCGGCAAGATCGACATTCGCGAGAACCATTCGCTCGTCGAGATCGCGACGGACGTCGCGGAGAGCGTCGTCTCGAAGTTGACGGGAAGCACGATCCGCGGCCGACGCGTCGTCGCACGCGTCGATCAGGAACGGCCGCAGCGTTCGGGCTCAGGACGCCAGAGCCGCGGCGAGCGGGGCGATCGTGGCGATCGTGGACCACGACGAGATTCGGGCGTCCGGCGCGATGTCATCCGCGACCGGCCGCGCGACGAGCAGCGCGACGCGGATCGCTCGGCACGGCCACGATCCGGAGAGACCGAGTGAACTCGGACCTCCACTTCAGCCGAAGCGGTGGGTGGATCGAGGTGATTTGCGGGGTGATGTTCAGCGGTAAGAGCGAGGAGCTTATTCGCCGGGTCCGTCGCGCCATCATTGCCAGGCGAAAAGTGCAGGTGTTCAAGTCGCACCTCGACGAACGCTACGCGGGGATCTACCACATCTCGAGTCACGATGGCCGCACCGTGCAGGCGGTTCCGATCGATACGCCCGAGCAGATCGCGCGAGCGCTCGACGCCGACACGCAGGTCGTGGCAATCGACGAGGCGCAGTTCCTCGATCCGTCGGTCGTCGCGCTCGTCACGTCACTCGCTCATCGCGGCATGCGTGTCATCATCGCGGGTACGGATACCGACTTCCGCGGCGAGCCGTTCGGTGCGATGCCGCAACTGCTCGCTGTCGCGGAGGTCGTGGACAAGCTCCATGCGATCTGCGTGCAGTGCGGCAACCCCGCGAGCCGGAACCAGCGTCTCATCGCCGGCCACCCTGCACGCTACGATTCACCAACGATCATGGTCGGAAGCGCCGAGACCTATGAGGCGCGTTGCCGCTCCTGCCACTCGGTGCCGCGAAAAGATGAAGAGCAGCTGGTCATCCCGAGCGTAGACCTCCACCGTCATCCCGAGCGCAGCGAGGGATTTGGTGCGCATAGCGCACCAAATCCCTCGTCGCTTCGCTCCTCGGGATGACAGAGGTTACGGCGCGAACGTCTCGCGACCGTGCGCGAGATACAAAAACTCCGTCCGCGTCCGGGCATCGTCTCGGAATGATCCCCGCACCGCACTCGTAATCGTTTTCGAGTTCTGCTTCTCGACGCCGCGCATCATCATGCAGAGGTGATACGCCTCGATTACCACGCCGACTCCCGTCGGGGCGAGCACGTCCTCGATGGCGCCAGCAATCTCCTCGGTGAGCCGCTCCTGCACCTGCAGCCGTCGCGCGAAGACCTCGACGATGCGCGGCAGCTTGGACAGACCGACGATGCGACCGTTGGGGATGTACGCGACATGCGCTTTCCCGAAGAACGGCAGCATGTGGTGCTCGCAGAGGCTGTACAACTCGATGTCGCGCACCATGACCATGTTGCGGTGCTCTTCCGAAAACAAAGCATCGCCGACGACGTCCTCGATTTTCTGGCTGTAGCCTCTCGTGAGCCATGCCATCGCGTTGGCCACCCGCTCCGGTGTCTTCAACAGCCCTTCGCGCAACGGGTCCTCGCCAAGCAGCGCGAGCTGTCGCTGGACCAGCGACGCGTACTCGGCGTTCACCTCCCCTGGATCCAGATCCAACCCCTCCGCTGCCCTCGGCTCAGGCGTCCGGCGGCCGTTACCCTGTTGGCGCTTCGAGAGCGGAACGGCAGGCGGTTTGGCGCGACGATTGGAGGTGGAGTCCTTCGGCACTGTTCTTCTCCCTGAGTTCGGTGATGGGAAATGAAATCGCCGATGCCGCCCGAAACGTTCCCAGACGGGCACGGCGTTGACGCCTGGAGCCATAAAACCTACCTTGGCCAGAAGGTAGGCGCGGATTCACGTGTGGCGGGGAGGAGGAACTGATGCTGGTGGTCGGACTGACCGGAAATATTGGCAGCGGCAAATCGACGGTCGCACAGCTCCTGTCGGAGCGGGGCGCGACGATCATCGACGCCGACGTGCTAGCACGCCGCGCCGTCGAGGCCGGGACACCCGCGTACGAGAAGATCGTCGAGCGCTGGGGCACCTCGATTGTCGGCCTCGACAAGGAATTGGATCGTACGGCGCTCCGCCGGACCGTTTTCAGCGACCCGACTCAGCTCGAGGAGCTCAACGGGATCGTCCACCCCGAGGTCGAGAGCCTCCGCCAGCGACTTCTGGACGACGCGCGGCAGCGAGGCGACCGCATCGTGGTCTGCGACATCCCGCTCCTCTTCGAGAAGCACATGGCCCCCCGGTTCGACCGGATCCTCCTCGTCGACGCGCCGCGTCCGCTCCGGCTCGAGCGGCTCGTGCGCGACCGGGGGCTGCGCGAGACGGAAGCGATGGACATGATCGCGGCGCAGATGCCGGCTGAGCTCAAGCGGGCGGGAGCGGATTTCATCGTCGAGAACGCGGGCACGCTGAACGCGCTGGAGCAACAGGTCGCGGACGTCTGGACGCATCTCGTCCAGGAAGCCGACGCCCGGTACGCCTTCAGTTGACGGTTTGCCGGTTGACGGCTAACGGATGGCAAGAAGGCCGGCGATCCGATCGTCGGCCTTTTTGGTATTCCATCCAGTAGCAGCGCTACCCTCTCCTCATTCTCCCAGTCGGGTCGCGTACTCAGCGGCGCCGAGGAGCTCGTCTCGCTCGCTGGGGTTCCGGAGCCGCAGCTTGATCATCCAGCCGTCGGTGTAGGGCGCCGTGTTGACGAGCGCCGGCTCTTTGTCCAAGCGGTCATTGGTCTCGACGACCTCGCCGCTCAGGGGCGCGTACAGTTCGGACACGGCCTTCACGGCCTCGACAGTGCCAAAAACGTCATGCTTGCCGAAGTGCGTACCGATCTGCGGCAGCTCGATGAAGACGATGTCTCCGAGCTCGCCCTGCGCGTAATCGGTGATGCCGATGGCGACGA
>DATEPP010000058.1:0-21129 GCA_035273165.1 Gemmatimonadaceae bacterium
ACCAGCGCGGCACCCGCGAACAACTTGCCCCCCTCGCTTCCCACGAGATTCGCGAGCGTCACGTACACACCGTGTTCATCCGCGATGTCCCGAATGAGGCGCTCCCACCGGCTCACGCTCGCTGGTCCGGGGACGTCGTCCGCCTTCGGCCATGGCCCGCGGGCGGGCGGGGCAGAGCAGACGAAAATCACCTGTGCCCCATCCAGGGCGGCGATCGTCGCTGTCATGCTGTGCCACGCGTCCTCGCACACCAGCATCGCGGCGCGGCCCCAGGACGTGTCGAAGGCGCGCACCTCCGTGCCGCGCTCGACGAACCGCTCTTCGTCGAAGAGACCGTACGTCGGGAGAAACATCTTCCGGTGGACGTGACGGATCTGTGGCTCACCGTTGCCGAGCGTCACGTACAGCGCGCTGTTGTACAGCTTGTTGTTCCAGACTTCGTAGAATCCGAGAGTGACATCCAGCGATCTTGGCGATCTCGCCCCGGCCCGATACGCCGCATCCAGCTCACGAGCCATGGCGCCCGCCGTCATCGCTTCTTCTCGCACACCACCTTCGAGGAAGTATCCGGTCAGGGCAGTCTCCGGCAGCGCCAACACGGTGGGTCGAGGATCGAGCTCCTCGATCTGCCCGAATAGCGCGGAGAGCCGTTCGATGTTCGCGCGAAAGTCCGCTTTCCGCGGCTTGAACTGCGCGATGGCGACGTGCACGAAGGGAGGCATGCCTTAATTGTATCTTTGCTTCGCGCCCAGGGTAGAACACGCCGTATGCTGATCGCTCGTCATCGTTCACTGGTTCTCCTCGCCGCGGCGATTCTCACCGGCTCGGCCAGTGCTCGCGCGCAGAACTCCGTGCGTGTCGGCCCGCCCGCGGCACAGACTGCGGAGACTGAAGCATGGCAGATCGTGCCGCAGCCGCAATCATCGCTCGTCTTCGGGCGCGATGGGTCCCTCGTCGGTGAGATTGGCCGCCAGTTCCGAACGAGCGTCGCGCTCCGAACCCTGCCGCGCTATGTAGCGAACGCGTTCATCGCGGTCGAGGACCAGCGATTCTATCAGCACGATGGCGTCGACCTGATCGGCGTCGCCTCGGCGATCAAGGGAAAGATCTTTGGTCAGCGGCGTGGCGGCGCCAGCACCATCACCCAGCAGCTCGTCGGGAACATGCATCCCGACATCATCGATCGGCGAGACCTGAGTCTCGGTCGCAAGCTCCGCGAGCAGTCGGCGGCGCGGGAGATGGAAAAGCACTACAGTAAAGACCAGATCCTCGAAGCGTATCTCAACCAGGTGGACCTGGGCCACAACTGGTTTGGGGTCGAAGCCGCCGCCCGTCACTATTTCGGGAAATCGGCGTCTCGGCTTTCCCTTGCTGAAGCGGCGACGCTTGCCGCGCTTCCGAAGTCGCCCGTCCTCTACGATCCGACGCGATTTCCCGCGCGGTCCAAGTCCCGTCGCGATCTCATCCTCGGCCTCATGGCCGACCAGGGCTACATCACGCGCGACGTCGCCGACAGGGCGCGCAACGAGCCGGTCGTCACCGCGCCCGATGCGGGGATGTCGGCCCCGTCGCAGTATTTCGTCGACGCGGTTCGACAGGCGGCGCAGCGCGCCGGAATCCCCGTCGCGAACGGCGGCTATCGCATCTACACGACGCTCGATCCCGCGCTCCAGCGCGCCGCGGTCGCCGCGCTCGTCGACGGCACGATGCGCGTCGAGGCGCGTCCTGGCTATCGGCACGCCAAGTACGCCGATGCGATCAGGACGCGCGCGCCGTACCTCCAGGGCGCGGTCGTGGTCGTCGATCCCACCAGCGGCGACGTGCGCGCGCTCGTCGGCGGTCGCAACTACGCGTCGTCGCCGTTCGATCGTGTCTTCGCGCTGCGGCAACCCGGATCGGCTATCAAGCCTCTTGTCTACGCTGCCGCGCTTTCCGACAGCATTCCGCCCAACGCCATCGTCCCCGACACCGCTCTGTCGATTCCGATGCCGTCGGGACCGAACTATCAGCCTGGCAATGCCGACGGCCAGTTTCTCGGTCCGATGACGCTCCACGAGGCACTCGTCAGGTCCCGAAATCCGGTCGCCGTGCAGCTCGGGATGCGCGTCGGCATCGACACCATTGCCGCGCTTGCACAGCGCCTGGGTGTCACGTCGCCGATGGCGTTGGTTCCCTCGAGCGCGATCGGCGCATCCGCTATCCGCCCTCTCGAGCTGGTCACGGCTTACACGGCGTTCGCCAATCTTGGATCGGTCGTGCAGTCGCGCCTCATTACCCGCATCGACGACCTCACGGGACGTACAGCATACGCGGCCCCGGCAGCGCCGCTCACGCCCGCACTGGATCCGCGCGTCGCATTCATGATTCGCCGCATGATGCAGGACGTCGCCGACCGCGGCACCGGTGCGGCAGCGCGGCAGGCCGTGCCGTCCGCAATTCCCGTCGCCGGCAAGACCGGCACGACCAATGACAACGCGGACGTCTGGTTCGTTGGAATGACTCCGGATCTCGTCGGTGCGGTCTGGCTCGGATTCGACCAGCCGACGACGATTGCTCCAGGTGCGGCGGGGGGTTCACTGGCCGCTCCGATCTGGGGCCAGATGATCGCGCGCTACTACTCATCGTTAGGCAGCGCCGCTCCGCCACTCGCGTCGGCATGGGACGCGGTGCCCCCCGGCCTCGTCTACGCCGAGCTCGATCGCGACACAGGGGCGGTTGCAGACTCGACCACGCCGCCAGCGCGACGCTACGTCGAGTTCTTCCTCCCCGGCACCGAGCCTCCGGCGCTCAAGAGCGATCCCTGGCGGCTGCCGCAGTTCGGCGCTCTCGTCTTCCACTAGCGCGTCATGACCTCCGAGTTCTATCAGGACGGTCCGCGCCTAACGAATCAGTACGACGACGACCCGCTGCTCGCGTCCTACCTCCGGTGGCGACTCGGACGAGAGCTTGCCGCCGAGCTGGAGCCATCGTTGCGACGCATCGGCGGGCTGGCCGCCACGGAGTGGTTAGCGCTGGACGCCGCCGCCGAAGCGAATCCACCGCGTCACAAACCGTACGACGCGTGGGGTCGTCGCGTCGATGCCATCGAGACCTCGGATGCATGGCACGCACTCGATCGCATCGCCGCGGAGGAAGGCCTCGTCGCGATCGCGTACGAGCGAAAGCATGGTGAGCGTTCGCGCATCGATCAGTTCGCGCGGCTCTATCTCTACGCGCCATCGTCGTCGACCTACAGCTGTCCGCTCGCCATGACGGATGGCGCGGCCCGGCTGCTCGAGGTGTATCCCGACAGCGTGACGACGCCGATTTTCCATCACCTCACGGCGCGCGCTCCCGACCAGTTCTGGACCTCGGGGCAATGGATGACCGAGCGCACCGGCGGCTCCGACGTCTCGGCGACATCGACGATCGCCGTTCCGGATGGCGACGAGTATCGACTCTTCGGTACCAAGTGGTTCACGTCGGCGACCACGTCGCAGATCGCGATCACTCTCGCCTACGTCGACGAGCCACAGACGCGAACGCGCGATCTCAGCGTCTTTCTCGTCAGGCTCCGTGACGACGAGGGACGACTGCGCGGCATCCGCGTCAATCGCCTCAAGGAGAAGCTCGGCACGCGCGCGCTGCCCACTGCCGAGCTCACCCTCGACGGAGCGCCAGCGCATCTCATCGGCGGAATCGGCCAGGGCGTGAAGAAGATCTCGACGTTGTTCAACGTCACGCGCGTCTACAATGCAGTCGCGGCAGTAGCGGGGATGCGACGCGCAATTGCTCTGGCGCGGGAGTACGCCATGCAACGCCGCGCTTTCGGAAAACTGCTCATCGACCAGCCCCTCCATGTTGCAACGCTCGAGGCGATGGAGCTCGAGTGGCGTGCGGGATTCTTCCTCGCGTTCCACGTGGCCGAGTTGTTAGGCAGGCAAGAGACTGGTAATGCCAGCGATGACGAGCTGGCGCGGCTGCGATTGCTTATTCCAGTCGCGAAGCTCTACACCGCGAAACAGGCCGTTGCCGTGGCGAGTGAAGCGCTGGAATCGTTCGGAGGCGCCGGATACATCGAGGACACTGGCCTGCCGCGGTTGCTCCGCGACGCGCAGGTGCTTTCGATCTGGGAAGGTACCACGAACGTCTTGAGTCTCGACGTGCTCCGTGCGCTGGAAAAGACCGCTGCGCTGGAGGCGTTCCTCAGCGACGCGCGGCGGCGGCTCGGTGCCCTTCGCGTCGACGAGCTCGCAACCGCGGTCTCGGGCATCGCCGAAGCGTTAGGCACCATCGAGCAATTTGCCGCTCGCGCGGCGCGCGAGGGCCGCGAGTTCGCCGAGACGCATGCTCGCACGTTCGCCTTCGCCATCGCCAGAACGACCAGCGCGCTGTCGATGGCGGAATACGCTGGGTGGACGGTGGGCTCGCAAGACCACGCCGCCGCGCTCTACGCCGCGATGCGTTGGTGCGCCCGCGACCTGGCCCGGCTCGACTCCGCTGACGGACCAGTCTCGTCGCCGATGCTCATCGAGCATTGAGAGGATGGCTGTCATCCCGAGGAGCGAAGCGACGAGGAATCCGCTGTTGTTGCGCCGAGAAGCATCCCTGCGGAAGAGAGTGAACTGACGCAGATTGCGCAGAAAGAACAAAGAGCGGGAACGACTTTTTGATAAAGGTCGTTCCCGCTCTTTTGTCAGCGGTCTCTGCGACTTGTCAGCGTCATCAGCGTTCCATCAGGCGTGGCGCCGCAGGAATGCCTCCCAGGGGAGAAAAGCAGGAGCTGCGCTTGCGCTTCGCTCCTCGGGATGACAATCCCGCGTGCTTTAGTGGCTCGCTGTCGCCGCTGCGGCTTCTTCCTCCTCTTCCATCAACGTCTTCTCGGCCGGCCCGTGCGCTGTGGGTGTCGGCAGCAGCGCGATCTCGAACACCTCGTCCAGCGTCGACACGCAGTGGAAGGTGAGCTGCGAGCGGACATCCTCCGGGATGTCCTCCATATCCGCCTCATTGTCCTTCGGCAGGATGATGTTCGTGATTCCCGCGCGGTGAGCACCAAGAACCTTTTCCTTCACGCCGCCGATCGGCAGCACGCGTCCGCGCAGCGTGATCTCACCCGTCATCGCGACGTCCTTTCGCACCGGGCGTCCGGACATCGCGCTCACGAGTGCGGTAGCCATCGTCGTTCCGGCTGACGGCCCATCCTTGGGGATCGCACCGGCCGGTACGTGCACATGGACCTCGATCGACCCGAGCCGATCGTCTGGGATCTGCAACGACGACGCATGCGTTGCGGCGTAGGTGAGCGCCGCTCGCGCCGACTCCTTCATCACGTCACCCAACTGGCCGGTGAGAATCAGCGAAACATTCCCCCAACCACTCACCTGCGTCTTCTCCGTGTCCGAGGTACGTTGGCCGAAGCCATACAAGCGGCGAATCGCGGCCTCGACGAACATGATATCGCCGCCGGCCGGTGTGTAATACATCCCGGTCGCGACACCGATCTCGTTCTCCGTCGCGGCACGCTCCGGATGAACGCGCGGCCTGCCTAACAACGTGCGCACCTCCTGCGCGTCGATCTTGCCGTCCTCGATCATCTGCTGATCGCCGCCGGCGAGCCGACGCGCGACCTTTCTCGCCACGGCCCCGATCTGTCGCTCGAGCTGGCGCACGCCGCTCTCACGAGTGTAGTTGCTGATCACCATCGTGACGGCATCGTCCGTCATCGCCACCTTTTTGTCGCCGAGCCCGGACTCCTCGAACTGCCGCGGGATCAGATACCGCTTGGCGATCTCCGCCTTCTCGGCTTCTGTATAGCCCGCGAAGTCGACGACCTCCATGCGATCGAGCAGGGGCCCAGGAATGTTCTGGATGAAGTTTGCCGTGCAGACGAACAACACCTCGCTCAGATCGAACGGGATGCCGAGGTAGTGATCGGTGAAGTTGTCGTTCTGAGCCGGGTCGAGCACCTCGAGCAGCGCGCTCGCTGGATCGCCCTGGAACGACACGCCGAGTTTGTCGACCTCGTCCAGCAGGAAGACGGGATTCTTGGTCCCCCCCTGTTTCATTCCCTGAATGATCCGGCCGGGCATCGCGCCCACGTACGTTCGACGGTGACCGCGGATATCCGCTTCGTCACGCGCGCCGCCGAGCGCGACGCGAACGTACTCCCTGCCTAACGAGCGGGCGATCGACTTGGCGATCGACGTCTTGCCGACGCCCGGCGGCCCGACGAAGAGCAGGATCGGTCCCTTCGCCATCGCCCGCGACTTCGCCTCCTTCGGATCGGTGATCGTACGATCGTCGTCCGAGGTGATCAGCTGCGGGGTCGCGTCATCCTTCGCCGACTTCATCTTCGCGATCGGGAGCTCGCCGGTTTTCGTCATCTCTTCGGCAAGCTGCTGCGCGCGAAGCTGCCGGACCGCGAGAAACTCCAGAACGCGATCCTTCACGTCGTTGAGGCCGTAGTGGTCCTCGTCCAGCACTACCTGCGCGTGCTGCAGGTCGAGGTTGTCGTCGGAGCGATTGCTCCATGGCAGCTCGGCGATCCACTCGAGGTAGGTGCGGATCACCTGCGCTTCCATCGATTCGCGTCCGGCCCGCTCGAGCCGTCCCAGCTCGCGCTCCACCTCCTGACGCGCTTCCTTCGGCAGCTGGAGCTTGTTCAGCTTGTCGCGCAACTCGGCGATCTCCTTCGACTGATCGTCGTCGCCCAGCTCCTTCTGGATCGCCTTCATCTGCTCGCGCAGGTACATCTCGCGCTGCCGCTCGCCCAACTCCTCCTGGACCTGTGACTTGATCTCCTCCTGCATTTCCAGCAGGCCGATCTGACGCTGCACGTGCACGAGAACGCGGCGTAGCCGCTCCTCGACGCTCAGCGTCTCGAGCAAGCCCTGCTTTTCCGGAGGCGGAAGCTCGATGTATCCCGCGACGAGGTCCGCAAAACGCCCGGGATCCGTGACGGCGTCCAGCACTTGGTGAACGACCTCTTCGGGTAACCCACGGCGCTCGCCGAGCTCCCCCGCGCGCTCACGCAATTCCTTGTGCAGGGCGATGAAGCTCGGATCATCCTCGTTCGCCGGCTTCATCTCTTCCACGGGCATGACCACCGAGGTGAGGTAGCCCTCGGTCGTCGAGTACTGCAGCGACGTCGCGCGCTGCTCTCCCTGAAGGAGGAGCTGCACGCCGCCCAGTCCACGCTGGATCTGACCGATCCGCGCGATCACTCCCATCGAGTAGAGAATGTCGGGAGTGGGCTCGTCGGTGTTGTCGCGCTGCGCCACAGCGAACACGAGGCGCTCGCTCTTGAGCGCCGCTTCGATCGCGCGCAGGGTGCCGGGCCGGCCGGCCGCAATCGGGGCCGTCAATCCCGGAAAGATTACAGTCCCCCGGAGTGGGAGGACGGGAAGAGTCTGGCGTTGGGTCATGACATGACCTGATAGAAGTGTCAGAAACTGCGAAACGCGTCATTCAGCGGTGCACGAATCCGCGCCCTGTCATGAATGCGCGTTGACGGTGGCAAATTCGCACACTCCATTCCAGTGTCGGCCGCAAACGCCTAACTCGAAGCAGCATATTGCGTAATGTTGAGAGGTGTGGTCGCGTGGCGTGCGCGAGCGCGGAAAGCCTCTCTCGATCGCGTCAGCCTGGCAGGAATTGCAACTTCCCGGAGCCGTGTCGACGTAGTGCCCCTGCCGTGAAGGCGTGCGTATCTCCTTTCCAGAACTATGGCTGCGTGCTAGAATGCCACATTCTCGCTTGGCCAGCGGAGTTGTACTTGTTGCTACCCGAGCCCCTCGAGTGTCCGACCCAGTAGTTTCGTCCGCAGACTCCGAGCTGCGCGCGCATGTCGAGCGCGTGCTCAGCGATCACTACGAGCTGGACTCGGAGATTGGACGCGGCGGGATGGGCATCGTCTACCGCGCCAAGGATCGCCGGCTCAAGCGGACAGTAGCTATCAAGCTCCTGCCGCCAGAGCTGGCGTTCCGTAGTGACATCAAGACCCGCTTCCTGCGCGAAGCGGAGACTGCGGCTCAGCTCAGTCATCCCAATATCGTACCGATCTACACGGTCGACGAGACCGAAGGGCTCGTCTTCTTCGTGATGGCGTACGTGGATGGTGAGAACCTCGCCAAACGCATCTTCGAGCGAGGCGTGCTCCCAGCCGACGAGGTACGCCGGATCCTCCGCGACGTCGCCGACGCGCTCGCCTACGCTCACGAGCGAGGCGTCGTCCACCGCGACATCAAGCCGGACAACATCATCATCGCCAGCCAGACTGGCCGGCCGATGGTCACGGATTTCGGTATCGCGCGCGCCGTCAGCGACGGCGATTCGCGGCTCACGGCGACCGGAATGGCGATCGGCACCCCGGCCTACATGTCCCCGGAGCAGGCGGCGGGGGAGCGCACAATCGACGGCCGGAGCGACCTCTACTCGTTAGGTGTCGTTGCCTACCAGATGCTCGCCGGGGAACCGCCGTTCGTTGCCGCAAGCACGCCGGCGATGCTCGTGAAGCACATCTCCGAGCGGCCGATCCCAGTGCAGCAACGGCGGGCCGACATGCCGGACGACCTCGCTCGCGCTGTCATGCTGCTCCTCGAGAAGGATCCGGCGAACCGATTTCCTTCGGCATCTGCCCTGGTTGCCGCGCTCGATACGGGCAGCGTACCGAACCCGCCGAATCGCAGCTCGTCCAACACGGCACAACCGGACTACGGCGACTCGTATGGGTCGGCCCGCAATCAGGCCGGTCGAACGAGCGGCGGCGACGCTGCATACGCGGCGGTACCGTTCGCGGACTCGGAGATGTACGTGCCGCCGACGGTGGAGGACATGGCTCGCTGGGAAGCTCCAGCCGTCCAGAAATTTCGCCGCAAGCTCGCGCCCTACCTCTTCGTCAACGGCGTCATCGTCATCGCGTCGCTCGTCGGCGACCGGGACTACTTCGGCATCACCGTGGTCTGGAGCATCTACATGGCGTTCAAGTACGCCAAGCTCTGGGCGGACGGCTACGACTGGCGCGACGTCTTCCGGCAGCCGAGAGAGCGCGAGTTGCTCGAGGTCGTCGACGAGGGGGTGCGTGGCGTTCGCTCGCTGTTCGACAGCAAACAGCGTAATCGGCTCAGGGAGGAGCGGCGCGCCCGAAAGATCGCCCGGCGTAGCGGACGCTCGACCATGGAGCGGCCGATCGGAACGCCCTCGGGCCTCAGTGCGCGGAGCTCCTCCGGATTCGTCCACGCCTCGGGTCGCAGCGCCGATCTCATCGGACAGGCTGCACGCGACCGCGATGAGATCGGCCGGATACTCGAGACGCTCCCGCCAGCGGAGCGTGCTCGGCTCTCGGACGTCGCCCGGTCGTCGCTGGCGCTCTACGAGAAGATCGAGGCGCTCGCGCTCTCGTTGTCCGCGCTGGAGCGAAGTCTTGCGCCTGGAGCGCAGGAGTCCGTAGAGGCGGAGATCGCGCGCCTGGAGGGCGCCGCGAATCCCCTCGAGGGTGCGGCAAGCGACGAGCGTGTGAGACGGTTGGCGCAGTTGCGTCGGCAGCGCCGTGCGATGGCTGACCTCGTAAAACGGCGCGCTGAAGCGGAGGAGAAGCTCGAGACGTGCGCTCTGGCCCTCCACAACATGCGTCTCGACATGGTTCGTCTCCGCGCCGGAGCGCAGACCCACGAGAACGTCACCACGTTGGCTGTCAACGCGATGTCGCTCGCCGACAGCGTCGACAGCGCGCTCTACGTGGCGGACGAAATGGGGCGCATCGGCCGTCGTACGTCGGCGCGCTCCACCGCCGGTCCGTAGTCGCCGCTCGCCGGCGATCCATCGTGACCGATTATCTGCACGACCGCGTCGTCGCCGCGGTTGGCGACCAGTACCTCATCGAGGCCGAAATCGGGCGCGGTGGGATGGCCGCCGTCTTCAGGGCGCTCGATCTTCGGCTGCACCGGCACGTCGCCATCAAGGCACTGCCGCCAGAGCTGGCCTTCAATAACGACGTTCGGACGCGCTTCCTGCGCGAGGCGCAGACTGCAGCGCAGCTCAGTCATCCGAACATCGTGCCGATCTACACCGTCGACGAGCGTGGCGGCGTCGTCTACTTCGTCATGGCTCTCGTCGAGGGAGAGAGCCTCGCGGCTCGGCTCGCGCGCCAGCCTCGTCTCTCGATCGATGCCGTGCGTCGTATCCTCGCCGAAGTCTCGGACGCGCTCGATTACGCGCACGCGTGTGGCGTCGTGCATCGTGACATCAAGCCCGACAACATTCTCCTCGATCGAACGACGGGCCGAGCGATCGTTACCGATTTCGGCATTGCTCGCGCTGCGGCGGGTGATTCCCGCCTGACGCTCACTGGAGTCGCTGTCGGAACGCCCGCGTACATGTCTCCGGAGCAGGCAATGGGAGAGCGCGACGTCGACGGCCGCAGCGATCAGTATGCCCTTGGCGTGGTTGGTTATCAAATGCTCATCGGCGAGACGCCGTTCAAGGCGGCGAACACGCCGGCGATGCTGATGAAGCACCTTTCGGAGAGCCCGAAGCCGATTCGCGATCGGCGTCCTGATGTGCCGACACAGCTCGCGGCAGTCATCGATCGTGCGCTCGCGAAGAAGCCGGAAGAGCGGTGGCCGACGGCGGGTGCGTTTCGCGACGCACTCTCGCAAGCCAACGCGCCGGTCGAGCCGGCGCCGACGGCGCCGCTCCGATCGCCTAACGGCGCGTCCACCGAGGAGCTCTTGCGGCCCGGCCAGCTGCTTCGTCGCGCGATGCGACTCAGCGACGACGTGCTGCCCACCTTACCGCCGTTGCCGGGTTCGATCGGCGTCGGCCCCGGTATGAGTCGGCGCGAGTGGCGGCAGTGGGCGCGCCAGCAGCGCCGCGCCGCGCGTGACGCGCGCGGGATGATGTCGCCACTCCGGGATTCCGGATCGAAGGACGATCTCGCCTGGTACGACATCGAGCATCGAGTGCTGCGCTTCCGGCGCCGGCTCGTGCAGACTCTCGTTGTCGTGCCGGTGTTGTTCGTCATCAACGCGGCGATGGGTGGAGTTCCGTGGTTCATCTTCCCGTCGATCTACCTCGCGCTCTCGACTCTGATACGGGCGGGAAACTTGTGGGCCGACGGCGTGAGCCCGGTGACCGCGCTGCGCGGAAGCTGGCGCGAACGCGTGCGTCAATCACTCGGGTTGGCGGCGCCGGTGCCGGCGAAGCCTGCGCTGCCCGAGCCCGATCCCGCGGAGTCCCTCGTTCCCCCGGAAGTCCTCGCTGGCTCGCACGGCTCCGTCGTGCGTCGCGCCGCCGCCGACGAAGCGCAGATCAGAGGCATCATTAGCAAGTTGTCAGAGATCGAGCGTGACATGCTCCCCGGTATCGCGCCGACGATCAAGGCGCTCGTTGATCGCGTCGCGTCACTGGCCACAACGCTTCACCGGCTCGACGTCGACGTGAGCGGCAGCTCGCTCGGTGCGCTCGACGAGCGTATCGCGCAGGCGGAGCGCGACCCGGCGCGCGAGGACAATGATCGCCGACTCGCACTGCTTCGCCGGCAGCGCGCTACGTTGCACGATCTGCTCGAGCGCCGTCACACCCTTCTCGAGCAGCTCGAGAGCGCGAGCCTCACCCTCCAGAACATCAAGTTGGATCTGCTCAAGCTCCGATCGGCGGGTGTGGCTTCGGCGATGGAGGACGTGACCAGCGCCACGCGCGAGGCCCGCGCCCTTTCTCGAGACATCGCCAACCTGCTCGACGCCGCGGACGATCTGCGAAAGCTCTGAGCACGCCAGGCGACTGAACACCTCGGCGTGTAACGTGTAGAATTTGCGACGTCGCACCCGCAACCCCGCTCAATTTGCGTCAGAACGTTCCTCTTGTTTTTGCCCTCGGCCTCGTCGCGCTCGCATGCACGGGCTCGGATACACGCGCGCGGCCCGGCGGCGCCCCAGCGCCCGAAGGTTCGGTCGCTGCCGTCGACAGCACGCACGCTCGGACCGATACGGTCGTCGCCGCGGACTCGATCCGACGTCCGAAACAGCCGCTCGTCGCGACACCGAATCCTGTGCGTGGCTTGTACGTGAATCGCTGGGCGGCGATCGGCGATCGCATGTGGCAGCTCATCGACGTCGCCAAGCGAACCGAGGTGAACGCGCTCGTCATCGATGTGAAGGACGATCGCGGCTTCACGCTCTATCACTCGCAGGTGCCGCTCGCGAAGGAGATCGGGGCCGACACGACGCGTCCGATGTCCTATCGCCGGCTGCGCGCCGTGCTCGACACGATGCGCGCGTACAAGATCTATCCCATCGCTCGCATCGTCGTCGCCAAGGATCCACTCCTCGCCAGCGCAAAGCGGGAATGGTCGATCAAGCGGAAGCGCGACAGCCTGCCCTGGCTGGACAAGAATGGTCGGCCCTGGCTGGATCCGACGCGTCCCGAAGTCTGGAAGTATGCGGGCGACCTCGCGGCCGAAGCCGTGAATCTCGGCTTCAGCGAGGTCCAGTTCGATTATGTTCGCTTTCCGGACGAGGACCGGATCATTCGCGAAGCATTCTTCCCGCTCATGAACGGCCGCGTCCGCGCGCAGGTGATCCGCGACCAGCTCGGCTATCTCCGTACTCTCGTTAGGCCCCTCGAGGTCCCGATGACGATCGACGTCTTCGGCCTCAGCGCCACCGACACGACGGACATGGGCATTGGCCAGAAGTGGGAGATGTTCGTCGATCAGGCAGACGTCGTCTTGCCGATGGATTATCCGTCGCACTTCGCACCCGGCACGTATGGCCTCGGGAATCCCAACGCGCATCCGTACGCGACGCTCGAGCACGCGCTCCGAGACGCGAAGGCCCGCAGCGCCGGCATTCCCAACGCCGCGCGGATCGTACCCTGGTATCAGGACTTCACGTTAGGCCCGCCGCGCTACGGCGCGGCCGAAGTGCTGGCGCAGATGCGCGCCGGCCACGACCAGGGCATCGACAGCTGGATGTTGTGGAACCCGGGGAGTCGCTACTCGCTCGACGCGCTCAAACCCGAAAGCGTCGCCGCCGGCGGGCAGTAGTCGCCTAACGAGCCAGCAGCGCCTTGAGGGTGTCGCCGACGCGGGCGGGCGCATCCTCGGGCAGGAAGTGACAGCCGCTCGCCAGCACGTCCAGCGTCGAGCC
Organism: Gemmatimonadaceae bacterium; assembly: GCA_035273165.1. GTDB lineage: Bacteria > Gemmatimonadota > Gemmatimonadetes > Gemmatimonadales > Gemmatimonadaceae > AG2. Next base: position 13,125 of record DATEPP010000058.1, read on the forward strand.
GGGGATCACCTCGTGCAACCGCTGACCGAGCTCCGCGGGCAGAAAGGGATCGTGCCGGCCCCACAGGATCGCCGTCGGCGCCATGATCTCCTTCAGCCGCGGCGCCACCGCCGCGGTGTCGGCACTGTCGAGCGCGAGCAGATGCTCCATGAAAGCATCGCGCCCCTCGGGACTTGCGAACGGGCGAACGTAGAGCTCGATCGACCGCACGCCGCGATCATGATCCTGATATCCGCGAAGCAGATCGCTGCGCAGGATGGAGAGGAGCCACGTCGCGGGAAGATGACGGGTTAGCGGCAACATGGCGCGCGCGAGCTTCACGTTCCGCGTCGGCCACTCGCCGAACCCGACGGAATCGATGAGGCAGAGTCGCGAGACTCGGTGTGGATGGCGCACTGCCAGCCACTGGGCGATGCCGCCTCCCACGTCATGGCCAACGACGCACGCATAGTTGATCCCGAGAAGGTCGAGCAGCTCGACGACGCGCTCGCCATGGGCGCGAATGGAAACTGGCCGCCCGAGCGGTCGATCGCTGCGGCCGTACCCGAGCAGATCGAGCACCACCACGCGGTGTCCCGACGGGACGAGGGGAACCACATCGTTCCAGAGATGGCCCGAGGTGGGAAAGCCGTGCAGGAAGACGATGGGCTCGCCGGCGCCTCGTGTTCCGGCCGCGTAGTAATAGAGGCGAACGCCGTTCAGGTCGACGAACTCACCGCGCATCGTCTGTCGTTGCGAATGGGACGCTTCGGCGTAGCGGCGATGTCAGCGGGGCGTGGTCCAGCGCAATCTCCATCTCGAGAGAACGTGTCCGGCGCGGCCAGCAATCTTACAAAAAGCAACGGGCTGCCGAAATCGGCAGCCCGTCGACAATCGTACGCCAAGGCTAGCTCAGAGGCTGCCCGGCGGACGGCGGTTCTGCATCTGCTGACGCATGTCCTCGGCGTTCTTGTCGAAAACCTTCTTCTGGTCGTCGGTCAGGAGCGCCTTGAGCTCGTCACGCTGCTTACCCATCAGCTCGCCCCGCTTCGTGCGCATCTCCTGCGGGTCGCCGCCGGCGCTGCGAAGCGCCTGCATCTGCTCGCGGTACTTCGCATCGATGGAATCGACCTTCGCCTGCTGAGCGGGCGTGAGGGTGATGTCCTTGAAGAGCATCGCCGACATGTTCGGCCGATTGCCACGGCCAGGCTGCGCATCCTGAGCGCGGGCAACCGTGGTGATACCAAGGAACATCGCAACTGCCATCATCGCCAACCTGACTTTCTTCATAGCTTCTCCTCAGAGAGTGAAAGGACTGACCTGCCGCGCGTTCGACCGAAGGGGTATCGGCCGGAGGGGTGCGCTGAGCCCACACGTCGGCATTTGACCTCGGGCCGTCGCCACAGCCCCTAGCGCATGGTTCGAAAACTGCTATCCTTAGCCGCCCTCAGCAGGGCGGTTTCCCACGCCGTGCGACGCTGTCGTGGTACCGGACACTCGAGCATCTCGCGAGCGCCCCTGTGACTTTGCCGCCGCCGAGCATCACCGCCGCACCGCCCATCTCGCCGTTGCCGCCACCGGCCGTTCTCGCGCCGGTTCGCTTCCCGCTGAGTTGGCTCCTCGAGCACGCCTCCGCACCGATCCGCTATCGGGCGTTGACCGAGGTTGCACGACTTCCGTCACAGTCAGCGGAGCGTCTATCGTTCCTTCCCTTTACGCATCGACCGGCGCTGATGTTGGCCATGCTCCAGGCTTCTGATGGAACGTGGAATCACAGCATGCTCACCATACCGACCGGGCGTGCTGAGCACTTCGAGGGTGTGGGAACCATCAGCGCCGTGCGTCGACTGCTCGAGTACGGGTGGGACAAGGATACGCCGCCGCTCGTGCTCGCTCGCCGAGTGCTCTTCCGGTTATTGGCTGAGGACGAAGATCCCGAATGGCTCTTCGAGTTCGGCGCAAAAGGGCCGGCGGACGAGGACTTGGCGCGGCGCGGCCGGGCGATTCTCCGCGAAGCGGCAGCCGCTGCGCTCGCACAAGCGGGCTACGAGGGCGATCCACGACTTCGTGGCGCCGCCAAGCGCATCGTCGAGCGCATCGGGGGCTATCTGCGGTCGCCCCTTGCCCAGAAGCCGTTCGTGCGCGTTGGCAACCAGCATGTTCTCGCCGCGGAAGCTGCACCGCCATCGATCTTCGCCCTGATCATGCTCGCGTACATGCCGCTCTTCCGAACGGAGCATCATGACGCCATGGATCGGCTCTATCAGCATCTGTCGCAGATCCTGCCGCGACAGGAAGCCGTTCAGCTGTGCGGAAAGCAGGTGATGTCGCAGCCGCACCTGGTCCTCGGCGATCTGCTCCCTAACCGCAACGTCGCCGACACTGATGTGCCCTTCGCGCTGATGTGGTTGGAGCTCGTGGCGCGGCTCGGCTTTCTCCGCAAGAACGAGAATTGGTCGAAGCTCTTCGATCGCTTTCTCGACGACCGTGATCATGACGGCGTGTGGCACCCACACAAGGGAACGACGGTCGCTCGCTCGACGAATCCGGTCGTCTGGCCGATGTATCCGCTCGAGGAGAGTCTTTCGGGTGACGAGCGATGGACGGACGTGACGTTCCGACTCGGACTCATCGCGCGCGTGATCGGACGCACGATCGAAATCACCTAACGACGCGGCAGCTGGAGAGCATTCCTCGAGTTCGCGGCCGGCTCGCGCCGTCGGCCATGTTCCCGGCCGGTATTGCCGGTCTCACGACGCGCACGCTGTCGATGCGGAGCGGACTTCGCGTGCGACTCGTCGAAGCGGGGCCCGCAAGCGGAGCACCGGTCGTCCTGATCCATGGCTGGGGCGCTTGCATCTACACATTTCGCAGTGCGGTTCCGGCACTGGCGCGTTCAGGGCGGCGCGTGCTGGCGTTCGATCTCCGGGGGCATGGCCTGTCGGACAAACCGGTCGGACGGGGCAAATACACCCTCGACGCGCTGTGCGGTGATCTCCGCGAGCTCATGGAGGCGGCTGGAATCGATCGGGCGGATCTGCTCGGACATTCGCTCGGGGGCGGCGTGGTGCTGCATTTCGCGCTCGCGCATCCCGAGCGCATTCGACGACTTGTCCTCGCGGCGCCGGTGGGCCTAACGAGTATCCGACTCCCCGCGATCGGGCATTTTCTCACACCGCGATTCACCGACCGCTTTGCCCGCTACCTCACGCCGCGCTGGCTCACCAACGCCCTCCTCCGATCGACTTACGGAAAGCCGAGTCGGGTGACAGATCGGGACGTCGACGAGTACTGGGCACCGTCTCAGTTTCCAGATTACTATCGGGCCGCGCGAGCGCTCCTCGGGGAGTTCGACTGGAATGCGGTCGCGGCGCCGCGGCTTGCCTCGATGTCTTGCCGCACGCTGGTGATCCTGAGTGGCGCCGATCGTCTGATCCGCGGGGCCGAAGGGCCGGCGACGGCGATCCGGAATGCGACCGTCGTGACGCTCGAAGGAGCCGGTCACCTCGGCGTCGAGGAGTGCGCGGACGAATTCAATGGCATGGTTCTGGGTTTTCTAAACGAGGACTAGATTCCGCCAGCGAGCGAAGGACAAGCAGCGAATACATGGCATCGACTTCAACAGACGCAATATCGAAGAAACCGGGCAGCGATTTCAGCACGCTCGGACTGAGCAGTGCGGTGCTCGACGCGGTTCGCGACGCGGGCTATGTCGAGCCGACGCCAATTCAGCGAGAGGCCATTCCGTTGATCCTGCGTGGGCGTGACGTGATGGGGCTCGCGCAGACGGGGACAGGGAAAACGGCGGCGTTCACGCTGCCGATCATCGAGCGGTTGGCGGGTGGTCCGCGTCGGACCCGTGTTCTGATTCTCACGCCCACGCGAGAGCTCTGTGTTCAGGTCGAGGGGAGCTTCAAGAAGTACGCGCGCCACGCGCCGCTCGCGGTGGCACCGGTGTATGGCGGCGTTCCGCTCGAGCCCCAGGAGAAACAGCTCCGCGGCGGCGTCGACGTCGTCGTCGCGACGCCGGGCCGACTGATCGATCATCTCGAGCGACAGAACGTCGCGATCGACGACCTCGAGGTGCTCGTGCTCGACGAAGCGGACCGAATGCTCGACATGGGATTCGCTCCCCAGATCAACCGTATCGTGAGCGGGATCCCGTCCTACCGCCAAACCTTGTTGTTCAGCGCGACGATGCCGCCGGAAGTGGAAGCCCTCGCGCGGAAGTATCTGCGCACGCCGATCGTGGTTCAGGTGGGCCGGCGATCGGCGGCCGCGAACACCGTGAAGCACTACGTCTACCCGGTGCCGCGCGACCGCAAGAGCGCCCTGCTCGCCGATCTGTTGAAGCGGGAAGCGATGGAATCGGTTCTGGTGTTCACGAGAACGAAGCATGGCGCCGACCGTGTCGTTAGGCACCTGGAGCGCGAGGGCATCCCGGCTGCCGCGATGCACGCCGACAAGTCGCAGCCGCAGCGCACCCGCGCGCTCGACGACTTCAAGTCGGGCCGGGTTCGGGTGCTCGTCGCGACCGACATCGCGCAACGCGGCCTCGACATCTCCGGCATCACCCACGTCATCAACTACGACGTGCCTCAGCAGGCCGAAGATTACGTGCACCGCATAGGCCGCACCGGCCGCGCCGCGAGCGAGGGTGACGCGTTCACCTTCATGGCGCCAGACGAGATCTCGATGGTGCGCACGATCGAGCGCATCATCGGACAGGAGATCCCACGAATTTCCGTTCCGGGCTTCGACTTCGGGACAGTCGCCGCGGACTGAGCGCGGCGTCAGCTCACGCGGTCAGGGAACGACGAGCAGTCCGACGTCGCCGCTGAAGTTGTCGCGCCGCGTCGGCAGTCCGGGCGGTGCGAGCCAGGGACCACCGTCGAGCCGCAGATTGATCTCGTGTACGCCGGCTGTGACGGGAAGGGTGATGTCCCAGAGATCGCGGCCGCGACGCATCAGAACGAGCGGCGTCCAATCGCTGAAGTCACCCATGACCTCGACCGTCTCCACACCGCCGACGCGCACCGTGATCTTCTGCGTCCCCGTCGCCAGCGGGCGTACCTCGAAATCCTTGACGGCGGCGATGGTCATCGGCGCGACCGGAACCGTCGTGCGCGGGATCGACGAGTACGAAAGCATCAGGCCGAAGTTCGCATAATTGCGAGCCGGCAATCCGCGCGATGGATTGGCGGGGATACGGCCGCCCCCCATGACGGCAGCGACGCGATTCGTGACCCAGAGGACCGCGGTACCTGCGGCCCATCGCCGAGAGTCCGGCGTCACGTCGTACGAATCGCCGAAGCGATAGCCGGCCTGACCGGTGAGCTCGAGCCAACCGTACGCCCAGTTGACCGAGCCCTCGATGTCGCTGAAGCGCGACTGACGCCGGCAATCTGTCGCCGTGGCCGTCGAAGAGCTCGAGAGCGACGATCCACTCGAACCCGTGAGGGAGAGCGGCTCGTTGCGCGTGCCACACGTCTGGGTCGCGCCGGTCGAATCGCGGCTGGCGGCGACTTTAGTAAAAAAGAAATTCGTATAGGTGCCGCTGAAGGTCGCGTCTCCAACGCGCGTCCATGCTCCTCCACCCGTCACGTCCACCGCCGAGACGACAGCGATGCGCCATGGACGGGCTACGCCACCGCCGACCCAGATACCGCCGTTTTGCGCGAACAGCATGTGGAGTCGGGCCTGGGCATCGACTTGGTCATTCGCGAGAGAGCGATCGAAGAACGCGCGGCTGGCGTTGCCGATCACCTCGGCGCGGAAATGATTGATGGTCGGCGTCAGCAGGGTACCGGACAGCGTGCCGTCGGCGATCTGCCACTGCTGGCCGGTGAGCCACGCCGAGCCATGGGCGGCTAGCGCGAAGTAGGGGAGGTCGACGCGAATGCCGGGCGCGACGCTGAAAACGCTCGCCGGTACTTCGCCATCCTGCTGCGTCGTGATCGAGCCGGCCTGCAACTTCGACGCGACCTGTGCCAGCGCTCCTTGCGGGGCGAGCAGCACGAATGTGAGCGCGGCGATCGCGGCCTTCGGCTCGGTCATGAGTTACGAGCTCGAGTTCTCAGGCTCCTGGGACGCTGGCGGTATCTTGCTTCCGGGCGTCACACGGCCGGGATAATCGCGCACGCGTTGTTGAAGCGCGGTCCCCGGATTCTGCCCTGAAAGTATGTCCTGTTCGACGTTCTTCCACAACCCATAGAAGTCGCCGTCCCCCGCCCCCCGCTGCCACAGCTGCATAATGGCCGAGGACGCCTCGTTCACCGGCACGCCGCGCTGGATGAGATCCGTCATCACGACCAGCGCCCGGGTGAGCGGCTTCCCGGAGTGGTCCCCCCGAAACTTGGCGAGTGCCTCCAGTGGCACGCCTGACTGCAGCGCCGACACCGCGGACGTCCACTCCGATTCGTCGAGCGCGGAGCCGAGGGCGACGCGCACGTCGAGCTCGGCGTGGAAGACGGATCGCACGGCGGCGATCACGCGACCATTTGGGGCGTGCTTCGCGGCTCCTTCGAGCGCCTTGAGTAGAAGCGGCCGCGTCGGTACGCCGGCAACCCGCGCCGAATCGATGATGACCTCGACCGAGAAGCGCGTGTTGGGGTCGAGTCGTGACAGAGGGTCGGGATCCTGGGCGAGGACCGCAAGCGGGTGCATCGTCGCCGCAAAAGCGGTAGTGGCGCAGGCAATGACGAGAGACCTTCTCGAGCACACGACCTTCACGACGCGGATCCTCCGACGAGGACGACCGAATTGGGCGCACCGAGACCGTCCTCGGGAGCCAGCGGGGCTGTCGGATCAGCGACCCACTGGGAATTGCCATTCGCGCCGTTGACGACGAACGCATACACGTGCCGACCCGCGGGGAGCTTCAACGCGACGCTCCACGTCCCGCCAGTGGGAGTGCGCGTCATCGGCGTTGCCTGTGCGTCCCAGTTGTTGAAGTCGCCGACGACGGAAACCGTAGCCGCGTGGGGCGCAACGAGGACGAACTTGATGACGCGAACCGAATCGGAAGAAGGCGAGCGGGGGCTGTTGGTGTCAGCAAAGGCCTCAGGCCCTCCGGTCCGATTCCGACCGCCCCGATCGATATTTTGTCCAAGGAAGACGCCGATGCCGATGAGACCCGCGGCGAGCGCGGCACCCACCAGTGGCGACAGAGGAAGCGACCGCCGCGCAACCAGCCATCGCCAACGGTCTGGTCGGCGAACTGGCAGTGGTTCCTGGCGAACCCGCTCCATGACGCGCTGGACCGCCATCGCATCGACGGCGACCGCGCGCTTGGCTTCGCGGGCTATCCACTCAACATATGGATCAGAGTCAGTCATCCCGAATTCGCTCCCACCGCTCGCGCAGCTTATCGCACGCGCGCTTGACCCGCATCTTGAGCGCGGAGACGCCCGCGCCCGTGAGTGCCGCCATCTCCTCGTAACTCAGCTCCTCGACATACTTGAGGAGAAACGCCTCGCGCAAAAGTGGGTCCAACTCGTTTAGTACACGCTGAACAAATTCTTCGTCTTCACCCGACCAGGCCGGACGTTTGTCGGGCGCATTCAGCAGGAGCGCTTCTTCGCGCACAAAGACACGTTCACGATGTGATCGCCGCGCGGCGAGACTACGGCACTGATTGACGAGAATCCGGTACAGCCACGCACTGAAGCGATCCCGCTCCTGATACCGTCCCAACGCCCGATAGGCGCGAAGGAAGGTCGACTGCAATGCATCCTCCGCGTCGTCGCGGTTGCCCAGCATCCGTATCGCAAAGCGAGCGCACCGATCGTAATACCGATCGACGAGCTTCGCGTATGCATCAACGTCGCCAGACAGCACGCGCTGCACGTCGGCGGCATCGTCGCTCATGTCTTTTGCTATAACCCACCCCCTCGGCGGGCGCGTCACATCAGCCGTTTATCCGATGAGCTCGCGCGTGGCGCCTCACGTGATCACCGTCACGCGACCATCTGTCTTCATCCGCAAATTGTGGGGCGTTCGCTTTTCGGGCTAGCTGGTCGTTGGT
>DATEPP010000059.1:0-2879 GCA_035273165.1 Gemmatimonadaceae bacterium
ACGTCCTCGTCCCCATCGCCGACGAGTGGACGCGCCGCTGGGCGACGGTGGAGGAGAGGGTGGTGAAGCTCGCGTTAGGCGTCGCCGCCCATCGGCGTCCGCGATGGGCGCCATGGATAGAAGTGTACGCTCAGAAATGAACAAAACGTTGTCCGCGTCAGTCCGCGCCAACGCTTTTCGCCCGGTGCCGAGAAGCTGAAGGTACCTCTCCGAGCCGAGCCGAAAGCCACTCCGCCGCGAAGTCGATCTCGGAAGGCGGCGGCCAGTGGCCACCCTGGTACCAATGAATCTCCTTCGGCTCGCGTGCTGCTTCGTAAAGCCGCTCCGCCTGCGCCGACGTCACCGTGCGGTCGAAGCGGCCATTCACCATCAGCAGCGGCCGGCCCGCGAACTTTCGCACCGCACGAAGCGGGTCGGCGGCGGCGCGTACGAGCGCGGCGAAGGGGGTGCGCTCAGGAAGATCTCCACCAGACGCGAGCACCATCGCTCGGACGCGGTCGTCATCCACCGCCGCAGCCACCGAAAGAAAGGAGCCAAGCGAATAGCCAACGAGCGCGAGACGTCGCGTATCGATGACGGCGAGCTGTGTCAGGTAATCGAGCGAGAGGCTCACTTCGCGCAGCGCGAGCCGCCATGCGCCGATTAGCTGCAGCGGATTGCGTAACGAGAGCTCGTCGATGCTTCCCTCGCGGGCGCCGTGCAGCGGCAGGTCGATCGAGAGCGTCGCGATCCCGCGCGCGAGGAGCGCACGGCCAATCCCTTCCGCCATCCGTTCCTTGCGTGACGTAAATCCGTGGAGGAGGAGCGCACCGGGGCGACTCTCTCGCTCGCCGTCAGGCAGGAGCAGAATCGCTGGAACGTGCTCTCGTTCGGCCTCGAGCTCGAGCGTCACCTGATGTCCGCCCGCGATGTCGCGACTCGACTTCACCACACCGGGCAGATCCAGAGGCGATTTGCCACGCTTCATGCTGTAAAAACAGGGGCAAGAAGAGGCCCAATTGCGGTTGGCGGTTCTGTCATCCCCAGGAGCGAAGCGACGAGGGATCTGCACTGCGCCGTTCGCCGCGGTTGACTCACGCCGGCACAGTCGGGAGATTCGCGTTCTCACGCAGCCCCATCAATTACATCTCACTCGATCACGGATTGCGATCACAGCACGAGACGCGGCGCCGGTGACGCCCGCACGACCGATCAGGCACTGGCTCCTCACCGGGTTGTCGTTCGCCGCCGTGCTCGGCGTTTCGATCTACATGATCGCCGAGTGGTGGGATCAGGGCACGCTGACGCTGCCGCTCCGATCGCATGCGCTTGCCGCGTCCGCCGTGTTGGTCGAGATCGTGGCGCGCTCGCTCAAGCTGACATGGAGCGCCAAGTCGGTTCGCATCGTGCTGCCCTTTCGCGTCTCCGTGCGAACGAGCCTTGCTGGCGACTTCGGCGGCGCCATTACTCCGGCCCGCAGCGGCGCCGAGCCAGCGCGTTTTCTCGTGCTCAGGGAGGCAGGGATCGCGGCGACGAATGCGCTCGTCGTACTCTTCGCCGAACTGCTGCTCGAGGCGATGTCGCTCGCGCTCGTCGTGCTCGTGGTCGGCATCGTCTTTCACAACGCAGGCAGGGTCCTCGGCGCGCTGATCGGCGTCGTCGGTGTGTATGCCGGCTTCGTGCTCGGCGTCGCCGCGCTCGCGATCATGCTTGCACGTCGAGACGTCGCCTACACACCGCCCCGATGGGCGGAGCGGATCGGCCTCCGCGCAGGCCGGTGGCGCGTCATTCGCGACTGGCTCGCGAAGGTGAGAACGGCCGTCGACGCGGTGCGAAACGTGAACGTGGCCTGGGCGACGGCGGCCTTCGTCGCATCGGTGGTTCACGTCGCAATGCGGCTCTGCGTATTGCCGGCGCTCGTTCTGCCCGCGGTGAGTGAGTCAGTTCGAATCGAGCCACTCGCGCTCTGGCCGCTGGGCTTTCTGTACGGGGCGGCGGTGGTGCCGGCCCCCGGCGGCGGCGGCGCCGTCGAGCTGGCGTTCCGCGCCGCGCTGGGAAGCGTGATCCCAGCACACGTCTTTCCCGCCGCACTCCTCTGGTGGCGCTTTTACACCTTCTACATCTACATCGCGTTAGGCGCCATCGTCGCCGGCCGTATTGCGTTGCGGGCGGTACGCAAAACGGAAGAAATGGAGGAAGAATTGGAACGGGCCTGACGAGTGGCGAGTGGCGCCTGACGAGTGGTGAGTAGAATGGAAAAGGCCCCGGCAAAGCCGGGGCCTTCCGCGTTGCTCGCCACGCGCCACTCGCCACTCCTCACTCAGCCAACGGCTTCCTCCACCATCGACGCCGCCGGGAAGTAGGCGTTGCGAACGTACTGCTCGACCATGCGTTGCGTGTTGAAGAAGGAGCCGTTCAGCGCGATCGCCGAGCGCATCACTTCCGCGTACGCGAAGGGGAGGCCGTAGAAGAGCGGCAGGATCACGCGCTCGAGCTTGAGGAAGAGATCCGACGCGTCCTTCGATTGATCGCCCTCGGCGCTCGACGTCCCGATCGACCAGCCCGTGACGCCCTCGATGTGGCCTTCGATCCACCAGCCGTCGAGCACACTGAGGCTCGGCACGCCGTTGAGCGCGGCCTTCATTCCGCTCGTGCCGCTCGCCTCGAGCGGCTTCATCGGGTTGTTGAGCCAGAGATCGACGCCGGCGACCATCTTCGCCGCGATCTCCATCTCGTAATTCTCGACGTAGACGATCGTCACGCGGTCGGCCAGCGACGTCGCGGCCTCGTGGATCCGCCGAATGAGCTCTTTGCCGCCCGTGTCGTTCGGGTGCGCCTTGCCGCCGAACACGATCTGAATGGGCCCGACGCTCGACGCGATCTCGGCGAGACGCGACGGG
>DATEPP010000060.1:0-1529 GCA_035273165.1 Gemmatimonadaceae bacterium
ATCCCACAAGGCGCCGCGCGGGACATGTCGCGCGTCGCGCTTCGCGACAGCACGATCTTCCCGCCCATCATCACGCGTGAGTTTCGCGGCGCCTGGCTCAGCCCCGCGGCCGATGGCGACTGGCCGTCGCGTCCCGGACTATCAGCGGAGCAGCAACAGCGCGAGCTGATCACCCTGCTCGACCGCGCACGGTCAATCGGACTCAACGCGATCATCTTTCACGTGCGGCTGAGCGGCGACGCCTTGTACGCGACGCCCCTCGCTCCGTGGTCGGCGAAGCTTACGGGGCATCAGGGCGTCAACCCAGGCTACGACCCGCTCGCCGTCGTCGTGCGTGAGGCACACGCGCGCGGGATCCAGGTGCATGCCTGGTTCAATCCGTTCCGTGCGTCGCTCGACGGCGGCATTCGCGCCGCCCGCAATCACGTCACGCGCGAGCATCCGGACTGGGTTCGCCGCTACGGTCGGCAGCAGTGGATCGACCCCGGGATCCCGAAGGCGCGGGAAGAGGTACTCGCGACGATCATCGACGTGGTGCACCGGTACGACATCGACGGTGTGCATCTCGACGATTTCTTCTATCCATATCGGGAGACGCGGACCCGCTATCGCCGGGTCGGGCGCGGCCGGCACCGCCACACGATCAAGATCGTCCGGGAGCTTGACTTTCCGGACCATGCGTCGTGGATCAGGTACGGGCGGAAGGAGCACTGGACCAACCGCGACGACTGGCGCCGCCACAACATCGACGATTTCGTGGCCGAGCTGTATAAGCGGGTCCACGTCGCCAAGCCGTGGGTGGCTGTCGGCATCAGCCCGTTCGGCATCTGGCGTCCCGGGTACCCTCAAGGCATCGACGGACTCGACTCGTTCCGCGAGACGTTCGCCGATTCGCGGAAGTGGCTGCGCGAGGGATGGCTGGATTACATGGCGCCACAGCTTTACTGGCAGGTGGATGCCGCGGAGAACCGATTCCGCGCCCTCGACGCGTGGTGGCGCACACAGAATCCAATGGGGCGGCATATCTGGCCGGGACTTTATACGGCTGGCGCCGTCGGGCGCCCCGCGTGGCCGTTCGATGAAATTCCGCGGCAGATCTCGATGCTGCGTGACGCGCGCGAGGGGAGCATCGAGTCCAATGGCCACATCCACTTCCGGCTCGGATCGCTCGTAGCGAACGCCGGTCCACTCTCCGGATCGTTAGGCGACCGGCTGCAGACGGACAGCTATCGAGAGCCGGCGCTGACGCCCGAGATGGCGTGGCTCGAGGGGAGGCCGCCTGCTCCACCGGTCGCGGAAGTGAACGCAACCGACGGCGACCGTCTCACGCTCAAAATCGCCGCGGGCGACAGCGCTCAGGTCGCACTGTGGGTCGTTCAGACGCGTGACGCCGACGAGCACTGGAAGACGACGATCCTTCCGGCTGGAACGCGAGAGCTCACCCTCCCCGACAGCAGCGGCGGAACGGACATCGTCGCCGTGAGCGCGGTGGATCGCGTCGGCCAGGCCAGCACGAGGACGGTGCTGAG
>DATEPP010000061.1:0-12246 GCA_035273165.1 Gemmatimonadaceae bacterium
GAAGTCGGTACCGAAGGCATTCTTGGTGGTCAGGCGAATGTCCCCGGCGTCGCCGGAACGTGGAAGAGTCTGACGGAAAACGTGAACGCGATGGCGTCGAACCTGACGGGTCAGGTTCGCAACATCGCCGACGTGACGACCGCGGTCGCGAAGGGCGACCTGTCACGAAAGATCACGGTGAGCGCGCAGGGCGAAGTGCTGGAGCTCAAGAACACCATCAACACGATGGTGGATCAGCTCAATGCCTTCGCGAGCGAAGTCACGCGCGTGGCAAAGGAAGTGGGCACCGAAGGAAAGCTCGGCGGCCAGGCGCGCGTCGAGGGTGTAGCGGGCACGTGGCGTGATCTCACCGAGAACGTGAACGGCATGGCCGCGAACCTCACCGTGCAGCTGCGCGACGTGAGCGCGGTGGCGACGGCGATCGCGAACGGCGACCTGACTCGCAAGATCACCGTGGAAGCGCGTGGCGAGATCCTGCAGATCAAGGACGTCGTCAACCGGATGGTGGACCAGCTGAACGCGTTCGCGGGCGAGGTCATTCGCGTCGCGCGCGAGGTGGGAACCGAGGGCGTGCTGGGTGGACAGGCAAACGTGCCCGGAGTCGCCGGCACATGGAAGAGCCTCACCGAGAACGTCAACGGGATGGCGAACAACCTGACGATTCAGGTGCGCAACATCGCCGACGTGACGACCGCCGTGGCGAAGGGCGATCTGTCGCGCAAGATCACGGTCGAAGCCAAGGGCGAGGTCCTCGCGCTCAAGAACACCATCAACACGATGGTGGATCAGCTCTCGGCGTTCGCGAGCGAGGTGACGCGCGTAGCGCGCGAGGTGGGCACCGAGGGCATACTCGGTGGTCAGGCGAGCGTGCAGGGCGTGAGCGGTACGTGGAAGGATCTCACGGACAACGTCAACGCGATGGCGTCGAACCTCACCAACCAGGTCCGCAACATCGCGCAGGTCACGACGGCCGTCGCCAACGGCGACCTGTCGCAGAAGATCACGGTCGAAGTCCGGGGCGAGATGCTCGACCTCAAGGACACGATCAACGCGATGGTTGAGAAGTTGCGCATCTTTGCCGACGAAGTCACGCGCGTCGCGAAGGAAGTGGGTACGGAAGGGCGACTCGGCGGACAGGCGAGCGTACCGGGCGTCGGTGGGACGTGGAAGGATCTCACCGACAACGTGAACGCCATGGCTGGCAACCTCACCGTCCAAGTGCGCAACATCGCGGACGTGACGACGGCTGTGGCGCGCGGCGATCTCTCGCGCAAGATCACCGTCGAGGTGCGCGGGGAGATTCTCGAGCTGAAGAACACCATCAACACGATGGTCGATCAGCTGAATGCGTTCGCGAGCGAAGTCACCCGGGTGGCGCGCGAAGTGGGTACGGAAGGAAAGCTGGGTGGCCAGGCGAAGGTCCCTGGCGCTGGCGGCGTCTGGCGCGATCTCACGGACAACGTCAACGCGATGGCGTCCAACCTCACCGGCCAGGTGCGGAACATCGCTGATGTTTCGACTGCCATCGCTAATGGAGATCTGAGCCAAAAAATCACGGTCGAGGCACAAGGCGAGGTGCTCAACCTCAAGAACACGATCAACAACATGGTCGATCGACTGCGCGTCTTCGCCGACGAGGTGACGCGCGTTGCGAAAGAGGTGGGCACGGAGGGCAAGCTCGGTGGTCAGGCCGAGGTGCCGGGAGTTGCCGGAACGTGGAAGGCACTCACCGACAGCGTGAACGCGATGGCCAACTCGCTCACCGTGCAGGTGCGCAACATCGCCGACGTCGCGACCGCGGTGACGAAGGGTGATCTGACGAGACAGATCACGGTCGAAGCGCAGGGCGAGCTCGATGAGCTCAAGCAGAACATCAATCAGATGATCGGCAACCTCCGCGAGACGACGGAACGGAACCAGGAGCAGGACTGGCTGAAGACGAACCTGGCGAAGTTCTCGCGCATGATGCAGGGACAGAAGGATCTGGAATCGGTTTCGCGTCTTATCATGTCAGAGCTGACGCCTCTCGTATCAGCGCATCACGGGGCGTTTTTCATACAAGAAGGCGACACCAGCGCCCCGATGCTCAAGCTCATCGCGAGCTACGCGTATCGGGCGCGCAAGAGCGTCAGCAACCGATTCGGGATCGGCGAAGGGCTGGTCGGTCAGGCGGCCCTGGAGAAGCAGCCGATCCTTCTCACCAACGTGCCTGACGACTACATCCAGATCACGTCCGGGCTGGGTGAAGCGCCGCCGCGGAACATCATCGTCCTCCCGATCCTCTTCGAAGGCGAGGTAAAGGCGGTCATCGAGCTCGCCAGTTTTCTCCCGTTCAGCGCGATTCACCAAACTTTTCTCGATCAGTTGGCAGAATCGATTGGTGTCGTGTTGAACATGATTCAGGCGAACATGCGTACGGAGGAATTGCTCGAGCAGTCGCAGAAGCTGACGCAGGAGCTGCAGAGCCAGTCGAAGGAGCTGCAGCAGCAGCAGGAAGAGCTGAAGCGCTCGAACACCGAGCTCGAGGCGCAGGCCCGCACGCTCCGTCAGTCCGAGGAGCTGCTCAAGGAGCAGCAAGAGGAGCTGCAGCAGGTCAACGAGGAGCTGGAGGAAAAGGCCAGCCTGTTGGCGGAACAGAACGCCAAGGTCGAGCAGAAGAACCGCGAGGTCGAATCGGCTCGTCAGGCGCTCGAGGAGAAGGCGCAGCAGCTCGCACTCAGCTCGAAGTACAAGAGCGAGTTCCTCGCGAACATGAGCCACGAGTTGCGGACGCCGCTCAATTCGCTGCTCATCCTCGCCAAGTTGCTCACGGAGAACAAGGACAAGAACCTCACCGGCAAGCAGGTGGAGTTCGCGCAGACGATCTACTCGTCTGGTACGGATCTGCTCAACCTCATCAACGACATTCTCGATCTGTCCAAGGTCGAGGCGGGGAAGATGGAGGTGAATCCGACGGACGTGACGGTCCGCGATGTCACCGACTTCGTGGAGCGAACGTTCCGGCCGGTGGCGGAGCAGAAGAACCTCACCTTCACGCTGGACGTCGGGCCGGACGCGCCGTCGCCGATCTACACGGATGGCCAGCGACTTCAGCAAGTTCTCAAGAACCTGCTCTCGAACGCCTTCAAGTTCACGGAGCGGGGTGGGGTAACGCTGTCGATCCGGCGCGCGGACAAGGGCCGGCGATTCGCGGCTCGCACGTTGGACCGCGCCGACGACGTGATCGCGTTCGGCGTCAAGGACACTGGCATCGGTATCCCGCGCGACAAGCAGCAGCTCATCTTCGAGGCCTTCCAGCAGGCGGATGGGACGACGAGCCGCAAGTACGGCGGTACCGGACTCGGTCTCTCGATCAGTCGCGAGATCGCGCGACTGCTCGGCGGCGAGATTCATGTCGAGAGCACGCCGGGCCAGGGGAGCGCCTTCACGCTGTTCCTTCCCGTTCGCTATCTGGAGCAGGAGCACAAGCCGGCCGAGGACGACCTCGTTGGACTGCGCTCCGATCGCTCGCGCGGACAGGGCCAGTTCGGTGGCGGCATGGAGCGCACGTCGCGCTCCGCGTCACGCGAGCGTGAGTCCCGGCCTGCGCCATCGCGCGGGACGAACGCTCCCGCTCGATCGGCGGAGCCTCGGCCGATGCCCGCGATGACTAACGGCGGCACTGCGTCATCGAGCGCGCCGCCGGAGAATGGATCGTCGAATGCGACCGCGGCACAGACACAGGCGTCCGACGGCTGGTCACTCCCGGATCTCTCCTCGATCGGGGCGGAGCCTGAGAGCGATGATGGCGGTGGCGTCGACACGCTGGCGCCTCCCATGGAGGATTTGCCGCGACCACACGGCTTCGAGGACGATCGCGACGACCTGCAGCCGGGCGACCGCGTCGTGCTCATCGTGGAAGACGACGCGAACTTCGCGCACATCCTGCTCGACCTCGCGCGCGACAAGGGTTACAAGGGCATCGTCGGCCACGATGGCGACGCGGGACTGCAGTTGGCGCACGCGTACCGCCCCGATGCGATCACGCTCGACATCGATATGCCCGGCATCGACGGCTGGGCTGTGCTCGATCGGCTCAAGCACCATCCGGACACGCGGCATATCCCGGTGCACATCATCACCGGCATCCGGGAACGGCAGCAGGCGATGAAGGCAGGCGCGATCGCGTATCTCGAGAAGCCCGTGACGAAGGAGGCGCTCGACGATTCCTTCAATCGGATCTCGCAGTTCATCGAGCAGCAGGTGAAGCGCCTGCTGGTCGTCGAAGACGACGACGTGCAGCGTCAGAGCATGATCGAGCTGATCGCGCACGAAGATGTGGAGATCACCGCGGTGGCGACGGCGGAGGAAGCCCTACGAGAGCTGTCGCAGACGCGGTACGACTGCATGGTGCTGGACCTCGGCCTCAAAGGCGGCCAGGACGGATTCCAGCTGCTCGAGACGGTGAAGTCAGACCCCGCGATGCGCGATCTGCCAATCATCATTTACACGGGCAAGGAGCTGTCGCAGGAAGAGGAAACGCGTCTCAAGCGGTTCGCGGACACGATCATCATCAAGGACGTGAAGAGCCCGGAGCGGCTGCTCGACGAGACCGCGCTCTTCCTCCATCGCGTCGAGGCGAAGCTGCCGGAGCAGAAGCGACGCATGCTCGAGCGGCTGCATAACGCGGATGCCGTCTTCGCCGGTAAGCATGTGCTCATCGTCGACGACGACGTGCGCAACATCTTCTCGCTCACGAGCGTCCTCGAAGATCACGGGATGCGCGTCTCGTTCGCCGAGAATGGGAAGCAGGCGATCGAGCTGCTGAAGAACACGCCGGGGGTCGATCTCGTTCTGATGGACGTGATGATGCCGGAGATGGACGGCTACGAGACGACGCGCGCGGTGCGACACATCCCCGAGCTGCGGAATCTGCCGATCATCGCGCTCACCGCGAAGGCGATGAAGGGCGACCGGGAGAAATGCATCGCCGCCGGCGCCTCGGACTACATCACCAAGCCCGTCGACACCGAGCAGCTCCTGAGTCTGATGCGGGTATGGCTGTACCGGTAACGCCGGGAAAAGCTCTCACCGGGCCGCCCGTCGCGTACAACTCCGATCTCGAGCGACTCGAGATCGAGCTGCTGCTCGAGGGGATCTTCCGGCATTACGGGTTCGACTTCCGGTCGTACGCGTATGCGTCGATCCGGCGGCGACTCTGGAAGCGGATCGAGGCGGAAGGGCTGCGCACGATCTCCGATCTGCAGGCGCGTGTGCTCCACGACGCCGAGATGATGGAGCGGCTGCTCCTGGATCTGTCGGTCAACGTGACGGCGATGTTCCGCGATCCGGGGTTCTATCACGCGTTTCGCGAGATCGCGATTCCGCTGCTCCGGACGTGGCCATTCATCCGCATCTGGCATGCGGGCTGTTCGACGGGCGAAGAGGTCTATTCCATGGCGATCCTGCTGAGCGAGGAGGGGTTGTACGAGCGCTCACGGATCTACGCCACGGACATCAATGACGTCGTGCTCCAGCAGGCGAAGGCCGGGATTTTTCCGCTGAACCGGATGCAGGAGTACACGGAGAACTACATCCGCGCGGGGGGGAAGCAGTCGTTCTCGGAGTACTACACGGCGAAGTACGACGGTGCGCTGTTCAGTCCTTCGCTCACGCGCAACGTCGTTTTCTCACAGCACAACCTCGTCACGGATCGGTCGTTCTCTGAATTCAACGTCATCTTCTGTCGGAATGTCCTGATCTATTTCGATCGCGAGCTACAAGATCGAGTGCACGCGTTGTTTTACGAAAGCTTGTCGATGTTCGGGGTGCTCGCGCTGGGCTCGAAAGAGACGCTGCGGTTCTCGAAGTACGAGCCTTGCTATGAAAAGCTGCACGCGCGCGAGAAGATGTATCGCAAAGTGAAATAATCATCCGGCGCCCACCGTGGCCTATTCGATTCTCGTCGTTGGAACGTCATGGGGAGGGCTCAACGCGCTGCGGGAGCTGGTGGGCGCGCTCCCGGAGGACTTTCGTATACCGGCCGTACTGGTCCAACATCGGCACCGTCAATCGAACCATCTGCTGAGCACGTTCCTGCAGGAGCGGACCCGACTGGAGGTTGTGGAAGTAGAAGACAAGATGCCGATTCAGTCCGGGATGTTGTTCGTCGCGCCAGCCGACTATCACCTGTTGATCGATCGCGGCTTTTTCACACTGTCGACCGATGCCCCGGTGCGTTACAGCCGGCCGTCGATCGACGTGACCTTCTATTCCGCGGCGGATGCGTATGGCGCGACCACGGTCGGCGTCGTACTCACCGGAGCGAACTCGGATGGTTCGCGCGGACTACGGCGCATTTTTGATCGGGGAGGGCTCGCGCTCGTGCAGGACCCGGTGACGGCGGAGTCCCCGACGATGCCGTCCGCGGCGGTCCGATGTGTGCCCGGGGCACGCGTGCAGACGATTCCCCAGATCGCGGCAACGCTGGCGGGACTCAGGCCGACGCCGCAGGACGATCCGCCGTCGCCGGCGCTGCAGAGCGACCGACGTCCCGACGCGCCGCACCGAATCTCGCCGCCGGGGGCTCCGTGACCGGGGTGCAATCGGTGCCTAACGACAACGCCGCGTCTCGCCAGGCTCCGGCCTCCGAGCAGGTCGACATTCTCATCGTCGACGATCGGCCCGAGAATCTGCTGGCGTTGGAGGCGATCCTCGAGCCGCTGCACCAGCGGCTGGTGCGCGCCGCGTCGGGCGAGGAGGCGCTCCGGCGGCTGCTCGAGCGCGACTTCGCGCTCATCCTGCTCGATGTGCAGATGCCGGGGATGAACGGCTTCGAGACGGCGCGGCTGATCAAGTCACGCGAGCGAACGAAGTACATCCCGATCATCTTCCTCACCGCGATCAGCAAGGAAGAGGCATACGTCTTCGAGGGCTATTCCGTCGGAGCGGTCGATTACCTGTTCAAGCCCTTCCAGCCGGAGATCCTGCGGTCGAAGGTCGCGGCGTTCGTCGACTTGTATGTGCGGCAGCGGAACGTCGCGGCGAAAGAAGCCCTGGTGCGCGAGAGCGAGCGGCGCGAGATGGAGCTGCGCCACATGCGCGAGCTCTGGGAGTCGCAAGCGCGCTTCCGCGAGGTCGTGACATCCGCGCTCGACGCGATCATCCTCTTCGACGACACGAGCACGATCACGCTCTTCAACTCGGCGGCGGAGGGGATGTTCTGCTGCACGAGCGCGGACGCGGTGGGAACGTCGGTCGCGCGATTCTTCCCGGAGGAGGTCAAAGCCGTGGACGAGCTGCGCGCGTTCGCGGACGGCCGGGATGCCGCCGTGGCGGCGCGCCAGCCGGTGGAGAGCGTCCGCGCGCTGTCGGGGCGGCGCGCGAACGGCGAGATCTTCCCGCTCGAGGCCTCGGTATCGCTCCTGAAATCGCCGGGGCACACTACGTACACCCTCATCGTGCGCGACGTCTCGGAGCGGGTGCGACATGAGGAAATGCTAAAGCAGCAGGCCGTGTCGCTGGCGAACACGATGAGCGAGCTGAAAGCGCTCAACGACGAGCTGAATGAACGCCAGGCTGACCTCGAACGGGCGATGACGGCGCGAAGCCGTTTCTACGCGTCGATGAGCCACGAGCTGCGCACGCCGATCAACGCCGTGCTTGGCTACAGCACGCTGTTGCTGGAGAACATTTACGGCCCGCTCAACGAGAAGCAGCGCGAAGGCATCGAGCGCACGCACAAGGCAGCGAAGCATCTCCTCGAGCTCGTGAATGATGTCCTCGACCTGTCCAAGATCGAGGCGGGCAAGATCGATCTGCGCCTCCAGCCGGTGAGCTTTCCGTCGCTCATCGAGGACCTGTTCGTCACGGTCCGGCCGCTCGCCGACCAATACGGCTCGTCGCTGAAGATCGAGCACACGGGCGAATCGATTCGGATCGTGTCGGATCCACGGCGGGTGCGGCAGATCCTGCTCAACCTACTCTCCAACGCGATCAAGTTCGGCAAGGCGAAGCCGATCCGCGTCGCCCTCACTCGGCGAGAAGACAACGGCATCATCGTCGAGGTCATCGACGAAGGGGAGGGCATTGCGCCCGATGATCAGGAGCGGATCTTCCAGGAGTTCGTGCAGCTGGGGAAGACGCAGCTCACCGAAGGAACGGGGCTCGGTCTACCCATCTCGCGCCGCCTGGCCGAGTTGCTCAAGGGCTCGCTGACGCTGCACTCCGAGCTCGGACGGGGCAGTACGTTCCGTCTCTCACTACCGCCGACGGCGGAACGCTCGGCGAGCGCGCGGCTCGTGGATCAGGACATGACGCCGCGACCGGCGGACGATCGACTGTCGTCTGCGGAGCGCGACGAAGACGAGCGGGACGACGCGACGGAAAAGCACGCTTCGAGTCACGCAGCGAGCTGAGTAGCCACCGCGTGACGTGACTCGCGTCACCGTGAAATTCTTGCGCGTTGGCCTCTGAACAAACGACCGGGCCGGCGGTATATTGACGCACTATGCGTGTGCTGTGCGTTGGACGTCACCCCTTTCTCAGCGCTCACTTGTGTCGTTTCTTCGATGCGCTGAATGTGGAGACGAGGCCGGTTGTCGGCCTCGACGATGCTATCGAAGCGGCGGCGGCTTGTCAGCCGGATGCTGTTGTCTGTGATTATGATCTGCTCGCCACGATTTCACTCGAGGGTTGGGAGCGTGATCCGTTGCTCTCGCGTCTGCCAGTGATCGCGGTGAGCCTGACGCGCCGGCCCGAGGAAGTCCATTTGATGGACGTCAATGGCATCGCCGGATTTCTGTACTTGCCGACGCTCGAGCGAGAGCAGGCGCTGCAGATGTTGAGCGCAGCTACGTCGTGGCGGCGAGCAGGAGTAGCTTCGCCGACATCGTTGCCGTTTCCGGGCACGCGCCCGGCGCGCATCCCATCGTGACGTAGCAGGAAGCAGCCGTGGACAGAGACGATCGAGACGTCGCGGAGACGTCTCGTGCGCCGGCGGCGTCGCTGCGGCCGGCAGACGATCGACGGCAGCCCGTCGATCCCGGGGAGCGATCGCGAGTGCGAGAAGCGGACACAACGGCCACGGCGCTGCCACGAGTTGCAGATTCGAGGGGCTCCCGCGATCCGCGCGTCGGCACCGCCGGGGTGCTCGATGCTCTCGCGAGCGCGGTCGCGGTGGTGGGATCTGACTGGCGAGTCCAGGTCGTGAACCGGCAGTGGGAGCGAATCTTCGGCCGCTCCGCGACAGAGACGGTGCGACGCGATCTTTTCGCCGCCTTCCCCGATTTCTCCGCTGATCATGCCGTGCGGATGCTGCGGGCTCTCCGCGCGGACGGGGCGACGCGGCACTTCGACCTCGAGCTCGCGGCGGGCGACGCCGTCGAGCGGTTCGGCGTACGGGCTACCTGCACCGAGGATGGATTGCTCGTCATCGAGGTGTCGGAATCGATCCCCGGGCGAGTCGAGGGCGAGACGGCGGAGCAGCACGCCGAGAACGAGTCGCTGCGCCGACTCGCGCGCGAGATGGCGGCCGTCGCGGATTCGTCGGCGCTGCTTGAGCTGCTGTGCGCGGCGGCGCGTGAGCAATGCGACGCGACGGGCGCCGCCGTGCTCCGGGGCTCGGGCGCCGAGGGCGAGGTCGTGGCGGCCACGGGAGCGATGTCGTTAGGCGCCGAGCGTCGCTTTCCGCTGCAGGGCTCCGTGGCACAGGAGGCGTTGCATAGCCGCGGCGTGGTGTCGGTGGAGAATTTCACGGCCTCGCAGCGGCCCCTCGCCCGTCTCGTGCCCGAGCTGTGCATCGGACCGATGCTCGCGGCTCCTCTGCTCGCGCATGATCGTCTCCTCGGGGTGCTGACGGTGGTGCGCGGCGAGCGCGGTGCGGCGTTTTCGGCGCGAGAAGCGCAACGGCTCCGCGTCATTGCCGATCATGCCGCGCTGGCGATGTGGAAGGCGGAGTTGCTCGAGCAGACACGCGCGGCCGATCGTGCCAAGGGTCGCTTCCTTGCGACGATCTCGCATGAGCTCCGCACGCCACTGACGGCGCTTACCGGCTACGAAGAATTGCTCGCCGACGAAGTGATGGGGCCGCTCTCCGAGCCACAGACGGATGTCCTCGAGCGCATGCGATCGGTGACACATCACCTCACCGTCATGATCGAGGAAGTGCTCGCCTTCTCGAGCATCGAAGCGGGGCGGGAAGTCGTTAGGCCGACGGAGTTTCTCGCCGAGGACCTCGTGCGCGCCGCCGCTGCCATCGTGGAGCCGCTCGCCAAGCAGAAGCGGCTGCAGCTGACGTTCGTTCCGCCAGACGCGCCGATTCGCATCACCAGCGACGTGGACAAGGTTCGGCAGATTATCGTCAACCTCGCGGGGAACGCCGTGAAGTTCACTGAGCGGGGAGAGATCCGCATCGGCTGGGGCGAGGTCGCACTGCCCGGCGACGAGGCGAGCGATGGCCGCCACGAGGTGTGGTTTCGCGTCACCGACACGGGCCCCGGCATCGCGCCCGAGGATGCGCGACGGCTCTTCCGCCCATTCGTGCAGCTCGACGCCGGGCTCACGCGCCGCCATGGGGGCACGGGTCTCGGGCTCTACATTTCTCAGCGCCTCGCGCAGCTCCTCGGTGGACGGATCAATGTCGAATCGGAGCTCGGCGTTGGCTCGACGTTCATCCTGGCACTCCCGACAGAGTAAGCAGCCGTACCGGCTACATTTCGGGAAGTCCGAATTGAGCCTCTCATGAGCACTCTGCCGATTACTGGTGCATTCAACGACGGATACATCTCCGAGTTGTACGAGACGTATCGTCGCGATCCCGGCGCCCTCGATGAATCGTGGCGCCAGTTCTTCAAGTTCGCGGAATCGCTGAGCGGAACGCGCGGCGAGAGCGCGATCGACGAATCACTGCTCCGCAAAGTCGCTGGCGCGGCCGCGCTCCTTGGCGCGATCCAGCGCTACGGACACCTCGCCGTTCAGCTCGACCCGTTAGGCTCACCGCCACTCGGCGCCGCTGAGCTGAAGCCGGAATTCCATGGAATCACCGAGGCCGATCTGGCGGAGATTCCGGCGTCCGCCCTCGCCGACGCGCACACGAGCACCCAGCTCACCGGTACAGCCGCCGACGTCGTGCACCATCTCCGCGAGCTGTACTGCTCGACGATCGGATTCGAGTTCGATCATCTCGAGGAAGAAGCCGAGCGAGACTGGTTCCGTCGCGCGATCGAGGAGCGGCAGATCACGGCGGCGTTGACCGAGGACGAGAAGCGGAACGTCCTTCAGCGGCTCACTGAAGTCGACGGCTTCGAGCGATTCCTCGGTCTCGCGTTCGTCAACGTGAAGCGCTTCTCGATCGAGGGCGTCGACGCGTTGGTGCCGATGATGGACGAAGCCATCGAGCGTGGGGCGCATGCCGGAGCGCGTTCGGTCGTGATCGGGATGGCGCACCGCGGACGCTTGAACGTGCTCACGCACATCCTCAACAAGCCGTATCAGGCGCTGTTCGAGGAATTCCTCGGTCATCACGGCGACACGAACTCCGCCAGCGGCAGCGGTGATGTGAAGTATCACCTCGGCTACCGGAGCGAGCGACACGTCGAGGATATTGGGGTCGTCGAGCTGGAGCTGGAGCCCAACCCGAGCCATCTCGAGTTCGTGAACCCGGTGTTGCAGGGCGCGGCGCGGGCGAAGCAGCGCGTTGTCGGAGGCGCACCGGGCGAGCGCGACGAATCGCGGGTCCTGCCGATCGTGGTGCACGGTGACGCGGCGTTTCCGGGGGAAGGCGTCGTTGCGGAAACGCTCAACCTGGCGATGCTCGAGGGGTACCGCGTCGGCGGCACGCTGCACATCATCGCCAACAACCAGGTCGGTTTCACCACCGACCCAGTGCAGAGCCGGTCGACGTACTACGCCAGCGATCTCGCCAAGGGATTCGAGATTCCGGTTGTCCACGTGAACGCGGACGACGCGGAGGCGTGCATCCAGGCAGTGCGTCTCGCGATCGCCTACCGCCAGCGATTCCATAAGGATTTCCTGATCGACGTCGTCGGCTATCGCCGCCACGGGCACAACGAGGCGGACCAGCCGAGCTTTACGCAGCCGAAGCTCTACGACCTCATCAAGGTGCATCCATCTCCGCGTGAGGTGTGGGGATCCCGGCTCGTGCGCGAGCGCGTCGTCACCGAGGACGAGGTCCACGCGATGGATCGCGATGTCGCGGACACCCTCGAGCACATCTTCGCCGACACGAAAAATGCCGACACCGACGAG
>DATEPP010000062.1:0-2140 GCA_035273165.1 Gemmatimonadaceae bacterium
CGATGGACATGGACGCCGCATGCTGTCGTAGGTCGCGAGCCGTCCACTGCGCAAGCGGTCGCCCCCATAGCACGGTGTCGCCGCGGTGAGGAACCGAGATCCGCAGCTCGCACAGAGCAGAGCCGGAGAGGGGACCATAAGCATCGCACTCGTCGAAGCCGCAGATGAGACCGTGAAAGAGGAGTGAGTCGTTCAGATTGCCGCCCATCCACTCCTCATATCCTTCTGGCTCCCCCAAGGCCGCGCGTACTTCCGCCGGAGTCATGCCGAAGCTGGCAGTCCCAATGCCGCGGAGCGGAATAACCTCTAGCTGTTTGGTGAACATGGCGCGACGGGCATCGGAAGCTCACAAGTCTTCCTAACGAGTGCTTTGGAGCAGTCTAACGCTAATTGAATGGCGTCACTGATCAGCGAATATGCACCCAATTCTCCCCATCTGTCATTCAATTCTGCCGGAACCAGGTGCTGTCCATGGTCCAAGACGGTGCGATGCCGCTAGTTGGACTGGCAGTGCGCTCGCGGCTTCGTTCATCAATTCTCACACCCACGTTACTTAACGCGCCGAGAACGGAAAAAGACGCCGAGGTCCGGCCTCGCTAGCCCGTGAAACCGCTGATGCGCCCCCGAATTCCGAGGTCGTTGTCAAAGAAACAGAACGCGTCATCGCAATATCGCCTTTCCCCGATCGTGGCCAGGGCCGCGCGCACCATCCGGCGGAGTCACCATTGTCTGGTCACCCGGCCGATGCCGATAACCCTGTCATGGAACGGGTGCCAACGCCCCCAACCCATAAAGCTTCGCCGCGTTGTCATGCAGGACGTCACGCGCGAACGCCAGCGCCTGCGCGCGCGTGATCTCACCGTCGCGCAGCATCCCGGTGAGCGCGATGCCTAACGCGCGACGCGCGGTATCGTTCGCCTGCCACCCGATCTCCTCCCAATCGAGCTCGGGAACGCCGTTTGGCCAGAGGTCGGTGCCGAAGAGCAGCTTCTCCGGATACCACTCGAGCCAGTAGCGCAGCGACGTCGCCAGATGCGCTGGCGACTCCATCCACGTCTGCTGGGAGATGTCCGCGTACACGTTCGGCTTCATGACGAGATAGCCGATCGCCGGCGTGTACGACACCGCGCCCGCGTGCAGCAGCACGAAGGTCGTCTTCCGCAGCGACGCGTCATTCAACACGGGCTCGAGCAGCAGCGGATTGGCGCCGGCGAGATAGAAGTAGCTTCCGCACCCGGCGCCGGTGTGGATGTGCACCGGAAGACCGAGCCGTCCGGCTTCGCTAGCGACGTAGTGGAACAGATAGTCCTGCAGCCGTCGATACTGGGCGGTGTCCGGCGACCCTCCGCGTGCATAACGAGCGTACACTGCGGCCGCGTCATCGGGGCTCGGCGCGGCAAAATCGAGCGACCGCAGATAAGCAACCTCGAACTTGATCGCCACCGCGCCCTGCGCCTTCTGCGCCTCCAGCGTCGGCGTGACCACGCGCGTGGTGTACTCGGCGAGCGTTGCCGGAAGCTCCGTCACACCAGCGGCCTTCATGTACCTCGCCCGAAGCATGTCTTCGCGCGAGAAGAAGAACTTGCGATCGGGCGTCTGCGTCGCGAGAGGAGTGTTGTCGAGGGGAAAGATGAGAGCATCGTCGAACGGCACCCAACGATGGTGCGCGTCATTCAGTCCCCGACCCATCGCGATGCGATTCGACAGCTCGACGTCGATCCCGATGCGGCCGAGCGCCCACGCGGGATACGCGTCGCCGTGTGCCGCGCGCGCCCTGGCCTTGGCCGCGACGACCTCGCGCACATGCGCCGGTGCGCGGTCGTCGTATCGGTAGCCCCACAATGCCTTCCACGCGGCGACGTACTGCGGATTCTCCGGACGCGTCATGAGGCCCGCAGCCGTTGGCTCGAGCGGATCGCACGGTAGTGCGTCGAACTCGTCGTCCTTTTCGCCCTTGCTAACGAGCTTCGGCGGGTGCGAGTGATTGTCGATGGCCCTTATCTTCTGGATCTCGGCCATGAGCGCCGGATCAATTGACTGCGTCTGTGCGGTCGCTCCGCTCGTCAGGCACGTCAGACAGAGCACGACGAGTACGGGTGTCGCTTGGAGAGTCCAGAGCTTCAGTACGCGAATCGCGCGA
>DATEPP010000063.1:0-1641 GCA_035273165.1 Gemmatimonadaceae bacterium
ATCTGCTCGGCCGGGACGTCGCACTGCTGCGCGGCGGTCGCCGGCGCGATCGCGCCACTCAGCGCCTGCGCGACGATCTGCTCGGTACCGGGGCGGCACGGCACCCACTCGTCGGCATTCAGCCCGGTCAGCGAGCGGCGCGCGCCGACATAGATGAAGCGCGGCGCGTCATCGAGCTTCGCCCGCGCCTCGGCGAAGTCGAGTTGCTGCGGCACCGACGCGCCCCACCCGTCGAGGAAGTCCGCGCCGAACGAGACGATCAGCTTCGCCGCGCTGAAGCGGTAACCCGGCCACGCGACACCGTAGCTCTGCCGGTTCGCTTCCATCGCCGCGCTCTGTGCCTCGGCGTCGTAGCTGATGTGCGCGGGCAGGTTGTTCGCCGCGAGCCACGAATCGAGGAAGGTCGGGAACGACCCGCTCTCGTGTTGGTTGATGAAGACCGCGTTCGCGGCGTCGCCCCGGCTGTTCGTCTCGCCGAGGATGCGCGAGAACTCCTGCATCGCCTCCTGCCACTTCACCTGCACGAGCTTCCCGTTCTTCCGCATCATCGGGCCGCGATAGCGGTCCGGGTTGTAGAGCCCCTGCAGCGACGCCTGTCCGCGCGCGCAGATCGCGCCGCGCGAGAGCGGATGTTCGGGATTTCCCTCGAGCTTGATCACGCGTCCGTCGCGCGTCTCGGCGATCACGCCGCAGGCGGCGGAGCACTCGCGGCACGTCGTTGCGTAGTACGTCGACACGCCGGGGACGGTCTGGTCCGGGTGGTGGACGTACGGGATCAGCTTCTCGACGTGGTCCGTGCCGCAGCCAACCGCTGCGACTGTAGCCGTCCCGGCGCCGAGGATCTTGAGGAACTCGCGGCGGGGAGTGGTTCCTTGTGGCGGTGCGTTCTCTGACACTGCGGGAGATCCTGGTGGCGATGCGTGCTCTGTCACTTCGATGAGGGACGAGAGAAGGTCGTGCGAACCGCGGTAAGACTAGCTCGAACGTGCAATGAGCGGCCGCGTCGCCGTTAGGCAGCGCGTCCGCTCGCGTCGATCAGTAATGGCAGGTGCTGCAGTCGTAGCGGGCCTTGAACTCGGGCTTGTAATTCCCGATGTGGCAGTTCAGGCACCAGCCCATGTTGAGCGAGCTGGCCTGGTAGACCTTCGTCATGTCCTGGATCTGCCCGTGACAATCCTGGCAGGTGACGCCCGCGTTGACGTGGCGCATGTGCGGGAAGTGCACGTACTCCGGCACCTTGTGAATGCGGACCCACGGCACTGGCTGATTCTTGTAATAGTAGGCCGCGAGCTTCTTGATCTCCGGCTTGTTCGCCGCGACGACCGCGTGGCAGCCCATGCACGTCCCGACCGCCGGCATTCCCGGATCAGGAGACTTGTTCGCGGCGAAGTGGCAGTAGAGGCAATTCATCCCCAGCGTCTTCACGTGCTGAGGGTGGGGGTAGGCGATCGGCTGATCCGGTGCCGCTCCCTGCGGCGACGACGCGCCGCTGTACGCCGAGAGAAAGATGGCGCACGCAGCGAGAGCGACGAGCCCAGGAATGGCCGCCCACTTCCCTTTCGTGATCATCGCAACCTGGTAGAATTGGGGCGATCGAGAAAGCCGAATGGATTACTCGACTTTGTGAAGATTTTCACAAGC
>DATEPP010000064.1:0-6283 GCA_035273165.1 Gemmatimonadaceae bacterium
GACGAGCCAGGACGCCGAGTCCACCTACCAGGCGCTGGAGAAGTACGGGCGCGACCTCACCGATGCGGCGCGCGCCGGGAAGCTCGACCCGGTGATTGGCCGGGACGAGGAGATCCGCCGCGTCATCCAGGTGCTCTCACGCCGCACCAAGAACAATCCCGTCCTCATTGGCGAGCCGGGCGTCGGCAAGACCGCGATCGTGGAGGGGCTCGCCCGCCGGATCGCCGACGGCGACGTGCCCGAGGGACTCAAGAACAAGCGACTGGTCGCTCTGGACCTCGGTGCGCTGATCGCGGGCGCCAAGTTCCGCGGCGAGTTCGAGGAGCGTCTCAAGTCCGTGCTCAAGGAGATCACGGAGAGCGAAGGTCAGTACGTCGTCTTCATCGACGAGATGCACACGCTCGTCGGGGCGGGG
Source organism: Gemmatimonadaceae bacterium (assembly GCA_035273165.1). Lineage (GTDB taxonomy): Bacteria > Gemmatimonadota > Gemmatimonadetes > Gemmatimonadales > Gemmatimonadaceae > AG2. The sequence goes on from DATEPP010000064.1 coordinate 416, forward strand.
AAGGCCGAAGGCTCGATGGACGCGGGCAACATGCTCAAACCGATGCTCGCGCGCGGCGAGCTGCGCGTCGTCGGCGCGACGACGCTCGACGAGTATCGCCAGCACGTCGAGAAGGACGCGGCGCTCGAGCGTCGCTTTCAGCCCGTCTACGTGGGCGAGCCGAGCGTGGAGAACACGATCGCGATCCTGCGCGGCCTCAAGGAGCGCTACGAGGCGCACCACGGCGTCCGCATCACCGACGACGCGATCATCGCCGCGGCGACCCTCTCGCATCGCTACATTGGCGACCGTTTCCTTCCCGACAAGGCGATCGATCTCGTGGATGAGGCTGCGTCCCGTTTACGGATCGAGATCGATTCGATGCCGCAGGAGATCGACGAGGTCGAGCGGCGCATCATGCAGCTCGAGATCGAGCGCACGGCCCTGCAGAAGGAGAGGGACCGCAGCGCCGTCGAGCGCCGTGAGGAGATCGAGCGCGATCTCGCCGAGTTGAGAGAACGCTCAAATAGCATGAAAGCCCAGTGGCAGCAGGAGAAGGAGACGTTAGGCGCTGTCGGCAAGGTCAAGCAGCAGATCGATCAGGCGAAGATCGAAGCCGAGCAGGCCACGCGTACCGGCGATCTCGCGAAGGCGGCCGAGATCACGTACGGTCGCATTCCCCAGCTGCAGAAGCAGATGACCGATGCCGAGAGCAAGCTCGCGTCGCACGACGGCCGGCCGCAGTTCCTCAAGGAAGAGGTGACGGCGGACGACATCGCCGAGATCGTCGCGCGATGGACGGGCATCCCCGTCACGCGTCTCCTCGAGAGCGAGCGCGAGCGGCTGACGAAGCTCGAGGCGGAGCTCACCGAGCGCGTCATCGGCCAACCGGAGGCGGTGCAGGCGGTGGCGGATGCCGTTAGGCGGTCGCGTGCCGGTCTGCAGGACCCGAATCGGCCCATCGGTTCCTTCATCTTCCTCGGTCCCACCGGTGTCGGCAAGACGGAGACAGCGCGTGCGCTCGCCGACTTCCTCTTCGACGACGAGCGGGCGATGGTACGCATCGACATGTCCGAGTACATGGAGAAGCACGCCGTCGCGCGGCTCATCGGTGCGCCCCCGGGCTACGTCGGCTACGAGGAGGGCGGTCAGCTCACGGAAGCCGTGAGACGCCGTCCGTACTCCGTGATCCTCTTCGACGAGATCGAGAAGGCGCATCCGGATGTTTTTAACCTCCTTCTTCAGATCCTGGATGATGGCCGTTTAACTGACTCGCAGGGTCGCACCGTCGACTTCCGGAATACGGTCATCATCATGACGTCGAACATCGGCGGCTCGTTCATCCTCGAGCACGCGCGCGGGGACTGGGCGATTGTCGAGACACAGGTGATGGCGGAGATGCGACGCGTCTTCAAGCCCGAATTCCTCAACCGCGTCGACGACATCGTCGTCTTCCGCCCGCTGGCTCAGGATCAGATCGAGAAGATCGTCGACCTCCAGCTCAAGCGGCTCGAGAAGCTCCTTGCCGATCGGAAGATTACGATTCTCGTAACTCCGGAGGCGAAGAAGGTGCTGGCTGAGGAGGGCTACGACCCGGCGTTCGGGGCGCGTCCGCTCAAGCGCTCGATCCAGCGGCTGATTCAGAATCCGCTGGCGATGGCCGTCCTCGACGGCCGCTTCAACGACGGCGATACCATCGTCGTCGACGTCGACGGCAGCGGCCATCTGCAGATGCATCGGCCGATGGAAGCGGCACTGTCATCCTGAGGAGCGAAGCGACGAAGGATCTGCAGTACCGTGCTCGTGGGCGTGGTTCTCAACAGGTCCGCTCAGGATGACGACGCCGTCGCAAGATGATGTGAGATTCATGACGGCCGCGCTCGAGGACGCGAGTGCGGCCGCTGCGCACGGTGATGTGCCCGTCGGCGCGATCGTCGTGCGCGATGGCGCCGTTCTCTCTAGCGCCAGCAACCGCACCGTTCGCGACCAGGACCCCACGGCCCACGCCGAGCTCCTTGCCATTCGCGCCGCGGCTCGGTCGTTAGGCAGCTGGCATCTCGGTGACTGCACGCTGTACGTCACCCTCGAGCCGTGCGCGATGTGCGCCGGCGCGATCGTCCTCGCGCGGCTCGCTCGTGTCGTCTTCGGCGCGTGGGATGACAAAGCGGGGATGGCAGGATCGGTTGGCGAGATCCTCCGTCATCCCCGTCTCAATCATCGGCCCGCGGTCCTCGGCGGCGTGCGCGAGAAGGAAAGTGGCGAGCTCCTCCGGTCATTTTTTCTGAAACGAAGATCGACGCCGCCTCCCTCTTGCGAACAATCCGCGGAAAATGGAGAATCGGAGCACTGAAATCCTAACCGCTTGCCTAACGCCTGAGATGACCTCGTTCCGCCTGCCTAACGTCGTGCTCTGTGTCGCCGCCGCGTATGCCATCATCGGCTGCTCGGACCGAACCGTCACCGCGCCCCGCGCGATTCCCGTCGCCTCGTACGATGACGTGGGCCTCGACGCTGGCCCGGACTCAGGTGAAGCCATCGCCGTCTCGACCGACGGACCCGCGGACGGCGGCCGTGTCCTGCGTCTCGCCGCCGTCGCGGCGATGCCCACGATTCGCGTCGGCGTCGTCCAGTCCGCATCCTCGCTCGCGCTCGGTAGTAAGCAGGACTATGTCGTGACCGACAAGGCGAACGGGCTCGAGATCGTGCGCGGTAGTGGTGACGCTGTCACGATCACGCTGGACCAGGCTCCGAAGTCGTTCTATCGGCTCCAGGTGATGTGCGCGAGCGTCACCACCGTCGGCCAGCGCAAAGCGGCCGCGGACGCGGCGGGGTATAAGACGCTTACGGAGTTCGTACCGACGGCCAACTGCACGCGCCTCTACATCGGCGAGTTCGCGCCGCCACCGGCGAATACCTTCGCTGCCCGCACCGCCTTTCGGAATGAGCTCATCACCGAGGGGCTCGCCGGCACCGACTCCTTCTGGAAAGTCCTCGCCCTCGGCAATGCGTTGTACCGGGTAACGCATGGGACGACGACCGTGCAGAGCATCGATCCGATCGTCGTCAGCTCACCAACCGGATTCGTGACCTTCAACGACACGACCTATCGCGGCAAGGCTGAGGCGCGGGTGAATAGTTCGGGAACGCTGGCGGGCATCAACGAGCTTCCGCTCGAGCAGTATCTCTACGGTGTCGTTCCGCGGGAGCTTGGGCCTGTTGCCTTTCCGCTGCTCGAGGCGCAAAAGGCCCAGGCAGTGGCAGCTCGCACGTACGCCATCGCGAACATCGGTCGACGCGCCAGTGATGGCTACGATCTCCGCGCCACGACCGATGACCAGGTGTACGGCGGGTACACCGCGGAGTACCCACTCTCGAACCGCGCTGTCGACGAGACCGCGGGCATCGTCGCTACGTACGGCGGCAAGCCGATCGACGCGCTCTACTCGTCCACATCTGGCGGTCACACCGCCGACAACGAGGAGTCGTTCAGTGGCACGCCGGTGCCCTATCTCCGCGGCGTGCCTGACGCCGAACGCGGCGAAGCGTTCGACCACGTACCGTCGCTCTCCGTGTTCATGTCGCACGCCAATCCGATCTCACTTCGGGCTCAGAGGGAGGGCGATGCGGAATCCGACTGGTCGCGCTACCATCGCTGGACCTTCGATTGGACTCTGGCCGAGCTGAGCGCCGTGCTTTCGGCTTCCGCGGGCCAGCCGGTTGGGACGGTGAGCGCGATTAACGTTCTTTCACGTGGTCCGTCGGGTCGCGTGCTGTCGATTGCATTCGTCACCGATGTTGGCACCTTCACGGTCGAGAAAGGCGCGATCCGGACTTTCCTCAAGTATCTCGATGCCGCCGGAAAGCAGACTGCTCTACCAAGCACGCTGTTCTATCTCGAACCGATCGTCGATCGGGCGTCGCAAGCGGTGACGGGCTACCGCATCTACGGCGGGGGCTTTGGTCACGGCGTCGGGTTGTCGCAGACGGGTGCGGTCGGCCTGGCCCAGCAAGGCCAGGATTTCGCCCGGATTCTGGCGCACTACTACCAGGGTATCGACCTCACGCGGCAGTACTGATGACGGTTGACGGTTGACGGTGGACGGTGACGGTGCACGTTGAGACCGTCCACCGTTCCTGCACCCCTTGTGTGGCAATGGTAACGATGGTACCCTCCCTTGTGTGGCAAGGGTAGCGAGCCCCGCTCACGGTCAACCGTCAACCGTCCACCGTCCACCGTGACTCCAGCGCCTGGCTGGCGCCGCCTCTTCCGTCTCCCCCTCGGCGTCCGCTCCCTCGAGCGCGACGTCGACGACGAGCTCGCGTTCCACCTTGCCATGCGCGAGGAGAAGCTCCGCCGTCTCGGCCTTCCGCCCGACGCCGCACGCGTCGGCGCGCAGAACCGTTTCGGCGATAGCGACGCCGTGCGCGACGAATGCCTCACCATCGACCGGCAGTATGCCCGCGAGGTACGTCTCATGGAGTGGCTCGAGTCCATCTGGTCCGACTTCCGCTACGCGCTCCGCACCTTCCGGCGGATGCCCACCTTCACGGCCGTCGCGATCGTCACGCTCGCGTTAGGCATCGGCGCGACGACGGCGATGTTCACACTCGTGAACAGCATCCTCCTCCGGCCGCTGCCCTACCCGGATTCGGAGCATATCGTCCGGATCATCCAGTCGTATCCGGAGATCGGCCTCGACACCTGGGGCCTCAACCAGATGAACGTCGCGATGTACCGCGACCGCGCGACGGACTTCTCGTCGTTCGCCGCCTATCGTGGCGGAAGCGTCACGCTCCAGGGGCCCAACGGTCCACAGCGGATTCCAATCCTCCGCGTCACCGAAGGATTCTTCCGCACGATCGGGATCGGCCCGGCCATGGGCCGTCCATTCACAGCCGAGGAAGATTCGCCGGGCAAGAACACCGTCATGATCCTGAGCGATGGCGCGTGGCGCTCGCGCTTCGGCGGCGACCCGTCCATCCTCGGCAAGACGATCGACGTGGACGGGCAGCCGATCCGCGTCGTCGGTGTCATGCCGCCGAGCTTCGGCTTCCCACGGCCGGACATCGCCGCGTATCTGCCGATGGGTCTCGACCCGCTGCGTCGCTTCGGCTTCGTCAATTCCGGAATCGGGCGCCTCAAGCCAGGCATCACGCCGGAGCACGCGGAGCGGCAGACGACGGCAATCATGTGGGATTGGGCGCGACAGCAGAACGTTGCCAAAGCGTCCATCGATCCGAGCAAGACGCGGATGAAGACGATCGTGCGCCCACTCCACGAGGTCTACACCGGACAGAGTGCGCGTCCGCTGACGGTGCTGCTCGCCGCCGTGAGCCTCATTCTCCTCATCGCGACGGCGAACGTCGCGACGCTCCTCTCGGGCCGCGCCACGGCGCGCCAGCGCGAGATCACCCTCCGCGCTGCCCTGGGCGCGAGCGCCACACGCGTCCTTCGCCAGCTGCTCACCGAGAGTGTCGCCCTCGCGCTGCTTGGCGCGGTCGCGGGTGTTGGACTCGCCCTCATCGCCGTTCGCCTGTTCACACACTCGAAACTCGCGACGCTCCCGCGCATCGACGAAGTCGCCGTGGATGGACGCGTGCTCGCCTTTACCCTCGTCGTCTCGCTCCTGAGTGGACTCCTCTTCGGCCTTCTTCCGGCCCTTCATGCCGGCCGCTCGCGTCTGACGTCCGATCTGACGGCGGGACAGCGCGAGAGCACGCACGGCGCGTCCCGCAAGGTCAACAACGCGCTCGTCGTCGCGCAGCTCGCGTTGTCCGTCGTCTTGCTCGTCGCCGCCGGTCTTGTCCTCAAGAGCTTCCAGCGGCTCACGCAAGTCGATCTCGGCTTTCATCCCGAGGGCGTGACGTCGATCGCGCTGCCGTTGCCGC
>DATEPP010000065.1:0-1373 GCA_035273165.1 Gemmatimonadaceae bacterium
AGACGAGGTTCTGCGTGGACCAGCGCCGCTCGCTGAGCGAGAAGCCCCAGATCGTGGTGCGGCCGGGGCCGAGCGAACGGACCGGGAGGCCGCGACGAGTGACGATGACGCGCTCGTCGAGACTGACGTTGAAGTGCTTCATCATTGGATTCGTGCCTCCGTGTGAATAGGGAAATAGGCTCTTCGAAGGAGGCCGCTCTTTGACACGGGCGCCTCGAGCGACCATGTCGGAGCAAGCCGATGACGGCGCGCAGATCGCGGGGCTCACGCCGGAGCGTCGTAGGGTCTTCGAGGACGTCCATGACGGTGCGGACAGAGCGCTGCGATCGCGGGACGGCACGGCTCCTCTCCTCGAGGAGAGGGGAGCGGCCTCCTTCGTCGAGCTTTGCGGATGTCAGATTGACAATCTGGTGCTCTACCGGACTGAGCTACGGCGCCACGAATGGAGCCGATGGGATTCGAACCCACGACCACTAGATCCCTGATGACCCATTTGCGAAACGGGCGGTCGGGCACCAGCCCAGCGTTTGGAATACGCGTGTCGGAAGCGACGACGGACATCGAGCGGAGAAGACCAAAAGGCCTTCCGCACGACGCGCCGGCGCTCGCACGAGTCGCTGCACGGGATTCGAACCCATGGTGCGAGGCGAGAGGATCGAACTCTCCTGTTCCTGTGTGTGAGACAGGTGTCGTCACCAGACGACGTGCCCCGCGATATCGAGCTTGGCGCCAACTTCCATTGCCGGTTCCGGAGGAAGGAATTCGAACCTTCGTCCCAGCGGTTCAAGGCCGCGGATCCTGCCGTTGGACGACTCCGGATTCGTCGCTGTGGACAGAGTCGAACTGCCGCGGCCGGGCTCATGAGGCACGCCTTCCTATCCGAGGATCACAGCGAATGAGGCGCGTAGGCCCCCGGCGACACCTTATCCGGTGAACGGCAGGGGCTTCGTTGCGCGGAGCGGTCACCGGGAATCGCACCCGGATTTCGAGCGTGGCGCGCTCTGGTTCTACTCTTGAACTATGACCGCGTTCTCGTTGGGGACCACGGGTCCCCCTCGGAAACTCCGTTTCCGAGCCTCCTCCTTGGAGAATCGGCGCTGCGCGCCGACCGGCGTGCCAGGCACGCCGTTTCATGAGGCCGGGACTCGTGCGCACGGGTCCCGGCCCCACGTCAATCGAGCACGATCGATTCGATCGCGCGCAACCATCCGTCGCCGGCGAGATCGCCGCGCGTGAATGCGGAGAGCACGTCGAAGACGGCGTCCGAGAAGCCGCCCACGTGGAGGACGTCATCTCGAGATTCGCGCGCGGCGCCCACTTGCGTGGTGCCGTAGGGTTGCACGTCGATGAGGAGGTTGCGCCGGGATTGCGTC
>DATEPP010000066.1:0-1718 GCA_035273165.1 Gemmatimonadaceae bacterium
CCACGCGCGAGCACTACCGCTTTGGTCGGTGGAGCACTGATCGCTGCGTCGCCGCCGGACCAGAGCCGCGGCAGGAGCGTCACGAGTCCCCATCCGCTGAGCACGAACACCGCGAGCCAGACCGTTCCCTGCGACCAGCGGCCATAGACGAAACTGCCCGATCCGAACAGCGCGGCGTAGATGAACGCGCAGCCGAGCACCCAGCCGAGCAGAGAATCGGCGAGCGAATCAGTCGACGCACCGAGCCCGGAGCGCTCACGCACGACGCGCCAGCCTGGGCCAGCGGGCCGCACGCGCGCATAGAATCCGTCGAGCGTCGCCGCGGCGGTCGGCTCCGTCAGGTAGGTCGTCGTCACCCACACGACGGTGGTGACCGCGATCGTCACCAGCAGCACCGTGTTCGCGTCGATCGCAACGCCCGACTTCTGCGCGACGAAGAAGCCGATCGACACGACGAAGGAGCTCGCCATCGCCGCGATCTCGCTCCACGCGTTGATCCGCCACCAGAACCACCGCAGGAGATAGATCAGTCCCGTGCCGGCGCCGATGGACATCAGCAGATTGAAGCTCTGACGTGCCGAGTCGAGCGCGAGGGTGACACCCGCTGCCGCGAACATCAGCAGCGCGGTCACCACGCGTCCGACGAACACATAGTGCCGCTCGTCCGCATCCTGCCGCACGAATCGACGGTAGAAATCGTGGACGATGTACGACGTCCCCCAGTTCAGGTGCGTCGACAGCGTCGATACATACGCGGCGAGCATGCCGGCGATCATCACGCCGAGGAAGCCGGTAGGTAAGAACTTCAGCATCGCCGAATACGCCATGTCGTGGCCAATGAGCCGTCGATCGACGTACGGAAACGTCGCGGCGATGTCCGAGAGATTGGGGAAGATGATCATCGACGCCAGCGCGACGATGATCCACGGCCACGGCCGAAGCGCATAGTGCGCGACGTTGAAGAAGAGCGTTCCCGAGAGCGCGTCGCGCTCGCTCTTTGCCGCCAGCATCCGCTGCGCGATATAGCTCCCGCCGCCCGGCTCCGCGCCAGGATACCATACCGACCACCACTGCACGGTCAGCGGGATCACGAGCAGCGACAGCGTTAGGCGCCAGTCCCCGAAATCAGGGACGAATGCGAGCGTCTGCTGTGGAATCTGCCGGAACAATCCCGCGAGTCCGCCGACCGCCGGCTGCTTCACGGCGAAGTACGCCGCCGCGAACGAGCCCGTCATCGCGATACCGAACTGAATGAGGTCGGTGACCATCACCCCCCACAGTCCCGACGTCGCCGCGAACGCGATGTTGAGCACGGTGCAGATGCCTAACGTCTGCCACATCGGCCAGCCGAGGACGACATTCGCAATCTTGACGGCAGCGAGATTCACCGCCGCCATGATCATGCAATTGAAGAAGAGCCCGAGATACAGCGCCCGAAAGCCGCGCACGAATCGCGCTGGCTTTCCCGAATAGCGGATCTCGTAGAACTCGAGATCGGTGAGTACGCGCGATCGCCGCCAGAGCCGCGCGTAGAAGAACACCGTCGCCATTCCCGTGAGCAGGAATGCCCACCAGGCCCAGTTGTTCGCGACGCCACCCTCGCGGACGAAGTTCGTGACGAGGTTCGGCGTATCCGTGCTGAAAGTCGTTGCGACCATCGAAACGCCGATCAGCCACCACGGTGCCGCGCGCCCCGACGTGAAGAACTCGGCTGTGTT
>DATEPP010000067.1:0-37191 GCA_035273165.1 Gemmatimonadaceae bacterium
TCTCGCGCTTGACGTCGGTGCGCCAGCTGGGTGTCAGGACGCGGACGACATCGCTCGATTCGACTCGCGCGTCGAAGCCGACGCCGCGGAGCAGCGAGGCCACTTCATCCGCCGGGACCACCTCGCCGAGGATGGTTCGCACCCGGGGAACGCGGAGCGCCAGCGGCGCGGGCAGCACGTCACCAGCATAGATGTCGATCGGTGCATCATCGACTCGCCCGCCCGCGACGGCGATGATGAGACGGACCGTCCGCTCCAGCGCGACGGGCGCGAGAGCGGGATCGACGCCGCGCTCGAAGCGATAGCTGGCATCGGTGGAGAGGCCTAACGAGCGGCGCGCCGCGCGCGTGCGCGCCGGATCGAAGCTCGCGACCTCGAGAAGGATGTCGGTCGTGGCGTCCGAGACCTCACTGTCCCTCCCGCCCATGACACCAGCGACTGCCTGGGGACGCTCGGCATCAGCGATCACCGTCATGTTGTCGCCGAGCGTACGCTCAGTACCATCGAGAGTGGTGATCCGTTCACCGGCGCGAGCGCGCCTAACGACCAGGACGCTGCCGCCGAGTCGCTGCAGGTCGAAGGCGTGGGTCGGCTGACCGAGCTCGTGGAGCACATAGTTGGTCGCGTCGACGACATTGTTGATCGACCGTGAACCGACGGCCTCGAGGCGTCGGACGAGCCACTCCGGGCTGGGACCGACGCGAATACCGCGAATCACGGCAGCCATGTACCGCCTGACGAGTCCCTCCTCCTGCACCCGAACATCGACTTTCCCGGTGTGGCCCTCCGAGCGCACGCGAATCGGCGTTGGAATCGTCGCGTTCGCGTCGTCGATCGTCGGCAATGCCACCGGCGAATCGACAGCCGCCGCGATCTCGCGCGCGACGCCGAGATGCGACAGGAGGTCCGGGCGATTCGGCATCACGTCGATGACGAGCTTCGTGTCCCCAGCGGGCATGACCTTGAGGAAAGGCGTGCCGGGCGCCGCGTCGACGGAGAGCTCGAGAATGCCTTCGTGATCGTCGCCGAGTCCGAGCTCGCGCGGTGAACACAGCATTCCATTCGACGTCTGACCGCGAATACGCCGTCGCTCGATCTTCAAGCCGTTAGGCATCGTTGTGCCGGTCGGCGCAAACGGGTAGAGCTTCCCCGCTTCCACGTTAGGCGCGCCGCAGACGACGTCGAGGAGCGTCCCTGTTCCCGCGTCCACCTTGGTCACCCAGAGATGATCGGAATCAGGATGCCGCCCGGCCTCGACGACGCGCCCGACGACGATCGGCGCCAGGTCCTGACGTAGCGGCACCAGCTCGTCTACCGTGGCCACTCGTGACGTGATCAGGTCACGCAGCTTCGCTGGCGACTCGTGAAAGGGCACGAGCGCCTGCAACCATTCGTACGAGACGTTCATTCGCTGATCTGCTCGAGAAAGCGCACGTCGGAATCGTAGAGAATCCGAATGTCGGGAATGCCGTAGCGGCTGATCGCGATGCGACCCGGGCCCATGCCGAAGGCCCAGCCGCTGTAACGTTCGCTGTCGACTCCGGCCGCTTCGAGCACGGCGGGATGGACCATTCCGGATCCGAGGATCTCGACCCATCCGGTCTGCTTGCAGACGCCGCACCCCTGCCCGCCGCAGACGCCGCACTGCACGTCCATCTCCGCCGATGGCTCCGTGAAGGGAAAGAAGCTCGGGCGGAAGCGTGTCGGGCGCGGTCCGAAAAAGCGGTTAGCGAATCGCGTGAGCGTCGCCTTGAGATCGACGAAGCTGATTCCTTCATCGATGCAGAGGCCCTCGATCTGCTCGAATGCCGGCGCATGCGACGGGTCGAAGAAGTCGCGACGGTAGACGCGTCCCGGAATGATCACGCGAATCGGCGGCGCGTAGCGCTGCAACGTCCGCATCTGCACGGGCGACGTGTGCGTGCGCAGGAGCACGTCTCCGCTCAGATAGAGCGTGTCGTGGAGATCCATCGCCGGATGATTCGGCGGGAAATTGAGCGAGCCGAAGTTGTACCACTCCGTCTCCGCCTCTGGTCCGGTAGCGACAGTGAAGCCCAGCTCGCGGAAGATTCCCTCGATCTCCTCGATGACGAGCGTGACGGGATGCTTGGCCCCGCGCCACATGTGCCGCGCGGGCATCGTCAAATCCCCGGGGCGTGTCGTGCTCTGATCGCCACGCTTAGCGATCTCCTGACGCCGCTGCTCGAGCGCATCCATCAATCGCGATTTGACGGTGTTGAACAACCGTCCTGCCTCCGGTCGCGCCTCTTTGGCAAGTTTGCCGAGGGCAATTTGAAACTCACGCAACTTGCCGCGCTGATCGCCGACGAACTCGATACGCGCGGCCTCGAGCTCGTCGGCGTTCGTGGCGCGCGACAGCTCGGCGACGCCGCGCTCGGCCAACTCGCCGAGCTGCTGCTTGTATTCCTCGAGTGTCGGGTTGTCAGGTAGCATGACTGAAGTCGTCATTGTCGAGGCAGGGAAAGAAGAACGGCGGCAGTGCAGAAAGCTCGCACCGCCGCCGTCTCGCTTCAACGTGAACCGGGTGTCACGTCGTTCGCGGAGCTCTCCTAGGCAGAGCGCGCCTTTTCAGCGAGCGCGGTAAACGCTGCCGGGTCGTGCACGGCCAGATCGGCGAGAACCTTCCGATCCAGCTCGATACCGGCCTTCTTCAGCCCACTGATGAACACATTGTAGCTCATGTCGTTCTGATGAGCGGCGGCGTTGATGCGCGTGATCCAGAGTCGCCGGAAGTCGCGCTTCTTCGCCTTGCGATCGCGATAGGCATACTTCCAACCGCGCTCGACGTTCTCCTTCGCCGCCTTCCACAGCTTGCTGCGGCCGCCAAAGGCGCCGCGCGCAGCCTTCATGATCTGCTTCTTCCGCTTGAGACGCGGAACGTTCGATCGTGCTCGTGGCATCGTGAATCTCCTCCTTAAGCCTGAAGCAGCCGCTTGACGTGCTTCACCTCGCCCGTGGTTGCCACGAGGGAGGACTGTCGAAGCCGGCGCTTACGCTTCGCATCCTTCTTGGTGAGGATGTGGCTCTTGAAGGCGCGCATGCGCTTCACTTTACCCGAGCCGGTAACCTTGAAGCGCTTCTTCGCGCCCTTGTGTGTTTTCATCTTCATAGGAACGCCCTCATTTCGGCGCCAGAATCATCGTCATGGATTTGCCTTCCAACCGCCCGGCACTCTCGATCTTGCCGACGTCCGCGAGATTCTGAGCGACGCGATCGAGCACGGCCTGGCCGAGCTCTGGATGCGCGACCTGCCGACCACGAAACATCATCGTCACCTTGACCTTGTTCTTCTCCTCGAGGAACCGGCGAGCGTGCCGGGTCTTTGTGTCGAAGTCGTGGTCGTCGATGCCGGGACGGAACTTCACTTCCTTCAGCTCGATGACATGCTGCTTCTTCTTGGCAACTCGAGCCTGTTTCGCCATTTCGAACTTGTACTTGCCGTAGTCCATGATACGGACCACCGGCGGGCGCGCGGTCGCGGCCACTTCGACCAGGTCGAGGCCTTGTTCCTCCGCCATGCGAAGAGCGGCGTCCACCTCGAGAATGCCCAGCTGCGAGCCGTCTGCCCCGATCACGCGGACGGGACTGATGCGGATCATGCGGTTGACCCGCACGCGTTTGGTAGTGTCCTGAATACCGAGATCCTCTCTACGAGAAAAAGAAAAACGCGGACCCCTGTTGGAATCCGCGTCGTGCGCCGCTGAGCGCTCGAGCGAGTCGAGACCGCGGCGTCGAATGTGGACTCCTGCAGCACGCCTCGCGCGCGTCCGCGAGGGCCAGAGGGTGGGACCGACGACGGGCCGGTCCACTTAGCGCATTGAAGCGACTGAAGTTAGGCGGGAACGCCCCGTCCGTCAAGCGCCCCTCGGACGACTATTTGGGGCTTCCGAGGCCTTCACTGAGCTTGCCCCAGGGCGTCGTTGCATCGTGCTCGAAGATGAAAAGCCAGTCTTCCGCTTCGGCGCGCGCAAGAATCCGCCGCTTGGTCTCGAGTGTCACGAGCGGCTCGACGTCGTAGCCCATGATCCACGGCAGGGGCAGGTGTGCCGTGGTCGGCATGAGATCGGCCAGATACAGCGCCCGATCGCCATCGGACTCGATGAGCAAGCTCTGATGCCACGGAACGTGCCCGGGCGTGCGAACGGACCGAATTCCCGCGACGATCTCCCGATCTCCTTCGATGAAGTCGAAGAGACCTGCTTCGGCGATCGGCACGAAGTTGTGGGGGAAATAGCTGCCCGCAGTCCGCTCGTTGGTGTGTGTGGCGAAGTCATACTCGCCGCGCTGCACCACGTACCTGGCGTTCGGGAATGAAGGGCGCACGTGGCCATCGCTCGCCCGGAGCGTGTTGCCGCCGGCGTGGTCGAAATGAAGATGCGTGTTGATCACGAGCGCGACGTCTTCGGGCCGGATCCCGGCGTCGAGTAAACCGTCTTCCAGTGCCGTGGGCCCGCGCTCGCCTCGATTCTCGACGCCGTAAATGTCGTGGAACTTCTCGCTCTCCTTGTTCCCCGCACCGGTGTCGATGAGCACAGGACCGATCTCGTGCTCGATGAGGAGACAGCGCATGCCGAGCTGAATGCGATTGCGCTCGTCGGGAACGATGCGCCGCTGCCAGAGCATCTTGGGGACGACGCCGAACATCGCGCCGCCATCCAGCTTCTGCCCGCCTGCCTGGATCGCGTGCACCGTCCACCGGCCAATGCGACGGGTCTCGACGCGAGGGCCGAGCTTTGGGGGCGCAGGGGGCGTCGCGATCGAAGCGTTCATGCCGTCGTGTCCTTGTCGATCGGCCGGGGCATCGCTGGCGGCCGTCGCGGTCGGTGGCGCTTGGGCGCTGGAGCGATGAGTAAACGCTGAAGATCGTGCCAGCTCTCGCAGCCATCGCGCCGCGCATCCTCCATCATGCGCAGAAACACCTGCGCCGTGGCGAACGCGTCTCCGCCCGCGCGGTGGCGGCGGGTGATCTCGACCCCGTAATGGAGCGAGACATAATCGAGTGAGCGGCGCCGGAGGCCAGGAAGAAGCTTGCGCGCCATGCGCACCGTGCAGAGCCGCCGGCCCGAGAGGGTACGTCGCGTGGCCCGCTCGATCTCCATCGACAAAAAGCGCCAGTCGAAGTTGGCGTTGTGCGCAACGAAAACGCGGCCGTCGAGCACACCGAGCAGCTGATCGCAGATCTCCGCGAAGACGGGCGCATTCCTGACCATCTCCCACGAGATGTTCGTCAGTCGACTGATCCACGGAGGAATCGAGCGCTCCGGGTTCACGAGTGTATCGAAGACGGTCGTGGCGACGCCGTTCTTCACCTCGACGACCGCAACCTCCGTGATTCGATCACCGCCGGTGACGCGGCCGCCCGTCGCCTCGACATCGACGACAGCGTAGCTCAGGCTCCCGAGCGCATCCGCCGCCGGAAACGCGAGCTCGCGGGCGAGCCCCCAGCGGCCATCCGGCTCCCGGACGAAGCGCCGATGGCCGGCGAAGAGCGCGATCGCCATGTGCTCGGCCACCGCCGCTGGCATCGACGGGAGCTGGCAGACGTGGGCGATGAGCGTTCGTGCATCAGCGGGTCCTTCGGTGAGATAGTCCACGGCGCGCCGCGTGAGCAGCGTGTCGCGCGCGGCGACGGTCACTCCGGCGGCCGATCCATTCGAGTCAGCAGCGAGCTCCGTCAATCCCACGGATCCTCGCGCTGAACGGGACAACTCATACACCGGGGACCGCCGCCGCCGCGGACGAGCTCCGAACCCTCGAAGGAGATGGCGGCGCGATCTCCCTCCGCGATACGCTCTTCCCCGGTGAGCAGAGAAACACCGGAGAGGATGCGGAAGCCCACTCGCTCCAGCTCTTTGAGCGTCTCCTCATTTCGCTGGTAGGAGAGAACAACGCCCGGACGGAGCGCGACGAAGTTACATCCCGACGCCCATTGCTCACGCTCCTGCGTCGTGCGATGCCGGCCGCCGCAATAGATCGGCTCCATGGGCATCCCGCACGATTGGAGCGCGGCGAAGATGTTGGCCGGCTCGCGGAGCGTGGATTCTCCCTTGTGCCAGTGAAGCACGGGAAGCCGTTCCGGGCCGATGAAGTGCGGTGGAAAGACGACGCAGAGCTCGCGATCCACCTGGGTGAAGATCATGTCGAGATGAATGGCCGTCGTGATCTTCGGCATCACGACGACGAGGATGTCCGTGACGTCGGTGTGATCGAAGAAGAGACTCGCCAACTGATCGATGCCCGCGGGACTCGAGCGCTCGCTGAAGCCGATGAGGACGAGATCCTGGCGAAGCGAATGGACGTCCCCGCCCTCGAGGGTGTAGTTAACGCGCCGCTCCGAGGCGCCGTCGTAGAGAATGCCCTGATTCGCCAAGAGCGGATGGTGGAGGAAGAGCGTCTTCATGATGATCGCTTCCGTCCACCGGATGGCGTAGCGCATCGAGCCGACGAGCACGTGCTTCCCCGTCACAGTGCAGCTGTCGCGGGTGAAGAACATGTTCGGCAGCGGCGGTAGCACGTAGCCGCACTCGTTCAACGCCTTCGCCAGCGGTCCGGGAGGCTCTTCCCTTCCTTCGATGAGCAGCCTGACGATCGTCTCCGCATCGAGCTCACTGAGGTCGCGAGCGAGCGGCTCGGACGGCACGATGTCCATCGTCTCACGAATCAGGAGCTCGCGCGCCTGGGCGTTGGCGAGCACGTCCGCGAGAAGGTCTCGAACCTGATAGACCTTGGTGAACCGCTCGAGGATCGCGAGGAATCGGCGGTGCTCACGCTGCGCGTTGTCAGCGTCAATGATGTCGTCGTACAGAAATTCCGCACGATTGGACGGGGTCACGGCACGGAGCTCGGGACCCGGCGAATGCACGATGACTCCCCTCAGTCGCCCGATCTCGGACGTCACGTGGACCGACATGGCCCGAAGATAACCGAAGGGTGATAGCTGGTGCAGGCGGAAGAGCGTCTTTAACTTGTGAATTCGTTCACAAGCCGGGACCGCAAAGCACCCGTGGCGAAACGCATCGCTGATTCGACCGTTCGACGTCTCTCCGCTTATTTGCGCTTTCTCGAGGACTTCGAGAGTCGTGGCCTCGAGACGATCTCCAGTGAAGAGCTGGCGCAGCGCGGCGGTACGACATCGGCGCAGGTGCGGAAGGACCTTTCCTTCTTCGGCTCGTTTGGCAAGCGCGGCCTTGGCTACTCCGTGCCGGAGCTGGCGGGCCGTCTCCGCGAGATTCTCGGTCTCGGGAAGGAATGGAAGGTCATCATCATCGGCGCGGGAAAGATCGGCGCGGCGCTCGCGCAGTATCGGGGCTTCCGGCAGCGCGGCTTTCTCATTCTCGCCGCATATGACGCGAACGAAGAGAAGATCGGCCGCAAGCTCGAGGGAATTCCCGTGCGCGACATCGCGCAGCTCGAGCGCGACGTTCGCCAGGATCATCCCGACATCGCCGTCCTCACCGTCCCCGCGGAGGAAGCGCAGCGAGTCCTCGACCGCGTCGTGAAGACGGGGATCAAGGCCATCCTGAACTTCGCGCCGACGCAACTCCAGTCGCCCCCCGACGTGACCGTAAAAACGGTGAACATGGCGATGGAGCTCGAGGGACTCAGCTACGCGCTGACCAACCGCGACTGACTGGCCGGCGCCTAACGAGCGCGCCCTCGGAGCAGGCGCGCAAATCGTTCCGGCGAGAGCGTTTCCGGACGTGCCGTCGGGTCGATCTCCGCATTGGCGAGAACTTCGTCCGCGGCAGCGGCATCGATGTCCCAGAGGCCGCGAATGACGCGGCGCATCTGCTTGCGCCGGAAGCCGAAGGCGCCCTGGACCAAAGTACGAAAGGCATTCTCCTCTTCCGCGTGCACAACAGGATCGGATCTCGGCACGATTCGCACGACCGCGCTCTCGACCTTCGGCGGAGGACGGAATGCACCTGCAGGCACACGAAAGAGCAGCTCGGCCGCCGCAACCGCCTGCACATTCACCGAGAGCGCGCCGTACTCGTGAGATCCGGGTGGCGCGACGATGCGCTCCGCGACCTCGCGCTGCACCAGATACACCGCGCGCTCCGGCCGCGGTCTCGTTAGGCCGTGAAAGAGAATCGGTGTCGTGATGTAGTACGGCACGTTCCCGGCGACCACGTACGGCTCGCCAGCAAGCTCGCCGAGATTCACTTCCAGCACGTCCTGCTCGACGACGGTTATTCGGGTGTCGCCGTCGTAGCGTCGACGCAGATGGTCGGCGAGCGCGCGATCATACTCGATGGCGTAGAGGTGTCGCACCCAGGGCAGCAACAGATCCGTGAGCGCGCCGCGGCCGGGCCCGATCTCGATGGCAACCTCGGCGCCGGTGAGAGCAAGTGCGTCCGCGATGCGGCCGAGGATGCGTCGGTCGTTGAGAAAATGCTGACCAAGACTCTTCCGGATCGGAGGAAGACGCGGTGCGTCCCGCCGTCCCTCTTCATCCATCAGCTGCGTAGCAGAACGATGGTCTGATCGTCGCGACGCGGGGTGTTGCCGCTGTGTGCCTCGACGACGTCGATGAGCCGTGTGAGGATCTCGGCGGGCGTTTCGTGGCGATACGCCCGAATCACCTCGAGGAGTGGCTCCTCGCCAAGCCGCTGGTTCCCACGGCCGCGCGCGTCGCTCAGACCATCGGTGAAGAGCACGAGGAGATCCTGCCGCGGATCCCATGAGCGGCGCGTCGTCATCGGCTGCGACGATGCCATGCCAAGCGGAGGGTCCTTCGCGGTGAGCCGCTCGCAGTTGCCATCGGGGCCGACGATGAAGGCGTGCGGATGACCGGTGTTCGCATAGAGGAGCTCTCCGCGAACACGGTCGACCACGCCGTAAAAAGCTGAGATGAACATCTCGGTCGTCGCGAGCTCGTCGCGCACGCTGGAAAAGAGGGCGTGCAGCGTCTCGCCGGGATCTGCCGTCGTCTGCGCATGGATCGCCGACGCACTCATCGTCAGCGCCATGATCAATGCCGCCTGATAACCATGCCCCGAGACATCGCCGATCATCGCGCCGACGCGGCGATCGCCGAGACGGAAGAGATTGTAGAAGTCACCGCCGACGCTTTCGGCCGGCATAACGCGCGCGGCGACGATCGCGTCAGGCACGACGATGCTTGCCGCGGGAAGCAGCTTCATCTGCAGGTCGTGCGCGAGCTCCATCTCGTGAAGCAGTCGCTCCTGCATGAGTGACGCGCTGACGAGCCGCGCGTTCTGGATCGCGGTGCCGATCTGCGTCGCGATTGCCGCGATGAGCTTCTGATCGCCGGCCGTGAATGGCTGCGCCGAGCGCCGGTCGGAGAGATTGACGACGCCTAACGGCTCGCCGCCCCGGGGCGTGGTCCACATGATCGGCACGGAAAGCATCGCGCCGCGCCGGTATGATCGCTCGGCGTCGCACTGCATCTGATCGCCCTCGACGAGCAGCGGATGCTGGGTGCGAAAAACCCGTGCGCTCACGCTGCACGGGTCCTGGACGCCGATCGACGGCGTCGGCGACGGACCAACCCCCAGCGCCGCGACGACGCGCAGGCTGTCCGTAGACGGATCGTGGACGAGGATCGACGCCCGGCGCGCGCCGACCGTCTCGGAGATCTCGGTGAGGATCGTGCGCGCTGCCTCCTCGAGTGACACCGTGCGCCCGAGGATCTCGCTGATCGTATAGAGAAGATTGATCTCCTCATAACGCTCGGCGAGCTCGTTCGCCGCGTGCTCCACCTCCAGCGCCGACTGGAGATACTGCGCGACCACCGGAAGCATGAACCGGATGTAGCTCTCCAGGTCCCCCTGCGTCGTGGCGCAGGGACCGAGCACGAGCCACGCGGCACGCGGACCGGGGACAGCGGCGATGAGCACCGGCCCGGCGGCGGACTCCATCGGCTGGATGCCGTCGGCGACGGTGGGTAACAGTTCGGGAGTGACCGGCGAGTCGTCCGTGGATGCTTCGACGACGATCCGGTCGCCGCCGCCAGGCTGCGTCAAGACGGCGGCCTCGCATTGCGTCGCCGCGCGGAACGCAGAGAGGACCGCCGTGAGATCCGTCATTGGCGATTGAGCGTCAGCCGCACCACGTTGCCTCGCTCGCCGTCGAACCGCTCGACACGATCCATGAGCTGGCGCATGAGGAAGAGCCCGCGGCCGTCTTCCCGATCGACATTGTCGGGCGTCGTCGGATCGAGCGTACACTGATCGAGATCGAAGCCGCCGCCCTCGTCCGTAACCTCGACGACGACGCGGACGCTATCGACGCGTGCCATCACGTGCACGTGTTTCTGCGGGTCGTCGTCGTTGCCGCGGAGGATGGCGTTCGAGAGCGCCTCGCTGAGCGCAACGGCCAGGTTGAGCATCAACTGACGTGCGCCGAACTTCATCAGCGCGCACTCGCGTTGAACGAGCTCGACCACCTTCTCGATGTACTGGACGTCGTTCGGAATGTCGACTTCGATGACGCGCGCGTCGTCGCGTCCGCCGCCGTGAAGAGTCACGCCCGGCTCACTGCGTTCGGTCATGCGACATCGGGCCGGCGCCGGAAGGGCGCGGTTCCGCGCGCCATCGCGCGCTGAGTGGAACCGCGCCGCGTCCCGCGCGTGAGAGGAGAAAGCGCGCCGATGCGGCGCGGCGTCAGAAGCTCTCCAGAGCGCGCTCGCGCGTGTCGGCGATCTGGAAGAGCGTGTCGAGTTTCGTGAGCTCGAACAGCGTCTTGAGATCGTCGTTCAGATTGGCGAGACGCAACTCGCCGCCCTGCTCCCGGATCTTCTTGGACAGCGATACGAGGACGCCCAGACCGGAGCTATCGATGTACCCGGTCTGCGAGAAGTCGATGAGAAACTTCTTCTCCCCCCGCTCCAGCTCGTCGAGGACCTTCTGTTTGAGCTCCTGCCGGTTGCCGACGATGAGCTGTCCCTCCACATCCACCACGACGACTTCTGCCTCCTTCGTAATCGCGAAGCTCATGAGCTTTCTCCTAACAGGACTTAAGACGAGTGCGGGTACGGCGCGCCATGCGCCTGAAGCGCGGTGATCGCCGCGACGTGGAAGATGTCATCGGCGGTCGCGCCGCGCGAGAGATCGCTACATGGTCGGCGCAGCCCCTGAATGATCGGACCGACGGCAGTCGCGCCGCCGAGTCGCTGCACCAATTTGTACGCGATGTTCCCCGCATCCAAGGTTGGGAAGACGAGCACGTTCGCCCTACCGGCGACAGGACTGCCCGGAGCCTTGCGGAGTCCGACGTCGCGCACGAGCGCCGCATCACCTTGCAATTCTCCGTCCACCGCAAGGGTCGGCCTGCGCCCACGTATCTCGGACAATGCGTCCGTCACCAGTTGGATGCTGATGCCTCCACCGCTCCCTTTCGTGCTGAACGAGAGGAGTGCCACAAACGGCGTGTCGCCGACGATCCGGCTCCGATCCTCGGCCGCCGCGATCGCGATGTCGGCAAGCTGCGTGGACGTCGGGTACGGCACGACGGCGCAGTCCGTAAAAGTCAGTACGTCGCTTTCAGCAGCGTTCCGGAGCGGCGGCATGACCATGTAGAACGCGCTCGAGACCGTGCGCACTCCGGCCGCCGGACCCACCAGCCAGAGCGCGGCGCGAAGGATGTCAGCGGTCGTGTGCGCGGCACCGGCGACGCATGCGTCGATCTCGCCGCGCGCGACCATCGCGTCGGCAAAATAGAGCGGCGTTCGCGACAGCTCGTTCGCACGCTCCTCCGTCAGTCCTTTCGCGCGGCGGACGGCCAGCAGCTGCTCGGCCGTTTGCGCCGTTCGTCGGTCCCGGTCGATCTCGACGATCTCGACACCCTCTCGTGTCAGTTCCCGCGCTGCTGCGTGAGTATCCGGACGCGCGGGATCGAGGATCAGGACCGGCGCGACGACGCGCTGTCGGGCGAGCTCGGCGACCGCGCGCAAGGTTCGCTCGTCGGCGCTCTCGGGAAAAGCAACACGCGTTCTCGTCGCGCTCGCACGAATGCGGACCTCGTCGAGAAAGCTCACGCGGGGGCAGACTTCGCCGGGTATTTCTCGCGCAGCGCGGCGGCCACTGCGGGGTGTACCAGATCGGTAATCTCACCTCCGAATCGCGCGACCTCGCGCACGAGGCTGGCGCTGATGTACGTCGTATCCAGCGACGGCACCATAAACACCGTCTCGAGCCTCGGCGACAGATGTCGATTCATGAGCGCCATCTGATACTCGTACTCGAAGTCACTCACCGCCCGCAGTCCGCGGATCAACACCTTCGCGTTGACCTCGCGCGCGAAATCCACGAGCAACCCACTGAACTGCCGGACCTCGACGCGCGAATTGTTGTTCACCGCCGCGCGAATCAGATCCACCCGCTCCGCGACGGTAAATAGCGGCTGCTTCGCGACGTTGGTCGCGACCGCGACGACGAGCTTGTCCACGAACTCGAGGCTTCGCGACACGAGATCCTCGTGTCCGCGCGTGATCGGGTCGAAGCTGCCGGCGTAGATGGCGATGCGCACGTGGAGTTGCGTTGAGTAGTGAGAGCGAAGGGCGCCTAACCGTCGCGCGGCGCAGCGCGGAAGATGGTGACGGCTGTATCGCCATAGCGGCGGCGGTCACCGTCGCCGGGCAGGAGCTCGTCGACGCGATGCTCGATGCCGAGGACTTGAGCAAAGGGCGTCTCGAGCCAGAGCGCCGCGAGCCGTGTCGCCATGCTGAGTCCGTACGGAGGATCGGCAAAGGCCACGTCGAACGCGCCGGGAGCAAGCGATGCGGCAAAGCGCAACGCGTCGCCACGATGAAGGAGAGCCGCGTCGCCAGCGTCGAGCGCGGCGACGTTTGCCCTGAGAGCAGCCAGGCTCTTGGGTGCGATCTCGACGAAATGCACCACCGATGCACCGCGGGAAAGCGCCTCGAGTCCGAGTGCGCCGGAGCCGGCGAAGAGATCGAGGACGCGCGCGCCCGGAAGCTCGGGCATGACGATGCTCATCCACGCCTCACGAACCCGGTCCGCGGTAGGTCGCACTCGCGCATCGGCAGGTGCCTTGATGACGCGTCCTCGCCACCGCCCCGCGACGATGCGCACGATGTAGGATCAGCCGCGGAAGTCGGCGAGGCGCGCCTGGAGACGCTTTTCTCCATTCCACTCGTCGCTCTCGAGGCGAAAGGCGACGTCGATCGTCGAGCCCACCTCGACTTCGGTTGCGCGATGCGCCATCCCCCAGCCGAGCGCCTCGATGTGCGCGCCCGCCGCGTCGGCCAGCCAGAGCTTGAGATGCTCGTGCTCGCGCCCCACCACGCGCGGCGCCGCGGCGACGGTGAGATTCCGTGCGACGAGCACCGGCGACGGGTTGCCGACGCCGCAGGGCTCGACGTGCCGCAGCAGCGCCTCGAGCTGCAGCGTCAGCTCGCCTAACGTCACATCGAGGTCGGCGCGCAGCTCCGGAACGAGATCCTCCGGAGTGAGCCGCTCGCGGGCAATGGCGTTGAACCGCTCGGCGAAGGCCGGCAGCTGGTGGCGTGCGATCGTTATGCCCGCAGCCGAGCGGTGCCCGCCGAAGCGCATGAGCAGTTCCCGGCACCCCGACAACCCAGCGTGCAGATCGAACGCGGAGATCGATCGGCCCGAACCTTTGCCCACGTCGCCCTCGAGCGCGACGAGCACCGTCGGACGCCCGAACTCCTCGACGATCCGCGACGCGACGATGCCAATGACGCCAGGGTGCCAGCCTTCCTCGGCGAGCACGATGCCGTAAGTCTCGTCCAGGTCCGCGCCCGACATGAGCTCGCGGGCACGTACGAGCGTCGCTCGGTCGACTTCCTGCCGGCGTTCGTTGAGCTCCTCGAAATCGCGCGCGAGCGCGTTTGCTCGGTGCTCGTCCGTGCAGAGCAGCAGCTCGACGCCACGGATAGCGTGGCCGAGGCGGCCGACGGCATTGAGGCGCGGCGCGAGAATGAATCCAACACGTCCGGCGGTGATGGGACGATCCGCGAGCCCCGCCGCCCGGATGAGCGCGCGCAACCCGATGTTCTGGGTCTCGTTGAGCATCTTCAAACCATAGCGCGCGAGCACCCGGTTCTCGCCGCGAAGCGGCGCGATGTCGGCGATCGTCGCGAGCGCCACGAGGTCGAGCATGCCGTAGACGGCGTTCTCGTTCCCGCCACGCTTCCTCACGAGCGCGAGCGCCAGCTTGAACGCCACGCCAACGGCGGCAAGGTCGCGATCCGGTGACGTGCATCCCGGTCGCTTCGGATTGAGAATAGCGAACGCCGCGGGCAGCTGGCCGCCGCTCGGAAGATGGTGATCGGAGATGATGACGTCGATGCCGGCGCTTTGCAGCGCGCGTACTGGCTCGTGCGCACTCGTCCCGCAGTCGCAGGTCACGACGACGCCCACACCAGCGCGCAAAGCGGCATCGACGCCCGCGGCGCCGAGATCGTAACCGTCCTCGATACGACGCGGGATGAACGGCACCACGGACGCACCAAGCATGCGCAGCGTGCGCGTCATCAACGTCGTCGAGCACATCCCGTCGACGTCATAGTCGCCGTGGATGAGTATCTTTTCGCCGCGATCGATCGCAAGGCCCAGTCGGTCCGCCGCGCGATCGAGGTCGAGCATGAGGCAGGGGTCGTGCAGATGATCGAGGCGGGGCCGGAGGTACAGCTTGGCGCCGTCGATCTCCGCCAGTCCACGTGCTGCGAGGAGCCGGCAGAGGGGCTCTGGAAGGTGCAGCTCCTCTTGCAGCCGCGAGACGGCCGCTGGATCCGGGCGTTCCGGCAAGATCCAGCGGTGTTTCGGGCGTGCGCGCGCGGCAGGTGCGGTCACGGCGCGAAAGCTACGGGTGCCGGCGGCCTCCAACAAGCATCATTCGCCCGCGTACAGAAGCACACCGCAACCCTCGCAGATCTCGGTTGCGCCACTACCCACCATGCCGCTCCGGCGTTGCAACGGAATCACGGTGTCGCAGTTCGCGCACGAGTTACCGCGCAGCGGAAAAACGGCATGCACGCGTTTTCGGGAGCGAATGCGATCGTAGCGCTGCAGCAGCCCGCGCGGCACCTTTTGCGCGCGCTGATCGCGTCGCGCCCGTACCTCGGCGAGCTGAGCCTCGATCGCGGCTCGATCGGCATCGAGTGACTCGCGGAGCTCACTTTGCGCGCGTTCGATGTCGCGGAGCGCATGATCGCGATCAGTGACGGCATGACGCAGATCGCCGAGTCGATGCGTGATCCCGTCGAGCTCGCGCTGCGCTTCGCCGATCATCTTGCGCGCCTGATCGAGCTGCGCGGTCGCCGCCGTCGCCTCTCTCGCGCTCGAGACAGCGTTGAGCTGCGCCTGATTGCGCTCCTCCAGCTGCTTGAACTGATCGAGCCGGCCGCGAACCTCGCGCTGTCGCCGCTCTTCCGCGTCCACTGCCTGACGAGCCTGTTCGAGCGCGGTGCCAGCCCGCTCCTGCTCTTTGGCCATCGCCTCGAGGCGCGGCATCAGCGCCGACAGCCGCTCCTCGAGTCCATGGATTTCGATGTCGTCGGTCTGCACCGCGAGCAATGACGCTACGTCTGGATGCACTCCGCCTCCGGTTCAGGATGTCGATGCGCGGAACGACTTGAAGCGCCCGCGTCCCAGCGCTTGCATCTGCTTCAACAGCTGCTCCTTCTCTCGAATCAGATCGTCTTTCTCGTCAGGCGCCGCGAGCGGCATCTCCCGATCGATATCAGTGAGCCGGGCGTCGAGATCCCGCGCCGCAATCACACTGATACTTCCTTCGATGATCTCACTCGCGCGATCGAGGCCGCCGTCCTCGGCGAGTAGCTCCTCGAGCACTTCAATCGCATCCTCGTCGAAGACTCCGGCAATCTCGCCGATCGTCGCCTCGGGGCCCAGGGTCACGAGCTCCGTGAAGATCATCCGATACGCCGGATCGGTGAAGCTATCGGCTCCCAGCCGTTCGGCGACCACCTCGACATAACGCCGATCGTGCAACATCGCGCGGAGCAGCTCGCGTTCGGCGCGCGCACCCGCCGCGCGACGGTTCAGGCGACGGTCGCGATTGCGCGCGCGACGGACTGGTACCGGTGCCGGCTCCTCGGGCGCGGCGACCGCAGGCTTCACGACGGTGGGCATGCCGAGCTCGCGCTCGAGGAGCTCGCGTGAGACACCGGCAACCTCGCTCGTGCGGGCGACATAGAGGTCGCGCATGATTCGATCGCTCGTCGCGCGGATGGTTGGCAGCAGTTTGTCGAGCGCCTGTCGCTTGCGCCGGAGATCGGCGAACCAACCGCCGCGCTGAAGAATCTGGATCTTGCGATCAAAGATGTCGATCGACTGCGCGATCTCGCGCTCGAGTCCCTCGACGCCTTCACTCGCCACGAACGAATCGGGATCCTCGCCATCGGGCAGGGTCACCACGCGGACGCTGACCGAGTTTCGCAACAGCTCATCGCCGGCCCGGAAGGTCGCTTTCTGTCCCGCGATATCGCTGTCGTAAAGGAGGAAGACATTCTTTGTGTATTTGCGCAAGAGCGACGCCTGCGCCTCGGTGAGCGCGGTTCCAAGCGGAGCCACGACCTCGTCGACGCCCGCGAGGACGAGCCGGATCAGATCGAAATATCCCTCGACGAGGAGCACGCGGTCTGCTCGCCGGATTGCCTGCTTGGCCCAGTTCAACCCGTAGAGCAGCCGGCGCTTCGAGAAGATCTCCGATTCCGCCGAGTTGAGATACTTCGGCTCGCCCTCGCCGAGCACGCGGCCACCGAATCCCACGACATGCTCACGCAGATCGTAGATCGGAAACATGAGACGCTGGCGAAAGCGCGAGCGCAGCTCGTTGCTCTCCTCGCGCCTGACGAGGAGGCCCGCGGCCAACTGCCGCTCGTCGTCGAATCCGAGCGTCTGCAAATGCTCGCGGAGCGCGCCGCCGTCGCGCGGAGCAAAGCCGAGCGTGAAGCGCTCGGCGTCCTCACGATCGATGCTCCGGCCCTGGAGATACGCCCGCGCCGCGGCACCGGCAGCATCCTCCCACAGGGCACGACGAAAGAACTCGCTCGCTGCCGCATTCACCTCCCAGAGCGGCTCGCGCGGATCGGGCCCCTCCTGCTGGCGCGATACCTCGCGCACCTCGACGCCGATCTTGGTGCCGACCCATTTCACGGATTCCACGAAGTCGAGGCCGAGCTGCTTCTGGATGAAGGTGAAGACGTTCCCCTTCTCGCCGCAGACGAAGCACATGAACGAGCCGCGCGGCAGCACGGAAAAGTTGTCGTGCTTCCCGTGATGAAAGGGGCACGGCCCGCGAAAGCTCGTCCCGACGCGCTTGAGCTTCACGAACTCGCCGACGATCTCGACGATGTCCGCTTCATCACGCACGCGATCGACGACTTCGTCTGGGATCATCAGAGCTCGGCGACAGTGACTCCAGCGCCTCCTTCGTTCCAGGCGCCCATCCGGAACTGTTTCACGCGTGTGTCTTTGGTCAACATCTCGGTGACCCGCTCGCGTAACGCACCAGTTCCCTTCCCGTGAATGATACGCAGTGACCGCAGATCGGCACGAACCGCCGCGTCGAGCGCCTGCAACACGGCCGATTCCGCCTCGTCGACGCGCATTCCCCGCAAGTCGATTTCCGTCGGTGCGTGAGCGTCCGGCAGGTCGGCCGTCCAAGCCACCGCGACTTCGCTCGGCGGTGACTCGCTGGGGGTCAGGACGGCGATCGGCACCGTCATCTTGATCGCGCCAACCGATACGACAGCGCTCCCGTCGCGCAGCTCCACGACGCGAGCGGCCTTACCGCCCAGCGTCCCGACCTCCACCCAGCTTCCTGCAGTAATCTCACGCGGCGCACCTCGCGGCGGCGTGGCGCGCACGCTTTCACGACGCGTGACGTTTGCCTCCTCGCGATCCAACCGCTCGAGCTCTGACGCCTGACGCGCCGCCAGCTGCTCCGCGCGCTGCCGTGCCTCACGTCCGGCCTCCTCGAGGGCCTCGCTCTCCCTTTCGCGGAGATCACGCAGGGTCCGCTCGATTTCCTGACGCGCGTCGAGTAGATACCGCCGCGCCTCCTGCCGCGACTCGCGCTCGGCGCGTCGCTCCCGTTCGCGGACGTTCCGCTCCCGGCGCGCGAGATCCGCCATGCGCTTTCGCGCGTCCTCGAGGACGGCCGCGGTTTCCTGTTCGCGCTCGGTGAGGGCTTCGGCGCGCTGCTCCAACTGCTCGATCAGCGCCGCCGCATCGCGCTCCTGTCGCGGCAGCCGCTCCTCCGCGCGCGCGACGACGCTCTCTGGCAATGCCAGCCGCCGAGCGATAGAGATGCCATAGGAGCGCCCTGGAATACCCTTGATCAGACGATACGTCGGCGCGAGCGCCTCGGCGTCGAACTGGAGCGACGCGTTGACCACGCCTCTTACCTCCGTCGCGAGCTCCTTCAGCGCCCCGAGGTGAGTCGTCGCGATCGTCATCGTGCCGCGCCTCGTTAGGTCCTCCAGCACTGCCCAACCCAGCGCCGCGCCTTCGACCGGATCCGTGCCAGACCCCAGCTCATCCACCAGCACCAGCGACGCCGAGGTCGCGCGCTGCATGATCTCGGCAAGATTCTTCACATGAGCGCTGAACGTGGAGAGACTGGCCTCAATCGACTGCTCGTCGCCGATATCCGCGAAGAAGCCGTCGTAGATCGCGATCTTGCTTTCGGCGGCCGTCGGCGCCGGGATTCCTGCTTGCGCCATCGCCGAGATGAGCGCAACGGCTTTGAGGAGCACGGTCTTGCCGCCCGTGTTCGGACCAGAAACGAGAAGTGTTCGCTCGCTCGGCTCCATCTCGAGATCGAATGGCACCACGGCGATTCCCTGGGCCAACAGGAGCGGGTGCCGACCGTCCTTGATGACGAAGCCCTGGTCGGCGGCGACGAGCGTCGTTCCAAGACAGCGGAACTCGAGTGCGAATCGCGCGCGCGCGAAGAGCGCGTCGAGCGTCGCGAGTGCATCGGCGGCGTCGAGAAGCTGCTCGCGATGGGGACGAATGGCGTCCGTCAACTCGCGCAGCACGCGTTCGACCTCCTCACGCTCTTCGGCCTCGAGCTCGCGAATCCGATTGCCGAATTCCACAGCAGCAGGGGGCTCGACGAAGAGCGTCGCTCCGGTTGCCGATGCGCCGTGTACGATTCCTCCGACGCTCGCCCGGCCCTCGCGCCGCACGGGGATCACGTAGCGCCCGTCGCGGACGGTCACCGACATGTCCGCCACGCGATGATGCGGCTCGAGGCGCTCCATCGCCCGCTCGAGAAGCCTAACGAGATCGCCTTCGGCCGCCCGCAGCTCGCGTCGCACTCGCCGGAGCGTCGGCGACGCGTCGTCGCGCACGGTGCCGTCTTCCTGAATGGTGCGGTCGATCGAGTCCTCGAGCGGCTTCGCCGCGAAGAGACGCCCCACGAGCGCCGCGAGCACGGCACGCGCCAGCGCGGGTCGACGTTCGTCACCAAGGGCGTCTCGCGTGCGACGTGACGATCGCAGCAACTGTCCAGCGCCCAGCAGTTCGGCGCCGTTCCAGACAACTCCCTCTACGCGCAGCCGCGCCAGTGCCGCGAAGAGATCCGGCAAGGGTTCAGGATGCCACGGGCGCTCGCCATCGATGAGTGCGCGGATCGCGGCGACGCGCGCATGTTCCGCCTCGAGGACCTGGGCGTCCGTGATCGGCTCGATCTGACGAATGCGGTCAGCGCCGGTTGTGGAGGTCGCACGGGCGGCGACGAGCTCGAGGACGCGCGGAAACTCGATGACGCGAAGCGCATGGCCGCTCGCGGATTTGCCTGCTTCCGTCACGAGCCTCTGCTCAACTCCTCTTTCGCGATGGCGCTGATCGCACCGCCTTCGGCGCGTCCCTTGAACTGCGGCATCACGCGGCCCATCACCGCCCCGATGTTGCGCGCGCCGCCCTCGATCGCGGCGCGCACCGCCGCACGAAGCTCGTCATCGCTCACAGCGGCCGGCAGATAGGTAGACAGCACGTCGACTTCTACACGCTCCTTGTCGGCGAGGTCCGCGCGGCCGCCCTTCCCGTACATGTCGATCGACTCGCGGCGCTTCTTGATGCCGCGGCGCAGGACCTCGATGACGTCATCGTCCGTGAGATCGCGGCGCACCTCGATCTCGCGGTTCTTGACGTCGGCGATGATCGTGCCGAGCAGCAGGGTGCGCGCCTT
This sequence comes from Gemmatimonadaceae bacterium, assembly GCA_035273165.1. GTDB lineage: Bacteria > Gemmatimonadota > Gemmatimonadetes > Gemmatimonadales > Gemmatimonadaceae > AG2. The sequence continues at coordinate 20,191 of DATEPP010000067.1, forward strand.
GTCGCCGCCCTTCCGCGCGGCGTTGAGATCGGCCTGCAGCTTGTCGAGAAGTGCCGCCATTACGCGGGATGCGGGCGGCGATTCTTGCGGATCGCGGCGTTCATCTTTCGCTTGCGCCTTTCACTCGGCTTCTCGTAATGACGGTGCTTGCGAAGATCAGAGAGGATGCCGGCCCGCTCGCACTTCTTCTTGAAGCGCTTGAGAGCACGCTCGAAATTCTCATCGTCGTGGATGATGATTTCCGACACGGCTCGATGCCCTCCTTACGCGGCGAATCCGGAGCCAGGTCAGTCGTATCGAGGCAGTTACCTTAGCGCTTGGCCGAGCGGACTGTCAAGCAGATTCGCCGCCGTACGGGAGGACCGAAGAGCAAAGGGAATACGGATGATTGCTCCTCGGCTCATTGGGCTCGTGTGAAGCGGCGGGCTCGCGCCACTAGGAGCGATCCGTTCAATCAGTAAAATCGGTGAAATCCGTATCCCCTGCCGTTCAGCCCCGGCGCAGGCTCTCACCCTGGAGGCCAGTCCATTCGACGGCCGCCAAGCAAGTGCATGTGGAGGTGAAAGACGGTCTGCCCGGCATCGGCATTCGTGTTCATCACGAGCCGATAGCCGGATTCAGCGATCCCCTCGCGCCGCGCCAGCTCGGCGGCAAGCTGCGTCACCTTGCCGACAAGCTCGGGATTCGTCACCGCGCTCGCCGACGGAACGTGTTCGCGCGGAATCACGAGGATGTGCACCGGCGCCTGCGGATTGATGTCCCGAAAAGCGACGCACTCGTCGGTCTCGGCGACGAGTGTTGCCGGGATCTCCTTGCTAGCAATTCGGCAGAAGAGGCACGCGTCCGCCACTGTTCCTCCGTTCGCGCGTCACCTGCGCGCCATCAGTGCGCGCAATATGCCGGCGGCAACCACGCCGGCCGTCTCGAACCGTAAAGTAGTCTCGCCAAGCGACGCCGGAAGCCAACCATGCTCCTCGACGATGAGCACGCGCTCGGCTCCCTCGATACCACCCTCGGGCCCAAGCAGCAGCTCCGCGGCCTCGGGACACTGATCGGTGAGCGAAGGGCCGCCGCGCTCGAGCAGAAAACGTGCTGCGGGAATCTCCGCGGGCCTAACGAGTGCCTCGAGCAATGACAGCTCACCGCGAATTTCCGGAAGCCATGCGCCCCCAGACTGCTCGATCGCGCCAATCATCCGTGCTCGCAACTTCTCCGCGAATTTTTCTCCTTCGCCACGCGGCGACACGCTTGCCGACCGCTGAAAAAATACCGGCTGCCAGGACGTGACGGCGAGCTCCGCGCTCTTCTCACCCAGCCACAGCATCCGCTCCCGATCCGCAACCGGCACCAGAAGACCAAGATACGGCGGTCGCGGAATATTCGAGACCTCGCCAATCGTGACGCGCGCTTCGTCCTTTACGAGTCGCTCGAGGGTCGCGTCGCTGATGGCGCCGCGGCCGTTCGTTAGGCGAAGCATCTCACCTTCCCGAAGACGGCGCACATGAATGTGTCGCGCCACTTCCCCGGGAAGCGTGAGCGACGCCCCCGGGACCAACGATTCCTCCGCGAAGAAAGTTGCTAGGGTCGCGCGATGGCGACGGTCCACCAGATATCCTCGATATCTTCGCGCTCGATGCGCCAGCCGCCAGCTTCCAGCGCCGCGAGCATCTCGGCCCGCTCCTCGCGAAGGATGCCGCTGAGAATCGCATGACCGCCCGGCGCGAGTGCCGACGCGATCACGGGTAGCAGCTGCCGCAGCACGGACGAGATGATGTTCGCGAGCACGATGTCCACCTGCGCGACCAGCGGCAGCAGCAGGGCCGCATCACCCTCGAGCACAGTGACGCGCTCCGCGACGCCATTCCTCGCCACATTTTCTTCCGCGTTGCCAATTGCGTCCTGGTCGAGCTCGATCGCGAACGAATGTCTCGCGCCAAGCTTCGCCGCGGCAATCGACAGGATGGCGCTGCCCGCGCCGAGATCGGCGACACGATCCCCGTCCCGCAGGATGGTGAGTAGGAGGCGGATCACGCCGCGCGTCGTGGGATGCTCCCCCGTTCCGAACGCCATGCCGGGATCGATCACGACCGTACGATCGGGATCCGAGTCGACAGCCAGCCACGGCGGAGCGATGACCAGTGGCCCGAGCTCATGAGCGTGGAGCGCGGACTTCCATCGCTCACTCCAATCGACGTGTGGAGCGGGCTCGGTCTCGATGCGCGCATCCGGGCTCGCCGCCAGCACGGCGCAGGTGACAGCGTCCGCCAGGCTTTCGTCGGCAAGCAGCGTCACCAGCTGGTCGTCCAACTCCTGGACGCCTTGCGCGCCGAGCCTGAAGAGCGCCGCGACCACTGCATCCCGGTGCGAGCCTGGACGGACCCGCACGGAGAGCCAGTGATCGTGCGCGCCGTCCGCGGAGAGACCGTCTCCGGGATGAGCGTTCACGCGCCTAACGCTTCCTTCATCTTCGCCCAGAAACCCTTGCCGCGCGAATCGAGGGGGACGCTCTTCTGCACGTCGTTGAGACGCTCGATCAGCGCGCGCTCTTCCTCGGTGAGCCGGTCCGGCGTCCAGAGCTGCACACGCACATGCAAGTCACCAGCGCCGCTCGCGTTGACCCGTGGCAGCCCACGGCCACGAAGGTGGAAGACCTGCCCGCTCTGAGTACCCGGCGGCATCTTGAGCGCCGTACTTCCCGTCACCGTGGGTACGACGAGATCGGCGCCGAGTACGAGCTGCCCATAGGTGACGAGCAATTCGGTGTATAGCTCTTCACCGTCGCGCTCGAAGCGGGGATCATCGGCGACCTCGAAGATGACGTGAATGTCGCCACGCGCGCCACCGCGCTGGCCTGCATTTCCGACCCCGCGCAGTGTCATGTACTGACCCGTTGCCACGCCCGGCGGGATCTCGATGGTGAGCTCGCGCTCCTCTCGCAACCTGCCCTCGCCCCGGCACTTCTTGCAGGGCGTCTGAACGACGGTCCCTTCCCCTTTGCACGTCGGGCACGGGGCCACCGTCACGAACTGCCCGAAGAACGAGCGCTGGGCGCGGCGCACCTCCCCGCTGCCATTGCATGTCCCGCACGTCTGCGGCTTCGATCCCGGCTCCGCGCCCGTGCCCTCACATCGATCGCACGGTTCGAGGAGCTTCGCGTTGATCTTCTTCTCGACGCCCGTCGCGACCTCCGCGAGCGTGAGCGGGATCGTGATCTTCACATCGGCGCCGCTGCGGACGCTGCCACCGGAACGCCCGCCACCAAAACCGAACATGTCGTCGAGACCGGCGAACGCGCCGAAGTCTCGCATGAAGATGCCCAAGGCTTCGGAGAGATCGACGTGATGGAAGCCGGCGCCGCCGCGCAGTCCCGCTTCGCCGTAGCGATCGTAAGCCGCGCGCTTCTGCGGATCACGGAGCACATCATACGCCTCCGTGATCTCCTTGAATCGCTCCTCCGCTTCCTTCGACCCGTTGTTGCGATCGGGATGGTACTGCATCGCGAGTTTGCGATACGACTTCTTGATGTCATCGTCCGACGCGCCACGCGGCACGCCGAGAACGGAATAGAAATCAGCCATACGCCGTCTTGATGCTGCTACTGTTGGAGGAGATCGTTGAGCAGCCGCGACGTGTGGCTGACGAGCGAGATGACCTTCTCGTACGGCATTCGCGTCGGCCCGATCACACCGATCACGCCCGTGAGGCTGCCGACGTTGTACTCCGCCGTGACAACGGTGAATTCCTCGAGCCTTGGATCGTCGTGCTCGGTACCGATCGTGATCGACACGCCCGGCGCTGTTCGTCGCCGGATGGCCTCGGCCAGTGCATCGGGCCGCTCCGTGAGCGCGAGCAGACGCCGCAGGCGGTCGGCAGCGCTGAACTCCGGCTGCTCCGCGAGAACGGATGGCTGTCCGAGGAGCACGCTCTGCGACTCCGACGGCAAAGCCGCATCGAACAGGTGCTCCGCTTCCTGAACGAAGATGTTGAGCAGCTCATGGCCCTCGGGGCCAGCCGTCGCATCGCGCAGACGCGCAGCGAGCGAACGACGGATCTGTTCGAGCGTCAAGCCGCCCAACCGTTCGTTGAGCACGGCCGTCACCTGCGCCACCGCCGTCTCGGCGATCTCTCCCGCCACTTCGACGAAGACGGTGCGCATCACCCCGCCTTCCAGCGTCAGCACCATGAGCAAACGCTCACTGCTGATTCGGACGAGCTCGAGGCGCCGGAGCACCGACGTGGCGAGACGGGGACCAAGCGCGACGCCTAGCTCCTGGGTGAGCACCCCCAGCGTCTGGGCCGCCCGCCGCAGAACCGCCTCGATTGCGGACGCGCCACCAGCCCCCGAGATCGTCTCCGCCAACTGTTCCGATTCACGCGTGAGCAGAGCGGGGATCGACAGCAGTTGGTCGACGTAGGCACGGTAGGCCTTGTTCGTCGGAACGCGACCGGCGGACGTATGGGGATGGAAGAGGAACCCCTTCTCCTCCAGGTCCGACATCGTGTTGCGGATTGTCGCAGGGGAAACGCCGAGGCCGAAGCGCCGCGATAGCGTGCGCGATCCGGCGGGCTCGGCGGTCTCCACATAGCTGAGGATGACCGCTTCAAGCACCTTCCGCTCACGCCGGGACAGCTCTTGCGAACTCATAAGTGCAAACCTAGGAACGACTTCCAGCTAGTGTCAAGTCTGCCGCGAGGCTGTCGAGCCGCAACCACCCATGGGACGTCAGCGTCAAGCGTCCATCGGCTGAGACTGTGCCCCAGCCCGCATCTACCCAATCTCGAACCCGAACAAGTTCCGCACCCGTGAGACGCAGCCCATCCGACGTCCGCAACCCCAGATACACGCGCTCGGCGGCCCGGTTCTCGGCGTCCAGCGTCTCCTGCTCGGCGATGGGATCGATCCACTGCTCCAGCCGTCGCACCCATTCCACATAGGCATCGACGTTCCATCGGCGCGCGGAACCGTCATACTCATGCGCACCCGGGCCAAGGCCGGCGTAGGAAGCGCCGCTCCAATAGCTCGAGTTGTGGCGGGCCCGTCGATCCGGCCGCGCGAAGTTAGAGACCTCGTAGTGCTCGAAGCCGCTCGCGCTCAGAGTGTCGTGGGCCTGCAGAAACTCGCATTCGTATCGCTCGTCGAGTGCTTCGGTCACCATTCCGCGATCCCGCCACCGGCCAAGGGCTGTTGCCGGTTCCGTCGTGAGACCGTAGAGCGACAGGTGCGTTGGATCCAGGGCCAGGGCAGCCCGGAGATCGTCGTCCCAGCTCCGTTGTATTTCGTCAGGCAGCGCGAAGATGAGGTCCAGGGACACGTCCTCGATTCCGGCGGCGCGCGCCGCGTCCACCGCCTTCCCGATCGTGGCTGCGTCATGCGTGCGGTGCATCCATCGCAAAACACCGTCGTCGAACGACTGACTGCCGACGGACAGGCGATTGACGCCAGCGGCCCGCCACGAGCGCGCGGCGTCCAGGGTAACATCATCGGGGTTCGCCTCGATCGTCAGCTCTCCGCCCGGCTCGAGGCTGACGCAGCGTGTGAGAACCTCGAGCAGACGCGCAATGCCCTCACCGCCGAGGCGTGAAGGGGTTCCGCCGCCGAGATAGATGGTCTCGGCCGTCCAGTGGTGCTCGGCCGGGAACCGCAACGCCAGTTCGCGCTCGATGGCCGCGATGTACTCGTCCACGGGAACGTGCCGCCGCACGGCGATGGCAAAATCGCAGTAGACGCAGCGGCGCGCGCAGAATGGAACGTGGACGTAGACGTGATTTGGCGGCATACGGAAAGATAGGGCGCGCGAGTCGCGCGCGCTCCCGCTCCGTGCACCGGGACTCTGTCTAACGCCGTCGTACTTCGCCGGTCAGAGCACATTCGATTGCGCCAGTCAGTTCGAGCGCAGTCACCGCAGCGAGACAGCGCTGGACTGGTAGCGAAGCACGATGGCAGATCGTGTCGAGGTCCGCGGGTCCTTCGCGTAAGGCGCGCCACACCCTCGCCTGGTCCGGATCTTCGGGATCGAGCAGCGTGCGCACTGCGGGCGTCAGGCCCAGCAGGGATAGCGCGTCGGCGATGCAGGTAATTGGATGCGCGCCCTGGTTGAAGAGCGCATTGCTCCCCTCGCTCTGCGGCGAGTCGATCGGCCCTGGAACCACCGCAACCTGACGGCCGAGCTCCACGGCGTGGCCCGCCGTGCCTAACGCGCCGCTCTTCTTCGGCGCTTCGACGATGATCGTTAGGTGCGCGAGCGCCGCGATCAGCCTGTTGCGTTGAGGGAATGAGCCACCATGCGAGTGTGCGCCCGGAGTCAGCTCCGACAACAAGAGTCCGGCCTTCGCGATGCGCGCGTGGAGCGCCCGATGCGATGGTGGGTAGGCGATGTCCACACCTGTGCCCAGCACGGCCGCGGTGCGGCCGTTCACGTCGAGTGCGGCGACGTGCGCCACACCGTCGATGCCGCGGGCCATTCCGCTGATCACGCAGGCTCCAGCCCGAGCCAGAGCTGACGCAATCTCGCGCGCCATCCGCTCGCCGTAAGCCGTGCACTTTCGGGTGCCGACGATCGCGACACAGGGCGCCTGCAGGACGCTCAGTTCACCGATGTACCAGAGCGTCCGCGGTGGCTGAGGCAGGTCGAGGAGCGGAGCCGGATAGTCGCTCTCTCCGAGCGAGAGCCCTTTGACCGTCACGCATCCCTCAGGGGAGCGGGAGCGGCGCGTCCAGTCGGACGGTTGCTTTTTTCATCCAGAGCAGGCGGTCCCACCACGCCCCGAGCAACGTATCGAGTCCACGGCGCGCCGCGGCGCTGATGGTGTAGATCCCGAAGGCCTCGGGCGCTTCGATTGGAGGAGCTTCGTCCTCCCCGAGCAGGTCCATCTTCGTGAAGACGACGCAGTGCGGCTTCTGGCCGAGCTCCGGCGAATACGCCTCGACCTCGCGCCGAAGCTGGTCGTACTCCTGTTGCCAGTCCATGGCGTCGATAGGGATGAGAAAGGCGAGCAGGCGCGTGCGCTCGATGTGCCGAAGAAACTGAAGCCCGAGCCCCCGACCTTCGTGCGCTCCCTCGATGATTCCAGGAATGTCGGCAACGACGAACGTGCGCCCGTCGCTGAGCTGGACGACGCCGAGGTTCGGGCTCAGCGTGGTAAAGGGATAGTCGGCGATCTTTGGCCGCGCCGCGGAGATCACCGAGAGCAGCGTCGATTTCCCCGCGTTAGGCTGACCGACGAGGCCGACATCGGCGATGAGCTTGAGCTCGAGCTCGAGCGTTCGCTGGTCGCCGTCTTCCCCTGGCTGGTACTCGCGCGGCGACTGGTGTGTCGAGGTCACGAACCAGGCGTTCCCTTTCCCACCGCGTCCGCCTCGCGCGACGAGAATCTCGTCGCCATCCAGGAGCACTTCGCCAAGCCGCTCACCCGTGTCGAGATCGCGGATCACCGTTCCAGGTGGTACGGGCAAGACGGTATCCGATCCCGATGCACCAGTCTTGTTCGACCCTGATCCATGATCGCCGTTCTCGGCTTCCCATTTGTCGCGATAGGTGTAGTCGAGCAACGTGCTCAGGTTGCTGTCGGCGCGGACGCGCACGTCGCCGCCCTTGCCGCCGTCACCACCATCCGGTCCGCCGAGCGGCACGAACTTCTCCCGACGAAAGGAGATGATTCCCGACCCGCCATCACCCGCTTTGACCCGAACTACAACTCGATCGATGAACAAGAGAGGCTGTGAACAGGTTTAGAATCTTTCAACGTCGGAGCGACGCGTCGGTCTGACTTTGTACGCGGCGCCATAATAACCTGGCTGTCGCGATGCTCGAACTCGGAACTTCATCCACCAGGGCATCGAGCGCCTCCGTGACGACTTGGGCGGCGACGCCGACGTTCAACGTGCCATGAAGATGAGAGTGCAACTGCCGGTCCTGCTTCGACGCGACACACGCCGCCACGATGCAGAGCTCGCGCCTCGCAAGGTCCAGCCCCGGCCGCGACAGCACCTTGCCATAACCTTCGACAATCATCCACTCGTCCAGTTCCGGGTGCAGATCACGGATGTTCACTCGCAGGCGTTCGTACATCGCGCCGTACACGAGGCGGCACGTTTCCTCGCCGCGCCGGCGCCACTCCTCCATGTCGCCCGGTTCGGCTTGCAGACTGGCGCGTTCCCCCGTTAGGCGCCGCCACTCGCGCATCGCATTGAGCGACCTCGGAAAGCCGCAGAAGAGATAGCTCTGCAGGATCAGCTCCTCGACCCATTCCCTCCTGACTGCTGCGACCGTATCAGCGAGCGCCTGACGAATGGCCAGCTCGTCACCCGCCGCGATGACAGCTGCCGTGCGAACCAGGCGACGCGTCGCGTCGTCGAGTGCCTGCAAAGTTGTCGTGCGCTTCGCCGGAGTCGTCATCCATTCAACTTACGGCGGAGCAAAAGTCTGCTGGAAGGTGATAGGTGCTAGGTGCTAGAACTGACAGCTGTCAACTCACTAGCAACTAACACCCAGCACCCAGCACCCAGCACCTGCTAATGCTCTACCCGAAGCTCTCCCACAACCTCGCCGCGTGTGTTCCGTATGGGCCGGCGCAGGAACTCGTCGAGGCGCGGCGACAGAGTCGACGGAAGGACGTCGAGGCGCTGGAGAATCCGGACGACGCTCGCGAACTGCGCGCGCTGAGCGCCATCCTCGACCTTGACGGCGATTCCCAATCCGCGCGATGGCACGGCCACCGAGTGCACGCCTTCCGCGCCGATCTTGGAGACCACCGCGCCCTCCGTCTCCTCGATCAGAATGGAGTCGAAGCGATCGGTGCCGCCGATAAGGAATGGCCTCGTCTGCATCGTGTGCAGAATGCGCCCGGCGACCTCGTCGTCGTCACGGGAGGCGCGAGCGAGATTCGCGTACGCACGCGCCATCGCCTCGAGTGGAAGGGAGAAGACGACCGCGCCACAGCCATCGACCGCCCGACCAATCGAAGATTGTGCGAGCCCGGACCACTTCGAGACCGCCTCCAGACAGCAGCGCTGCACGGGATGCTCCTCACGCTCGTAGCCATACGCTGGCCACCCCGCCGTATGCGCTCGCGCCAGCATCGCGGCGTGCTTGCCGGAGCAGTTGTTGTGCAGCCGGCTGGGCCGCTCACCGCTGTCGCGCAGAACCCGAACTCCGCGCGCCGAGAGCGGCTCATGCGGGCCGCACGCGAGATCGCCTTCCTCCATTCCGATATCGCTGAGCATCGACTCGGCAAGGACGACGTGCTCCGGCTCGCCGCCGTGAGACGCACAGGCGAGCGCTAACTGATCGTCGCCCCAGCCGAGCTTATCGAACCCACCCGACTCGAGGAATGGCATTACCTGGAATGGCTTCGCGCAGGAACGCCACGCCGTGACGTAGGAGGGGTCGCGTGCGCCGCCAATGAGGGCGCCTCTCTCGTCGACGACGGCGGCATGCACCCTGTGCCGCGATTCGACGAGGGCCCCACGCGTGACGACGACGTCCAGCTCGAACGACTTCATCGAGGATGGCGAGAGAATCGGCGCGGCTGCCACGGAGAAAAGATAATCAAAGACAAGTGACGAGTTGCTAGTGGCGAGTGCCTCCGGTGGACTGGCGGCCGGGGAAAAGGAAACGGCGAGCGGAAGCTCGCCGTCCAAGTCACTCACCACTCGCCACCCGCCACTCGCCGCTCAGAAGACCTTGAACTGAATCATCCCCTTCGTGTAACGGCCCGGATCGCGCCGAACGTCGGCGAGCACCGTGTTGAGGTCCGTGACGAGCTTGTTCAACTGATCGTAAAGCGTCTGGTCGGTGAGCAGCTTCGCCGCGAGGCCCTTCCCGTTCGTGAGCATCTTCATGATGGAATCGGCGCCAGTGCTGAGGCGGACCATGTTCCCGTACAGCACGGTATCGCGGAGCATCTTGCCTAACGTGCCCTGCGCCGAGTTCACGGACCGCACCAGCGTGTCCGTTGAGGCGATCATGTTCGTGATCTGCGTGTAGAGCGTCGGATCGTCGAGCAGCCGGCCGACGGTGCCCTGCGGATTCTGGAGCCGCACCAGCATCGAGTTGGTGCGAGAGAGCGTTCCCGTGAGCTCATCGTACAGGGCGCGATTCGTCACGAGCTGACCAAGTGTGCCCTCGCCGCGGACAATGCCGCTGGTGAGCTGGCGCATGTCGCGCGTCAGCTCGACAACGTCTCCCACCGCGCCCGCCGCCTGGCTGAGCACCTGCTCGTAGTCGAGCGCGGGTGAAACAGCGATCGTGTCGCCGTTCTTGAGGGTACCGTAGCGCGGCGTTCCCGGCGTGATGTCGAAGATCTTGTCGCCGAGCAGTCCCATCGTTCGGATCTGCGCCTTCGAATCGCTCCGGATCTGGTCCTGCAGATTCTGGTCGACGCCGATCGTGATCTTGAGGTTGCGCGTCGTGTCCGCGTCAACCGGCAGGAACTCGATGGCCTTGACCGTTCCCGCGAGCTGGCCGGCGAGTGTCACCGTGCCGCCCTCGCGGAGCCCGTTCGCCTCCTTCAGGAAGGCGACGAGCGTATAGCGTTTGGTGAAGAGATTTGCCGCCTGGCCGAGCTTGTACACGGCCAGGGTCAGGATCCCCAACGCGGCGAGGATCACGAGCCCCACGCGCAGCTGGTCCCACGTGATGAACGATGAGCGTTTCATTATCAGATCGCTCCCAGGAACTCTCGAATGTATTCGTCTTCGCTCGCCGCCATCTCCTCGGGCGTGCCGAAGAACTCGATATGACGGTTATGCAGAAGCGCTACCTTGCTCGCCATCATGTTGACGGAGCGGATGTCGTGCGACACGACGATGCTCGTCACGCCAAGCTGCGTTTGCAACTTCCGAATCAGCCGCGTGATGGTGCCGGTCGTCAGTGGGTCCAGGCCTGACGTCGGTTCGTCATAGAGCATGATCTCCGGGTTGTTTGCCAGTCCCCGCGCGATGCCGACGCGCTTGCGCATTCCGCCCGATAGCTCCGACGGCATCTGCTCCATCACCCGATCGGCATCGAGATCCACGAAGTCCAGCTTCTCGCGCACGCGCTGCTCGATCTCGTCCTCGCTCATGTGCGTGTGCTCGCGAAGAGGGTACGCGACGTTCTCGAACACCGTCATCGAGTCGAAGAGCGCCGCACCCTGGAAGACCATCCCCATCTTCTGTCGAACCTTGAGCGCCTCTTCGAACGAGAGCTCGGTGATGTCCTGACCGTCGATGCAGACCGTGCCGCGGTCGGGCACCAGCAATCGCAGAATCAACTTCAGCGCCGTGGACTTTCCCGTCCCCGATTCCCCGACGACCGCGATCGTTTCGCCTTCATGCGCGACGAAACTCACGTCCTCGAGAATCGGCCTGTCGAAGGCGAGATAGACGTGATTGAGCTCGATGACGGCCTTCGGCCCGGCGGGCCGGCGTTCGCCACCACCGCGCTCCTGCGCATCTGTGGCGTCGTGCTCGAGCTCCGTACGGATGGCTCGGCGCACCGCCTGCCCCTTGCGGTCTCCCTCGCGTCTCCCGCCCGGCGGCGCGGCCGGCACGTCGTCGACCCCGGTCGACCCTCGGCTCTCGTCGGAATCCTTCATACTGAGAGTAGCGAGAGCAATAGCTGAGTGAGGAAGTAGTCAACCACGAGGATCAATATGCTCGACGTCACCACTGTGCGTGTCGTGCTCTGCCCCACTCCTTCGGTACCACCGGTGGTCGCGAGGCCGAAGTAGCACGCGGTGATCGAGATGATTCCGCCGAAGACGAACGGCTTGCTGAGCCCCTGAATGAAATCGCTCGGAATGTACCGCAAGATGAATCCGTCAGATGCGATCTGCTCCCAGACCGTGCGCCAATAGAGCGAGCTCGGAATGTCGACGATGAACTTCGCGATAACGTTCCCGCCGATGATTCCAATCAGATCGTTGATCACCGTAAGAATGGGGAGCATGATCAGCGCCGCCAAAACGCGCGGCGTCACGAGCTTCTTGATGGGGTCAGTTCCGAGCGTATTCAGCGCGTCGATCTGTTCGGTGACCCGCATCGAACCCAGCTGCGCTGCAATGCCCGACCCGACGCGCCCCGCGACCATGAGTCCGGCGAGCACCGGACCCAGCTCGCGAATCATGGAAGCAGAGACGAGCCGCCCGATGTAGATCGTCGCCCCGAACGTCTTGAGCTGCACGGACGACTGGAGGGCGAGCACCATGCCCGTGAAGAGCCCCGTCAGGAGCACGATGCCGAGCGACTTTACGCCGATCTCGTCCATCTGCTGGACGGTATCCTGGGCGTAGAACGGGCGTGCGAAGATGAACCGCAGCGCCTTTCCGGCGAGGATGAAGTACTCCTGGAGAGCGAGGACCCGCGATTTTGCCGATTCGTTGACGCGGGTGAGCACCCCAGGCTGCCGCTCCTCGACACGGAGCGGCAGGACGTCACGTTGGCGTGTGGGGAGTCGCTGTGGCTGAGTCAATCAGGGGCTCGTGGTCGGCGTGCGGCTGCGTTTGTGATATAAACTCGGTCGAGCACGCCGGTTGCCACACGAGGGGGCAAGGCCTGTGCCGGAGCCGGGCACGACATTGACCGGCGCTTCGCGCCGGTCAATACAAGCTTATTTGGAGTCGCGCGCTTCGCGCGCTCCTGTTCGTACTCGCCGGCAGCGATCGGCGGGAGATTTTGCTACTTTGTGGCCGGTGACCCACACGCTCTCCCGCGACCGAATTCTCGGGCTGCTCGAGGCAGCCAAGGACTGCCGCATCGCCGTCATCGGCGACGCCATGCTCGACGTCTACCTCCGCGGCGACGTCGACAGGATCTCGCCCGAAGCGCCCGTCCCAGTCGTTAGGGTCCGCGAGCGCCGCTATGCGCTCGGCGGTGCGGCAAACGTCGCCCAGAACGTCTCCGCCATCGGTGCCGAGTGCGACCTCGTGGCGGCGATCGGGAACGACTCCGGCGGCGAGACACTGCGGAGCATGATGTCCGCCATCGACGCCGACCCCAGCTCCATGGTCGTCGTCGGCCGTCCCACCACGACCAAGACCCGAGTTGTCGCCCGCGCCCAGCAACTGGTGCGCGTCGACGAAGAGGAGGATGCGGACCTCGAGGGCGAGGAAGTGCAGAAGCTCCTGAGCGCGGTGAAGGCAGCCGTGTCGATGGCCGATGCGGTCGTACTCGAAGATTACAACAAAGGCGTCCTTGTACCGCACGTCATTGAGGAAGCGATCGCTGGCGCGCGCGCGCGCGACGTCCCAATCGTGGTCGATCCGAAGTACAAGAACTTCTTTACCTATCGCGGCGCGAGCATCTTCAAGCCCAATCGACGCGAGCTGGAGGCCGCCCTTGGCGCCGCGGTGGACCTCGAGCACCCGGACACGCTGCCCCAGACACTACGGCGTCTCGGCGTCGAGCACATCCTGCTCACGCTCGGCGAGCGCGGCATGGTGTTGATTTCGCCGGACGGCGAGGTGTTACGGGTGCCGACGGTTGCGCGCGAGGTGTATGACGTGGTGGGTGCTGGCGACACGGTGACGGCGTACCTCGCGGCGATCCTGGCGGCGGGCGGATCGGCGGTTGAGGCGGCGGTGATCGCGAACTACGCGGCGGGTGTGGAGGTGGGCAAGCTCGGCGCAGCGACGGTCGCGCCGGATGAGGTGCTCGACGCGTACGATGATTTCGAGGCGCGCACCGCCGTGCCCTGATTTGGCTCTGGGAGCCTAACGCAACGGGCTTGGCTACTGTAGCCGGTAACTTATCGTCGCGCGACCTAGAAAACTGTTGCGCCCGTTGCCCTCGACGAAATCAAAGTTTCGCGTCCGCTGATAGCCAAACTGCACGGATGTCCCAAACTGCCGCACTGAGGGGAGGAGTTGCACCTCGGCGAGAACGCGCGCCTGCCATTCCTTGGGCCGTTCTTCCGTTTTTCGGAAGCCGAAATTCGGTTCCGGGATGTACGCATACTGATCGTTGCTTCGCCGTTCGACGGCGAAATGAAGTCCTGCCCGGATGGACGCCGACTTGTACCAGTCGAGGTGCGCATAGCCACCTTGCGCGTCTGGTCCTAGCGGATCGCCAGTCAAGACGTGGTGAACCGTTTGACCCGATAGAAACTGCTGGTGCTCGTAATAGCGAATGCCCGTGTGATGGTACTCCACGGAGGCCCGGAGCCGGCCGCTCGGGCTGAGGGGTGGCAGATCGAGACCGAAGACATGTCCTGCGTCCTCCCAGAGTACACTTCGCAGACGCCGCACGTCGAAGTCGTTCATCAGGACGTCCCAGTAGAAGCTGCTGCCGAGAGGTCGCAGTCGAAGGCGTCCATCGAAGCCGGCATAGTGGTCAGAAAACTCGAAATGGCCGCGCGTTCCAAAGGCGTTGTTATACGCAGACGCGTCGAGGAATGGCAGAAGATCGATGAGTCGCGCCGTCAGAGTGGCACGCGGAGCCCCGCGGCCTCCCGATTTGGTGTAGACCGAAACGCCGAGATCGAGCGCCGAGAAGGGAGCGATGTTCGCTCGATAGCCAATCAGGTGTGCGTGGGGGAAATTCTGGTCAACACCGAGGTCGGCGTAAAAGATGGCCAGCCGCGTTGGGCCGAAGCCGTGAAGGAACCAGGGCAGGTAGAAAGGCTGTTCGCTCGACAGCTTGATGAGGTCGAGCGGCGGGGAGTTGTTGGAGTTGAGCAGACCGCCATCGCGCCCCTGACCCCACACTAGGTACTCACGCCCGATATCGAGCGCGAGGTTTTTGGAGAGCAATCGGAACTGTGCCTCCTGAAGTCGAGCACTGACGCGAGCAGCGGCACCGATTGCATCGATGATGGACAGGTGGGGAGTGAGTGCCAACGCGACGTGCTTCGTCTCGAGCGCATGCGTAGTTTCGAGTGTGGTCGTTAAGCCTTCGACGAGGGCACGCCCCTGACGATTTTCGAGCATGCTATTAATCCAACCGTCGATGTTTCCCAAGCCGTTGTCGCTCGGAATCAGCCGCGTTGGTTGATCAGTCCGAGTCGCGTCAAGCGAGGCCGTACGCAGTAGGGCGAAGCGCGACGGGAGTTCCGCATTCATTGACAACGAGTCCCCGAGATGAAGGCGCTCTTGGAGGGTCGACACCAACTCTCGGTAGAACACTGCACGGCGAGGAGTGTTAGTCTTCCCCGCGCCCAGGCGTGCCGCCGCCTGGTCCAACGCGCGTGCGAATGCTGCTCGGCTTACTGGACGCTGGCCGAGGGAAACCCTGTCGATCAATCCGGCGTCGACGAGCTGCTGGAGCTCGAGGTAGGACGGGTCCAGCGGATCCACAAGACGGCTTGTCTGCGCGGAAGCTGGCACCGCGACAAGCAAGGCGAGGATCGCGAAACTGAGAAGTCGATTGATCACGCGGGCGCAGGGCGGTGCACCAGAGGCAGGCTTGCCTATAGCCAGCGGAGAGATTCACCTTGACTCGCATGGCGGTGCGATTTCGCTGAAGCGAGACTAGCCCGGAGAGCATTCTGCTGGAAGCCCGCGGAGCCTTGGAAGTACTTGCGACGACTCAGCGGATCGCCTAAGTAAAGCTTGACGCGGGCCCTTAGCTCAGCCGGTTAGAGCAGCGGACTCATAATCCGACGGTCGCAGGTTCGAGCCCTGCAGGGCCCATTTACTTCTTTACCAAATAGCCGTCAAAGATCGTCGGCTGTTGTTGCATTTTGCATCAGCTTATATTGACCGGTTCGACGCGGGCTCCTTGCCGCGTTCGACTCTGGAGGCGTGCCGTCCGCTAGGCCGGCCAAGGTCGCGTAGCTCAGCTGGTTAGAGCGCTGGTCTCACATACCAGAGGTCCGGGGTTCGAGTCCCTGCGCGACCACTCCTGTTTTCTCTGTTGTTCGCGTTTCCCTCCTCCTCGCCAATATGCGGTACATCAAGGGCTTGCGGTTCGCCGCTG
Source organism: Gemmatimonadaceae bacterium (assembly GCA_035273165.1). Classification (GTDB taxonomy): domain Bacteria; phylum Gemmatimonadota; class Gemmatimonadetes; order Gemmatimonadales; family Gemmatimonadaceae; genus AG2. The sequence goes on from DATEPP010000067.1 coordinate 36,086, forward strand.
CCATGCTTCTGGTAGCGAGTGCTACCGCTGCGGACGCGCAGCAGAAGCCGACTGCTGACCAGGCACGCCTCCTTCTGCAAACGCGTCCTGATCTCGTGCAGCAACTGAGGCAGCGGATCATGAGCAGCGGCATGACAGCCGACCAGGTGCGGGCCAGATTGCGCGCGGAGGGATATCCTGCGGATTTGTTGGATGCTTATCTCCCGGCCGCCGGAGATTTGGAAAGCAGTGGAGCTCCGTCCCCGGACGTATTCTCCGCTGTCATGTCCCTCGGGATTGCGGACTCGAGCGACGTCGCGCGACTGCGCCTGGGAGATTCGGCATTCTTTGGTCGTGATTCCGTTCGCGATTCGCTGCGCGTCGCTGCTCGGGAGCTGAAGGCGCGCATGCGAGCGCTCCCGCGGGGCGTGACCGGTGCTGCAATGAGCCCCGACAGCGGGTATTACGTTTTTGGCATTGAGGTATTTGGTCGTTCAACGACACAGTTCGAAGCAAATCTGGCGGGTCCTGTTGACGAGAATTATCGCGTTGGCCCAGGCGATCGGCTCGTCCTGGTCCTGACGGGAGATGTAGAGAACGCTTATTCGCTTGACGTCACCCGCGAAGGTTTCATCGTCATTCCACAAGTCGGCCAAGTTTCCGTCGCCAACTTGACGCTCGGACAAATTCGCGACGTGCTCTTCACGCGCCTCGGCCGCGTCTACTCTGGAATACGAAGGGGAGCAGGCGCGACGGCTCAATTCTCGATAAGTCCGGCTAGACTGCGCACAAATCAGGTGTACGTACTTGGCGATGTGCAACAGCCGGGCAGCTATCGGGTGTCGGCGGCAGGAACAGTCCTTACTGCCATCTATGCGGCAGGCGGGCCGACCGAGGCCGGTTCGTTGCGCCATCTGTTCGTGCGTCGCGGAGGTCGAATTGTGGACTCCCTCGATGTGTACGACTATCTGCTGCGAGGCGACGCGAGTCGCGATGTGCGCCTCGAAAATGGTGACGTGGTCTTCGTCCCGACGCATGGCGCCCGCGTGAGAGTTGTCGGGGAAGTTCTCCGTCCGATGACTTACGAAGTAAAACGTAGCGAGACGATAGACGACATTATTCGAGCG
>DATEPP010000068.1:0-1020 GCA_035273165.1 Gemmatimonadaceae bacterium
GCGCGGCGGCTGTGTCGGCTGCGGTGATCGTGCGCGGGATCATGACAATCGAGACGACCGCGCGCCCCGGGCGCGTCAGGTCCTTCTCGTGGGCCTTCAGATAGGCGCTGAGCTCCGCGTCGCTGACCTCGACCTTCGCGTCCGGGATCCGGTCGGGCGTGAGCGTGACCGCGGTCATCTTCGCCGAATCGTTCGCATCCTGCCACGCCGACCAGAGGCGGACGTCGGTGAGGTACGCACCGGTCGCGATCTGGTCGAACAGCTTCTCGCGACGGATCTCGTCACGGTAGTACTGCTCGAGGTACAGGTTGAGACCGGACTGGCGTGCGGCGGCGCTGTTGCGATAGCGCCGATACTTCTCGATGTCGAACTTGCCGTTCGTCTGCAGCTCCGGCGCCTGCTGGATCGCCGGTGGCGGCGCGTAGTCGGCCGCTTCCTGGAGCTCGCGCGTCGTGACGGTGATCCCGCGGCGCTTGTACTCCTGCTCGAGCAGCACGTTGTTGATCATGTCATCGAGCACCCGCTGCTCGAGCTGCTGCATCTCGTCGCCGTTCAGGGTGCGCCCGGTACGCGCGCGCTCCTGCTCCGCCGCCTGCTGGACTTGCTGCTGCCACTGCGTGTAGAGGATGTCCTCGCCGTTGACCGTGGCCACCGCAGTGTGCGGGGTAATCGTGCTCGAGTTGAGCATTCCCGACGTCTCGAGCAGCAGAAAGCCGACGACGAAGAAGAACGCCATCGCGATGAAAATGAGCTTCGATGCGCTCCGCATCTGTTGCAGCACGGAACGATACTCCTGGAGAGCTGTAGGGGGGGCCGGACGCCAATCCGAATGAGCCCGCAAACTACGGCGCGGCGAGGGGTAAAATCAAGTCAGAGTGCAACTTCGATTGACTTGAATCGTCCGTGTTATGTACATTGACCGTTCCCGGCGGCCAGGCTGTCGGCACCCCTCCGAGGCGTAATGGTAAGCTCCCCTCGCATCGACGAGCTGAAGAAGAAGTTCGACGAGAATCCGCGCCG
>DATEPP010000069.1:0-21967 GCA_035273165.1 Gemmatimonadaceae bacterium
TGACGAGCCGATCGACCCGTCGACGCTCCCATTAGCGCGGCGCATGGGAGACTCCTGGTCGGTCCGCGGCACGCTCGGCGGAATGCTACCTGTCATCTTCAACCGCGCCGAACTGACCGGGAGTTACGCAAACGTGAAATCGCCGGAGTACCGGGAAGGGCAGGGGCTCGATCAACGCAAGACGCACGTGGGTCTCCGCTTCCAGGGCGACGGCGGCTTGTCTACTCGTTATGTGCTGGTCGAGCTTGCGCGGACGACGGACGTCGATCGCGGCCGGAGTCTGTACACCTTCGATGCGGCGCTGGCCGAAGGGGCGCTCTGCCGCGGAAGCGCTGGCGTCGCGCTCCGCTGGGAGCGGAGCGATCGCCCCGAGGAGGAGCGGCTGGTTGACCTCTTTCGCTCTGCAAGGCCCGCGACCGACGTCAGCATTCTCGGGGTGACGCGATGGACGACGATCACGGGCGCCGTTTCGCTCCCCGCGCTATCGGTATATGCAATGCGTGCCGCACCTTTCGTCGAGGTGGCGCGCGTCACGGCGAACCGGACCACCGCCGCCGTATTCGATCCTGTGCGCTTCTACGGCTCGAGCGGGATGTGGCGCGTCGCCATCGGTAGTCGCGTCGCCGTTGGACGAGCCGCGCATGCGCGCATGGGTCGCTATGGCGTGGCGTCCGACGACTTCACCGCGCACACCGCGCGGCACACTCACCCTGGAATGAATCGCTGCTTCTCATGATGCGTCTGCCTTCGGTCGCCGTCCGCGCGCTCGCGCTTCTCTCGCTCCCTTTCCTGATCGGCTGCCTCGATCAGAGCACAGGCACCGTCGCGCGCGCATCGTGCGCGCTCACTGGCGGCGGCGCGTCGTCTGGCGGCACCGCGCTGGCCGTGATGGGCTGCGGTCTCGTCGACAATCGCTACACCGCGGAGGTCGCGGTCCGCGACTCCATCGCGTACACGACGACGTGGGGCTTCCGCAGCGCGCCCGGGAATCTCATCGCCATCTGGCAGGTGAGCGGACCGCAACCGCTTCTCGTCGACTCGGTGATCGTGGCCAATGCGTCGACGTTAGGCGACGTCGCCGTCACCGACGATGGCAAGCTCCTCATCGTCGCCACGGAGCGCACGAACGGCTCACTCGTCATCTTCGATCTTGCCGACCCGCGGCATCCGCAACAGCTCGCGCGTCTCGCGACCACGGAAACCTTCAATGGCGTCCACACTGCTGAAGTGGGCCGCATCGCTGGACATCTTTACGCGATCCTCGCCGTCGACCCGTTGAGCGGCGGACCGTCACCGGATTCGAAGATCGTGATCGTCGACCTCGCCGACCCGTCCAATCCGCACCAGATCTTCGTCAAGTCCGTACCGAGCACCGCGCCATTCGTGCACGACACCTTCCTGCGGGATGGCCTGCTCTTCGTCGCGCTCTGGAACGCGGGGATAGAGATCTGGGACGTTGGTGGCGGTGGGCATGGCGGCACGCCTTCGGCGCCCGTGGTGCTCGGCAAGATCGCGACGATCGGCGGCGACGCCCACAATATCTGGTGGCTGCACGATGCGACGAGCGGCTCTCGTTATGCATTCGTGGGCGAGGAGTCGGGGCCGGCGCAGATCGGCGTCAGCTCGGCCGGCGACATTCACGTCCTGGACGTCTCCGACCTGACGGCGCCTCGTGAGGTCGCGTTCTACCATGTGCCGGGAGCCGGCACGCACAACTTCTCCGTCGACGAGACGAACGGCGTCCTCTACGCCGCGTTCTACAATGCCGGCGTTCGTGCCCTCGACGTCCATGGCGACCTCGAGAGCTGCACGCCGACGCAGCAGGTGATCACCGGCACCACGACGCGCTGCGACCTGCGCGCCATGGGACGTGAAGTCGGGCGAGGCTTGGCTGATGGTACTCCCGCCGTCTACGTCTGGGGCGTACAGCTCTCGGGTGGGGCGCTCTACGCCTCCGACATGCTGAACGGTCTCTGGAAGCTGCAAACCGTCCACTGAGCGGGACGAGCCGGAGGGGCGGGCGCGACGGCCGCCGGGCGTGATGTTAGCGATCCGTAAATCCCGGTGATTCAAGGGGGTAGCGAGAGGAAGAGTGCGTTGCAATCCCGTGCGCCAAATCGTAACTTGAGCGACCCGGCGAATACTCGTCGCCCCTGAGGAGCGTGGCCATGTTTGCGTCGACCCGATTCCTTCCGCGCGTTGGTGTTTTTGTTTTCTTGGTCAGCGTCGGTATCAACCTCCCGACCGATTCGACCTCGACGCGCCGCGTGTACGGCTACGGGGGTATGGTCCTGGTGCCGCCCGCTGTGGAGGGGAGTGCCCCGGCGATCCAAACGCCAGACATTCTCAACCAGCGCCGCATAGCCGTTCGCACCAAGAACGGACGAGTTCTCTACGCGAACGAGCGCATCACGACTCCCGCCGCGGTCGACGAGGCGCGCGCCGCCACCGCGCGGGTGCGTCATCCCTGCACGCAGCTCGTGCAGTTGCACTCCTCCGCGGGCCCGAATTCCTGATCCTGCCGCCGCACGTCTCTCACCTCCGCCCAACAACCGATGTCCCGAATGAGAACAGCGGCCGTCACGACGCTGCTCCTGGTTCCGATCGTCGCCGGTGGCTTCCTCCTTCAGGCGCCCGCGACTCGCACCAGCGCGCGCCTCTTCGATCAGGTTCGCACGCTCGTCGAGACGCGATACGTGGACTCGCTCAAGGACGGAGCGATCCTCGAGAAGGCGGCGCGCGGAATGGTCCGCGAGCTCAATGATCCCTACAGCGAGCTGCTGACGCCGAAGGAGAGCGAGGGATTCAATCGCAGCACCAACGGGCGGTACGGCGGCACCGGCATGCTGCTCGAGCAGCAGACGGGCGCCGATGTGAGCGTGCAGCGCGTGTTCCCGAACACGCCGGCCTCGGAAGCAGGAGTTCAGGAAGGCGATCGCATCATCGCCATCGACGGCGTCTCGACGCATGGTTGGGAGATCGACAAGGTCTCCGAGAAGCTGCGCGGCAATCCAGGGTCGCAGGTCGCGGTCACGTACTCGCGTCCCGGCGTCACCGAGCCGATCAAGCTGCGCTTCACGCGCGCCATCGTGAAGATTCCCGCTGTCGCGTTCACCGGCATGTACGATCGCAACATCGGTTACATCCCGTTGCAGACGTTCAACGAGAACGCAGCCGAAGAGGTCGCGGTCGCGGTGGAGAAGCTCGAGCAGCAGGGCGCGAAGGGAATCGTGCTCGACATGCGCGATAACGGCGGCGGTATCGTCGATCAGGCACTCGCGGTGAGCGGTCTCTTTCTCCAGGAAGGTCAGGAGATCGTGAGTGTGCGCGCGCGCAACACACCCACCGAAGTGGCGCGCGCCCGCGGACCGCACATCGACACGAACATTCCACTCGTCGTGCTCGTCGACGGGTCGTCGGCGTCCGCGACCGAGATCGTCGCGGGCGCGCTCCAGGATCACGACCGTGCGCTCATCGTCGGCACCACGAGCTTCGGGAAGGGGCTCGTCCAATCCGTCTTCCCACTGGACGGCGGCTACTTCCTCAAGATGACGACGGGCAAGTGGTACACGCCGAGCGGCCGCACCATTCACCGCGAGCGCAAGCTGCTCCCCGATGGCCGATTCGTCGAAACACATCCCGACTCGCTCGAGACGGACTCCGCGCGGAAGACGAAGCCGGCGTTCAAGTCCGATGCGGGACGCACGGTCTACGGCGGCGGCGGAATCACGCCTGATGTCATCGTCACCGACGACACGCTCTCGACGATCGAGCAGCAATTCCTCCGCGCGATCGCACCGAAAGCGCAGATCGTGCAGAGCGCGCTCGACAGCTATGCGTTCGAGCTGAAGCGGGGCGTGTCGCGCGACTTCAAGGTGTCGCCAGAATGGACCGCGGAGCTCACGCGCCGGCTCGTGTCGCGCGGCGTGACGATCGAGCCCCGATTCGAGAGCGCGGCGTCACGACTGCTCACGCGCGAGCTCGAGACTCGCGTCGCGCGGATGGCGTTCGGCGACGCGGCGGCGAAGGGACGCGATCTCCAGAGCGACCGTCAGTTGACGAAGGCGATGGAGCTGCTCGAGCAGGCGGCGTCGCAGCGCGAGCTGTTCACGCTCGCGCATTCGAATCTCGCGACAGCGCGTCGCTGACGACGGTCTCGCATGGGCGCGGAGGCGCGCTGTCAGCTTCGCGTTGGTGACACGGTTCACGAGGGGAAAGCACTCCTCGAGACCGACGAGCTCCTCTTTCGCGGCGACAAGCGCGGCGCGGAGCGCGCGATGCGACTGGCCATTCCACTGGCGTCGATTCGCGACGTCAGCGGCACGAACGGCGCTCTCCGCGTTCGCTACGACGGCGGTGATGCAACCTTTCTTCTCGGTGCGCAGGCCGAGAAGTGGGCGGAGAAGATTCGCTCGCCGCGGTCGCTGATCGACAAGCTGGACGTGAAGCCGGAGCACACGGTATCCGTTCTCGCGCTCGACGACAGCGCATTCGTCGAGACGCTGCGCGCGCGCGCAACGCGAGTGGTGGTCGGACGACTCGCGCCAGGATCGAACGTGATCTTCCTCGGCGCGGAGAACGAGGCCGCGCTGTCGCGCCTCGAGAAGGTTGCGGCGGCGATGGCGCGCGATGGCGCGATCTGGGTCGTGCATCCCAAGGGCGCGGCCGGACTGCGAGATACAGAAATCTTTGCGGAAGCGAAGCGACTCGGCCTCACCTACACGAAGGTCGCGCGATTTTCCGCGACGCACACGGCGGAGAAGCTGGTCGTCCCGAAGGCGAGTCGCTGAGCGTTCGCGCGGGCGCCATCCGCGTCCAGACGCAACGCGCGACGCGGCTGGTGCGTTGTCTCGAGTGAGCAGGGCGCCCAACGTCCGCGCGCGCCGTCTGTATTAGCTGTCGGCGCCCCCGTCCGTCGACCCCAGTCCGGTACGGTGGTTGCTCGCGCCCAGTGTCGAGCCAATGAGTGAATGCATATGCGTCTGTTCCGTTCGCGATCTCACCTCCTCGCCGTCGCTCTTGCCGCGCTCGCGATCGTCGCGGTGCCGCGCGGGGCGCGCGCGCAGGTCGGCAGCACGACCGATATCCTGACTGGCAAGATCACTGCACCGGACGGCCGACCGGTCGTCGGCGCGCGTGTCGACGCGACGTCCGTCGAGACCGGAGTGACCCGATCGCGCACGACGAACGACAAGGGTCAGTACACGATCCTCTTCCCGGACGGCGGCGGCTCGTATCGGATGACCGTACGTTATCTCGGGTATGCCCCGGCCACCTTCACGCTCGCTCGTCAGGCGGACGAGGATCGTCTCGTCGCCGACGTGCGACTCGATCCGGTGGCGGCGCAGCTCGGCCCAGTGGTCGTGCGCGGCACCGCGCCAACCGGACAGGGCGATCGGCCCGGTCCCGGCTCTGTTGAGCGAACGCTAACAGGGGAGCAGCTCACTCGTCTCCCGATCGATCCCTCGGATCTCGCCGCGCTCGCGGCGCTCACGCCAGGCGTGGTTGCGTTGACGGGCACCGATTCGACGGCGGCCGGTTTCTCGGTTGCTGGGCAGCGCCCAGACCAGAACCAGGTCACGCTCGACGGGTTGAGCTTTCTCGGCGGCGCCAACGTGCCGACTGAGGCCGTGCGGCAGACGCGCGTCATCACGAATACCTACGACGTGGCGCGCGGGCAGTTCACGGGCGGACAGGTGGCGACGACCACCAGAGGCGGCACGAACTCACTGAGCGGCTCGCTGAGCTATGCGCTCCGCGATCCACATCTCGAGTTTTCGGAGGACCAATCGACACCGACGACGTTCGGTCAGGGATATACCCAGCATCAGATCAGCGGCGGCGTCGGTGGACCGATCATTCCCGACAAGTTGTTCTACTTCGGAGCGGTCCAGCTTCGTCGTCGCCTCGATCCGCTGCAGACGATCACGGCCGCGGACGCGCTCACGCTCGAGCGCCTCGGCATGCAGCCGGATTCGGCGAATCGCTTTCGCGACATCGTCGGAGCGTACGGAATTCCCCTCTCGGTGCCGTCGATCCCGACCGATCGCCAGTCCGACAACGGGACGGCGATCGTCCGCGTCGATTATCACCTGAACGATGATCATTCGTTGATGCTCCGTGGCAACTGGTCTGGAGCATTGCAGGAGGCGTTTCGCACGTCGGCCTTCGCCCTTCCCAGTCACGGCGGTACGCAGCACGCGGGCGGCGGCGGCGGCATGCTCGCGCTGTCCTCGATCTTCGGCAATTTTCTCAACGAGCTCCGCGGCACGTATTCACGAAATCTCAATACGGCAAACCCCTATCTCCTGGACCCTGAAGGGCGCGTGACGGTGACGTCGAGCTTCAGCGATACGACGGTGGCAGTGACGCAGCTCGACTTCGGCGGCAATTCCGGCCTGCCTACCGATGGCGCGAATGGGCAGTTCGAGGCGAGCGACGAGTTTTCCTGGCTGTCTTCGGATGCGGCGCATCGATTCAAGCTCGGCGCGCTCGTGAACATCACGAGCTTCTCGTCGATGAACGCGTTCAACAGCAGCGGGACGTTCCTCTTCAATTCGCTCAGCGATCTGCAGAGCAACCAGCCAGCGATGTTCACGCGATCGTTGATGCCGACGTCGCGAACGGGCTCGGGGTTGAACAGCGCGATCTATCTCGGCGACACCTGGCGCCACAGCCGCGCGCTGCAGGTGACCTATGGGCTGCGTGTCGAAGGCTCCGATTTCCAGGGACGTCCAGCGTACAATCCCGAGATCGATCAGCTCTTCGCCCGCCGCACGGACAGATTTCCGACTGAGGTGAGCGCGAGTCCGCGCGTGGGCTTCACGTGGATGGTGGGCGGTAATGCTGGCGGTCAGATTCCGCCGGGTGGCTTGGGCGGACGTGGCGGCGGCGGTGGTGGTCGCGGCGCTGGTGGCGGGCGGGGTGGCGACGCCGCGAGCGGCTTTGGCGCGGCGGGCGCGGGCTTCGGCGCACAACCATACATCGTCCGTGGCGGCGTCGGCGAATTTCGCGGCACGTTCCCACTACCCCTGTTCGCGTCGGCGCTGACGGCCACGGGTCTGCCTAACAGTCAGACTCAGCTCGTCTGCATCGGCGCCGGCGTGCCGACGCCCGACTGGGCGGGATACGCGTCCGACCCAGCGACGATCCCAACCGAGTGCGCCAATGGCGTGGCATCGGGCGGGCCGATCATCGGCACCCAGCGACCGAACGTGACGGTCTTCGAGCCTGATTTCGGGGCGCCGCGATCGTGGCGTTCGTCGTTAGGCGTGAGCCACCGTCTCGGCGTCCGGCTCGGCGCGAGCCTCGATCTGTCGTACGCGCTCGGCACCAACCTGTACAGCGTACGGGATCTCAACCTCAAGACGAGTCCTCGCTTCACCCTCACCACCGAAGGGTCGCGACCCGTCTTCGTCGATCCGTCGCAGATCGTTCCGGCCACCGGGGCAATCAGTCTTCTTTCATCACGACAGTACTCGCAGTACGCCCAGGTTCTCGACGTCACGTCGGGTCTGCAGTCGCGCACCGGCCAGATGACGCTTTCCCTGAACGGCGTCACGCCAAACGACATCATCTGGAATCTGTCGTACACGTTCACGCGATCGCTCGATCAGTCCTCGTTCTACAATGCGGGGGGCTTCGGCGGTGGGGGCGCGGGCGGTGGCTTCGGATCCCCGACGACCGCGGGAGACCCGAACGAGTTCCCGTGGGGGACAAGCGATTTCGAGCGCCGCCATTCGCTCGTGGGCACAACGACCTGGCTCGTCAAGCCATGGCTCGATCTGACGTCAGTGGTGCGTCTCACCTCCGGGGCGCCGTTCACACCGCGCGTTGGCAGCGACATCAACGGTGACGGCGCGCGCAACGACCGGGCCTTCGTCTTCAACCCGGCCGATCCGGCGCTCACCGACACGGCGATCGTGAACGGGATGCAGCGCCTCCTCGCGACGGGACCGCGCGACGCCCGTGAGTGTTTACTCAAGCAGTTAGGCAACGTCGCCGGCCGGAACAGCTGCACCGGCAGCTGGACGCCGGGGATCGACCTGCAGGCGAACATCCGGCCCGATCTCGGCTCACTGCTCGGACGACGACTGATGATCTCGGTGAGCGCAATCAATCCATTGGCGGGGCTCGATCAGCTCCTCCACGGCTCGGACAATCTCAAAGGGTGGGGCCAACCGAATCGCGCCGATCCGACACTCCTCTACGTCCGGGGATTCGATCCGAACGCGCAGCGCTTCCTTTACACCGTCAACGAGCGCTTCGGCGACAACCCAGCGCGCCGCACTGCGATTCGTACGCCGTTCCAGCTCGCCCTGCAGGCGAGGCTCCAGCTCGGTCCGGACCGCCAGCGCGAGCTGCTCGAAGGCACGCTGCGGGGGATCAATGGCGCTCGCGCCGCGGGCGGCCGCGGCGGCCGCGGCTTCGACATTCGCACGATTGTGGAGCGGGTGGCGCCGAATCCCGTCACGGCGATCGTCGCGCTGAAGGACACCCTGCAGCTCACCGGCGATCAGGTGACCCGGCTGCAAGCGGTCGCGGACTCGCTCTCCGCAAAGAACGACACGCTCATCAACGACGTCGAGCAGCAGCTGGCGAAAGGGCAGGGAGGCGCTGACCTCGCGGCCGTCTTCCCGAACATCCAGCCGCGACTTCAACAAGCGCGAAACAATTATCTTGCTGCCGTGAAGAGCGCGCAGGCGATTCTCACGCCAGAGCAGTGGAACAAGCTTCCCGACGAGATCCGGAATCCGACGCTGCAGCGCGGATTTCCGCGTCGCGGGGCGCGGCCACCAGGAGAGTGACGGACAGTCAAGCGCACGAGCACCACATCACCGTCGAGCGGTCCGCGCGTTACGTCACGCTCGGGCCGCGCGACGGTACGGCGCGGGAGATCTGGTTCGTGCTGCACGGCTACGGGCAGCTGGCGGCCGACTTCATCCAGCGCTTCGCATCACTCGACGACGGAACGCGCGCGATCGTCGCGCCCGAGGCGCTGAATCGGTTCTATCTCGTCGGCGTGGAAGCGGCGCCGGCGACGGAGCGTCCCGTTGGCGCGACGTGGATGACCAAGGAGGATCGCCTCGGCGAGATCAACGACTACGTCTCGTATCTCGACGCCGTCGCGGCCCGCGAGCTCCAGCCCTACGAGAAGCGCGCGACGCAGCCGCGCATCGTCGTCCTCGGATTCTCACAGGGCGCGGCGACGGCGTCGCGGTGGATCGTCAGCGGCGCGATCCGGCCAGCGCATATCGTGCTCTGGGGCGGGTTCCTGCCGCCGGACGTCGATCCGAGCTCTGCACCACTCAGCGCGACATCTTTCCAGATCGTCCATGGCTCGCGCGATCGTTTCTTGTCTGTGGAGCGTCTTGCCGAAGAGGAGCGGCGGCTGCGAGAGCACGGATTCCGGTATCGGCTCGTGCGCTACGAGGGTGGTCACGGCATCGTGCCGGCGACGCTCGGAGAGGTTGCGCGCTCGCTCGGCGCGGAACCGCCTAACGAGTAAACGCGGTCAGCCACCGCGGCGGCGCTGGCGCTCCTCGAAGGCGGACATGGCCCGGCGGTCCTTTTTCGTGGGCCGACCGCCCTCCTCATACTGCGTCGAAGGAGCAAGCCGATGCTGCTCACGCAACCGCTCACGCGCTGCGATGCTCTCGGCGGACTCCTCGAACAGAAGCGCCGCAGCGGCAGCGGGCCCGCGTCGCTCGGAGAGCGCGCGGACGGTGAGCGCGTGCACGAATGGCCCGACGCGGATGCGAAGCTGGTCGCGCACCTTCACCTCCTTCGACGGCTTCGGGCGCAGACCGTTGAGCTCGACCTTTCCGCCGTTCACGGCCTCAGTCGCGAGCGACCGCGTCTTGAAGAAGCGCGCGGCCCAGAGCCACTTGTCGAGGCGTACACCTTCCTGAGTGTCAGAGCCAGGCCTGTCGCGTGTCATGCGGGAGAAGGTAATGAAGGTATGGCAGCAGGTTCTGCGCGGGGGGCTTGCACCGTGCCCAGGAAGCGGAGATATTACTGACCCGTAAGTTATTTATCGTGGTCGGTGGCAGCCGGGCTCATAGCGCGTAGGGTCGCTCAAAGCCGATTCTGTTTACTGACCGGTCGGTCATCAGACCCGCTTCATGACCTCATCGCCGTCCTCACAAGAGCCGCGTTGGCGCCGACTGCCGGAGGAGCGACCGCAGCAGATCATCGATGCCGCGCTCGCGATTTTCGGCGAGCGGGGCCTCGCGGCCGCGCGACTCGAGGACATCGCGAAGCGTGCCGGCCTGTCCAAGGGGACGATCTACCTCTACTTCCCGAACAAGGAAGAGCTCTTCCGCGAGGTGATCCGGCAGACGATCATCGCGCAGATCGAGCGTGCCGAGCGCGAGCTTGCCGCGGCGACCCAGCAGTCGGCGACGGAAACGCTCACCCAGTTCGTGCGCGGGTACTGGGGCTTCCTCAGATCGCCGAACTTCGCCGCGCTCTTCCGTCTCATTCACGCTGAGCTCAGCAATTTTCCCGACCTCGCCCGTTTCTACGGCCGCGAGGTGATCGAGCGCATCTTCCGCCTCGTGACGGGGATCGTCGAGCGCGGTGTACGGAGCGGCGAGTTCCGAGGGGTCGATCCGGCGGTCGCCGCACGCATGCTGGGCCCGATGTTGCTCATGCACGCGCTCTGGTGCAGCCACCGCGATCTGTTCAAGGCGACCGCGAACAAGACTGATGAGCAGGTGCTCGACGAAGTCCTGGACTTTTATCTCCACGCCATCCGCCCGGCACCGGCGGTGAGGAAAGTGCGAGAGAACCATTCATCGAAATGATACCGAGTCAGCGTTTCAACATATCGCGCCATCTGGCGGCGGCGATCCCCATCGTCGTGGCGTCGGCGATCGGGGCGCAGCAACCGACGCCGCCATCGTTAGGCCAACCCGTTCGACTGTCTCTCGGCGATGCCGCGCGTCTTGCCGCGCATCAGAGCAATGGCGTGCAGAGTGCCGAGCAGCGCGTCGCCGAAGCCGTGGCGCGCGTCAGGCAGAGCCGTGCCGCGCTGCTTCCCGAGCTCAGTGCCAACGCGCTGCAGAGCGGGCGAACCTTCAACTCGGTGACCTTCGGCATCACGCTGCCGTCCGCCCCCGGCCAGCCGCCGCTGTTCAATCCTGAAGGCGAGGTGCTCGGTCCGGTCAACACGCTCGATCTGCGCGGTCGCGTTCAGGCGAATCTCATGGACCCCGCGGCGATTGCTCGGCTGCGCACGGCGCAAACGGCGGTCGACGTGGCCCGTGCCGACATCGGCAACGCCGGCGACATCGCCGCGAGCCAGGCGGCCGTTGCCTACATTCGCGTCCAGCGCGGTAACGCCCAGTTGAGTGCGCGGCTCGCCGATTCGGTGCTCGCGCGCGAGCTCCTGAACATCGCTCAGAGCCAGCTCGAGGCCGGCGTCGGCGTCGCGCTGGATGTCACGCGCGCGCAGTCGCAGCTCGCCGGAATCCGCGCGCAGCTCATCTCCGCGCGCAACGAGCGCGATCGCGCGCAGCTCGATCTCAGGCGCGCGCTGAACCTCTCGCTCGACACGCCCGTCGAGCTCACCGACTCACTGACATCGGTCGTGCCTGAAGATCTCACCCTCGACGAGGCGGCGGCGACCGCGCGCGCGTTGCGCGATCGTCCCGATCTGCGTGCCGCCGAGGAGCAACTGCGCGCGGCGCGGCAGACGGTGAGCGCGATCCGCGCCGAGCGACTTCCGAGCATCAGCGCCTTCGGCGACGAGGGCACGATCGGCAAGAGTGGTTCGAACCGATTGCTTCCGACCTACACCTATGGTGTTCAGCTCTCACTGCCGATCTTCGATGGCTTCCGTCGCGAGGGCCGGATTCAGGAGCAGGAAGCGGCAACGCGCGAGCTCGACGTCCGGCGCCGCGATCTCGAGCAGCAAGCGTCGATCGACGTCCGCGGTGCGCTCCTCGATCTCGCCGCCGCCAAGGAGGCGCTGACGGCCTCGCGCGAGCGGTTGCGGCTCGCCGAGCAGGAGGTGGCGCAGGCGCGCGAGCGCTTCCGCGCCGGAGTCGCTGGGAACGCCGATGTGGTTACGGCCGCGCTCACGCTCAACGCGGCGCGGAGTCAGTACGTCGATGTGTTGACCGCGCTGCAGCAGGCCCGCGTCTCCCTTGCGCGCGCCGAAGGCGCGGTGACGCAGCTTCGTTAGTTTCAATACGCTCAACTTTTACGATCTCTCATGGCTACCGCGATGCAACAGGACGTGTCCGAAAAGCAGATCCGTCCCGTCGAACCCACCGAACCGGCCGCGCCCTCCAAGCGGCGGATCATCCTGCCGATCGTCGGCGTCCTCGTGCTCATCGCCCTCATCTGGGCGTTCAAGCAGTGGAGCTACGGCCGCTCGCACGAGTCCACGGATGACGCGGCGGTGGATGGTCACCTCGTTCCCGTCCTCGCGAAAGTGAGCGGCTACGTGCAGAAGGTGACGGTGCAGGACAACTCGCACGTCACTGCCGACTCGCTGCTCGTACTCATCGACCCGAGCGAGTATCAGGTGCGTCTCGCCCAAGCCGAGGCCGACCTCGCCGCCGCTCAGGCAACGGCCGGCACCGGCGGATCGACCGGACAGGCGGAGGCGCAGGTGAGCGCCGCAACGAACCAGCACGCGTCCTTGCAGGCGCAGATCGATGCGGCCCGCGCGAACGCGCAGAAGGCGCACGCCGATCTCGAGCGGTATCGCCAGCTCGCGAGCCAGGAGATCATCTCGAAGCAGCAGCTCGACGCCGCTCAGGCAGCGGCGCAGACCGCCGACGCGAATGTCGCCGCGCTCGAGCGCCAGTCCGCCGGCGCCGGTGCATCGGTGACGAACGCGCAGGCGGGAGTACGTCTTGCCGAAGCGCGTTTGCAAGCCGCACGCGCCGCGCGCGACAACGCGCAACTGCAACTGGCGTACACGCACGTGAACTCGCCCGCGGCTGGGATCGTGTCGCGGAAGCAGGTCGAAGTCGGACAGCTCGTGCAGGCGGGGCAGCCTCTGCTCACGATCGTCCTCGACACCGGTGTCTTCGTGACGGCGAACATGAAAGAGACCCAGCTCGCGGACATCTGCGTCGGCCAACCGGTGGACGTCGATGTCGACACGTATGGCGGCGCCACGGCCGAGGGCACCGTCGAAAGTGTGGCCGCGGCGACGGGCTCCAAGTTCGCGCTGCTCCCGCCGGACAACGCGACGGGCAACTTCACGAAGGTGGTACAGCGCGTCCCTGTCCGGATTCACATCGCGAAAGGACTCGGTCCTGACAAGCCACTGCGGCCGGGAATGTCGGTGAACGTGCACGTCAACACGAAGAGCTGCCCCAAGAGGTGATTGTGACTGGTGGCTGGTGGCTGGTAACTGACAGCTACCAGTCACCGACCACCAATCATCCGTCACCAGCCACAAATCACGAGTCACCAGCGTGAGCACGCTCGTTCTCACCGCGGAGCACGCCATTCCGGCGGACCGCTACCGCTACAAGTACCTCATCGCCATCGCGGTCACGCTCGCGGCGGTGCTCGAGCTGATCGATACGTCGATCGTCAACGTCGCCATCCCGCACATGATGGGAAACCTTGGCGCGACGCTCGATGAGATCTCGTGGGTTTCCACCGGGTACATCATCGCGAACGTCATCGTTATTCCGATCTCGGGGTGGCTCTCCGCGTACTTCGGCCGGAAGCGCTATTTCACGGGCTCGATCCTGCTCTTCGTCGCCGCCTCGTTCTTCTGCGGCGCGGCTCACTCGTTAGGCCTGCTCGTCTTCTGGCGCGTCGTGCAGGGGATCGGTGGCGGCGCGCTGCTCTCGACCGCGCAGACGACGCTCTTCGAGTCGTTCCCGCCGGAGGAAGTGGGGATAGGCCAGGCGATGTTCGGCGTCGGCGTCATGGTCGGACCGACTGTCGGGCCGACGTTAGGCGGCTGGATCGTCGACAACTACGACTGGCCGTGGATCTTCTACATCAACGTGCCCCTCGGCATCCTCGCGGCAATCATGACGGTGATCTACGTCCATGATGCGAAGCACCAGGAGCGCGCCGAGACGATCGATTATCAGGGAATTCTCCTGCTGGCGCTCTGCGTCGGCTCGCTGCAGTGGATGCTCGAGCGCGGCGAGCGCTACGACTGGTTCGAGTCGCGCTTCGTGACGCTGCTCGCCGTGACCTCTGCCGTCTCGTTCGTCCTCCTGCTGTGGCGCGAGCTGACGGCGAAAGAGCCAGTGATCAACTTTCGCGTTCTCAAGAGTCGGCAGCTGGCCGCGGGGGTGAGCATTGCCGCGGTGCTCGGTCTCGCGCTCTTCGGGTCGATTTTCGTTCTGCCAATCTTTCTCCAGAGCCTGCACGGGCTCACGGCGAATCAGACGGGACTCGTGATCCTTCCCGGCGCGATCGCGTCGGCGGTGACGATGGCGTTCGTGGGCAAGAACGCGAATCGTCTCGATGCGCGCGCGACGGTGGCGATGGGTGCCGCACTCTTCTTCGTGTCGATGTGGAAGCTGTCGCGGATGACGCTCGTGAGTGGACCGGAGGAGACATTCTGGCCGTTGATCCTTCGCGGCGTCGGACTGGGACTCATCTTCGTGCCGCTCACGAACGCGTCGATGGCCGAGCTGCGAACGCGCGAGCTCGCGCAGGGGACGGGAATGTTCAATCTCACCCGTCAGCTCGGCGGCTCGCTCGGCATCGCCATCATGGCGACGTTGCTGACACGCTTCACGACGCAATCGAAGCAGCTGCTCACGGAGCATGTGACGACGATGGATCCGACGTCGCTGGGCCGTCTCGATCAGATCACGCGTGCGCTGATCGCGCGCGGCATGAGCGCTGGCTCGGCGCATCAGCAGGCGTTGATGGTACTCGACCGTCAGATCGGGGCGCAGGCGAGCGTGCTCGCCTTCTCGAAGATCTACGTGCTGAGCGGCGCCATCCTCCTCTGCTCACTGCCTCTGCTCTTTCTCTTCCGCACCGGCAAGGGACGCGGGGCGATGGGCCCCGTGCACTAGATGACGGCGCGACCCGGGCCGGCGACAGCCAGCGCGTGGCAATCGATCTCGCGCGCGATCCGGCGCCGGTGTCCGCGCTGCGGTGGGAAAGACGTCTGGGCTGGCTTCTTCCGCATGCGCCCGGAATGTCCGCACTGCGGCCTGCAATTCGACCGGGGCGAGAGCGATTACTTCTATGGTGCGTATCTGCTCAACTTCGTCGCCGCCGAGCTGGTGCCGGTGATCGTGTTCGTCGTCGCGCTGATCGTCACCTGGCCGTCGCCGCCGTGGAATCTGCTCACCGCCGTGACGGTCGTCCTCGCCGTCGTCGCGCCGATCCTCCTCTATCCGACGACGAAGGCGCTCTGGCTCGCGCTCGACCTGATCTTCCGGCCGCGGCAGAACTGACGAGTCGTTAGGCGGCGTCTGGCTCGACGTGGATCGACGCCCCGCCGTCCGCGCGGTAGCGCACGCGAACGCGCCACGGCTGGCAGCAGACCTGACAGTCCTCGACGTACTCCTGGCGATCGCCGCTCCCGGGATCGAGCGCGATAACGTTCTGCTCGCCACAGTACGGGCAGGTGACGGCCCCGGCCGTGTCGGCCGTGCCGTCGCCAAGTGGAAATTCGTCGTCCAGATCGTCGTGAAAGTCGATCATCGAGAGCGCCCGTCGACGTTACGAAGAATGTACATGCCCGACACGACTCCGTGGCACGCGCTCGAGATCATCAGTGCGGACGAGAGCGGCACATGCCTTGCGCCGCCTCATCGTCGCGCGGCTGGTTCTGCGCGCGCGAACTGGTTATACATCGGAAGTGGACCAGAACGGCGCGAGCGTGTGATGATGACTGTGACGATCGGCGCGTACCAGGCAGTGTACTTCGAGAGCGTTTCGCAAGCGGTCGAGTACTGCAACGCGCTGGTGCCGCACATCGTGCCGCGTCCCGGTGGCCGCGATGCGCCCGACGAGCGCGCCGTCGTCTGGTTCCACGTGCCGGAGCGGAGCCGCAACTCGTCGCGCGACGGCTGCTATCTCTTCGCCAGCGCGGGCGCGATCGCCGCGGCGGTGCGCGCGGGTCTCGACACACCGCTGTGCGGTCGCGTATCGCGAGCGGCACTCCCGCCGGACGCCGTGCTGCTGTTCGGCGACGACGCGCCGCCGACCCCGCCACGATACCGCAGCGGCCGGCGCGCCAGCGCGGTCCGGCGGCTCGTGCTCGAAGGAACGCAGCAGCCGGTCGACGTCCGCGCCTGACGCCGTTAGGCGTGGCTCATCGTACCTAACGAGGCCGTGTAGCCGCGGCCGCGCGCGGCGACGGGCCAGCTCGTCTCTACCGCGCCATTCCGCACGCCGAAGACGACGTCGTTGAGGTGCACGACGATGCACACGTGATTCGGGATCACGCGAATCCGCTCCCCGACGACGGGCCGCCAGCTCGACCGGCTGAGGTCGAGGAGACCGTGCTCCTCCGACATGCCTTTCACGACGACCTCTGGATGCTCGAGCACCGAGCCGAATCCGTCGTCGCTCCCCGTTCCACGCAAGGGCTCGCGGCCGAGCGCTTTGCTTCCGGCGTCGATCACAGCCTGTCCTGGCACGGCGGTGCTCACGACCGTTGCGAGCACGGTGAGGGCGCAATCATCCCAGGCGCATGCGCCGATCTCGGCGGTCGTCCGATCGTTGAAGATGTAGGTGCCAGGGCGGAACTCCGTGACGCGCGGAATCTCGTGGGTGCGCCACATGGTCGGGGTCGAGCCGCCGCTCACCGACGGTGGCGTTAGGCCCGCGCGATCGAAGCGTGACAGCGCCTCGCCGAGCCCAGTCCGAAGCGACTCGAGCTTCGCGTCCTGCGAGTCGACGCTCTCCCGAATGTGCCCGGGGTAGAAGGCGAGTCCGCCAAAGCGAAGCGGCTCCGCATCTCGGATCTTCCCAGCGAGCGCGATGGCGTCGTCGACGGCCGGGAGACCGACGCGATGCATGCCGAGGTCGAGCTCGACGTAGACCGCGACCTCACGATCGGCCGCTCGGGCCGCGGCGGCGAGGTCGTCGACCGCGATCGCCGAATCCAGTGCCACGGTGAGTCGCACGTGTTCCGGGAGTCCGGCGACGCGACCGGCGCGCAAAGCGCCAACGGGCGGATAGGCGAGGAGAATGTCGTCCGCGACCTCGCTCATGACCTCGGCCTCGAAGGGCGTGGCGCAGGTGAGGCCGATCGCGCCGCGCTTGAGCTGTTCCGCCGCAAGCCGCGGCGACTTATGGGTCTTGATGTGCGGCCGCAAGCCGAGCTTATGCTCGGCCGCATAACGAGCAGCGCGGTCGAGGTTCCGCTCGAGTCGATCGAGGTCGACGACGGGAACTGGGGTCTCGAGCTCGGGAAAGAGCATGGCTGGTGACTGGTGACTGGTGACTGGTGACCGGTAATGGCGAGTGGCGAGTGGCGAGTGGCGAGTGGCGAGCGATCCATACGCTAGGATGCGCCCATCACGAGCAGTCGATCGCGGGTGCACGGCGGCTTCATGCCAAATTTGGCATGCGCATGATGATGCTCGCCTCGAGTCACGATGGGCACATGCCAAATTTGGCATGGGGCCGCCTAGCACCCCCGATCGACTGCTCTTCGGTCGAGATATTTGCTTTGCTAGCCCCTTCACCAGCCACCGGCCACCAGCCACTAGCTTCCCCTGATCCTACTTCCTTCCTCGCGAGAGTGCACGATGGCAGACGCGACACGTTCCTGGCAGCCCGCTTTCCTTCCTGGCGACGTCCCGAAGCCCGTCGGCGCGTATTCGCCCGCCGTGCGCGCCGGCGACTTCGTTTTCATCTCCGGTCAGGTGCCCGTCGACCCGAAGACCCAGAAGGTGATCAGTGAGGACTTCGAGACGCAGGTCCGGCAGACCCTTTCCAATGTGAAAGCGGCGCTCGGCGCGGCCGGTGCCACGCTCGACGACGTCGTTTCGGTCATCGCCTATCTGACGGACATGGATGATTGGGGTCGGTTCAACGACATCTACAAGGAGACCTTCCGCGCACCCTACCCGACTCGGACGGCAGTCGGCGCGATGCTCCGTGGGTTCAAGGTGGAGGTCAGCGCGGTCGCATACCTCAAGCGGTGAGAGGCTGAGCGAATCGTTACTTTAGAGCCAGCGTTCTCAGAATCCCGCCTTCAGGAGCCCCCACATGCGAAGGACGTTACTGATCCTCGCCGCATTCCCGTCAACGCTCTTTGCGCAGCAAGCTGGAAAGCGCGCCTTCACGCCTAACGACTGGTATCGTCTCTCCACGCTCAGCGCGCCGGCGATGTCCCCGGACGGAGCGCGCGTCGCGTTCACGGTGCAGACGATCAACGAGCGCGACAACAAGTACCATCGCGAGGTGTGGGTCGCGTCCACGGCTGGAGGGGAGGCGACGCGCTTCACCTCGCCTGCGACCGAAAGCAGCAATCCACGCTGGTCGGCGGACGGCAAATTCCTGCTCTTCACCTCCACGCGGCCCGGAGGAAAAGGCTCGACCTGGATGCTCCGTATGGACCAGCCAGGTGGTGAGGCCTTTCAGCAGGAGAGCTATCCGCGCGGCACCTCGGTGACCGCGGACGGCCGACTTGCCGTATGGAGCGACGCCGATTCGGCCGCGGCCGACAGCACAAAACACGGCGACGACCCCTTCGCGAAGATGCCCGCGATGGCGCGGCCGCCGTACGGCGCGATCACCAAGCCGTTAGATCCCGCGCGCTTCGATGGCCGCCACATCTACGACATGCGCTACAAGTCGAACGACCAGGGTTTCCTTCCTGGCGCTCGTGAGGCGCGTCGCTGGCGGCCCGCGCAGATCTGGGCACAGTCCTTCGACGGCTCCCCGAAGCGGCGCATCACGGAAACGCGCTACTCGCACCGTGCCGCGACGATCTCTCCCGATGGCCAATGGGTGGCGTTCGTCGCGGATCCCTCGCTCCGGCCGGATTCGGTGGTCGAGATGGAGCGTGATTCGATCGCGCAGCTTCCCTACGACAAGAGGCGCGACGAGATCGAGAGAAACGACGCCGACGTCTTCGTGATCCCGATCGGCGGCGGCACGCCGCGCAAGATCGCGACGCTTACCGGCACCGAGAGCGATATCATTTGGTCGCCCGACAGCAAGCGGATCGCTTTCATCGGACGCCCCGGCCGGATGAAGAGCGCTCGCGTCTACGTCGTCCCGGCGAGCGGCGGCACACCCGACAACCTTCTCGGCGCCTTCCGCTACGAACCGGAGAACATCGAGTGGCTTCCCGATGGCAACATCGCGATGACCACATCCATCGGCGGCAGCAGTGCGCTCTATCGGATCGATCCCGCGACGAAGAAGATGACGCAGCTCCTCGGCGGCCGACGCCGGATCAACGGCGTGAGCTTCGACGCCGCCGCGCACAAGGTCGCGTTTGTCGCCACCGACCTGACGCACCCGACCGAGCTCTTCATCGCGAACGCCGACGGAAGCGGTGAGAAGCGCCTAACGAGCTTCAACGACAAGGTCAACGCGGAGATCGCCTGGTCGGACGCGGAGCGATTCACCTATCCGTCGGTCGGAGGGCTGGAGGTCGAGGGCTGGCTGATGAAGCCGTACGGTTATCAGCCCGGGAAGCGGTATCCGTTGGTCCTCTACATCCACGGCGGACCGCACTCGGCGTACGGCGAGAACTGGTTCGACGAATTTCAGAATCTCGCCGCGGCGGGGATGTTCGTGCTGTTCACGAATCCGCGCGGCTCGAGTGGCTACGGCGCGGATTTCACTTACAGCACGCGCGGCCGGTGGGGCGCGGAAGATTATCAAGATCTCATGAAAGCGGTCGATATCGCCGCGAAGCGTCCCGACGTCGATTCGACGCGGATGGGCGTCACTGGCGGCTCGTACGGCGGCTTCATGACGGCATGGGTCGAGACGAAGACCAATCGCTTCAAGGCGGCCGAAGCGGACCGGATGATCAGCGAATGGACGTACTGGTACGGCGCGTCGGACGCGCAGGGCCTCACGGAATTTGAATTCTATGGGAAGCCCTGGGACAACTTCGCGATGTACGACACGCTCTCGCCGATCCGGCACGTCTCGAAGGTGCGGACACCGACGTTGATCGTGCAGTCGGAGGACGACTTTCGTACGCCGATGGGCAACGCGGAGCTGTGGTTCATCGCCCTGAAGAAGCAGGGCGTGCCCGTGGAGCTGGTGCGCTACCCGCGGTCGACACACGAGCTCTCGCGCTCCGGTGAGCCGTGGCTGCTCGTGGATCGGCTGGGCCGCCTCCGGCAGTGGTTCACCTACTGGCTCGTCGAGAAGCCCTCGGCTACGGCCGACCGCTAGGGCTCGCCTTCGCCGTTCGCACGCGGTGTGCATCTACTAGTGGTGGCGTAGTTCTGACCGCCAATGCACGCATCGCGACGTCGAGGACGAGTCCAGGTACGAGAGGCCAGGAGCGAGACAGCAGGCGTGAGATAAAGAGCGACGTGAGACTTGAGACAGGCCTGAGTGCCTGATACCGCCGTCGATCTCACGCCTGCGCTCTCGGCCCTGCCATCTCGAACCTGGACTGGTCCAGCGACGTCGCGATGCGTGCATTGGCTCCGCTACTGTTCGCCGTGTGGTTTTCCCGATCTTCATGGAGCGGTATTGCTTTCGAGTCGTCTTTCCAGTCTGCTGCTCTGCCTAACGCTCGCCGCCGCCTGTCGCGATAAATCGGCGGAGAGCTCCTCCGGCGACGTCGTGCTTGTCGGCGAGAGCGCGTCGTTCCGGAAGGCGGTCGCCGCCGATACCGCGCTCGTCGCGGCCGAGCGTGCGCTGGCGAGCGGCCATGCATGGCAGGCGACGCGACTTCTCGCTCCCGTGCTGCGCGACCCGGCGCGGCGCACGCCGGCCGCACTCCTCCTCGGCGCACGGGCCGCGGCGGGATGGGACGGCTGGAGCGAGGTCGATAAGTTGCTGCGCGGTCAGCCCTGGCTCGGGACGCAATTCGACGGCGCTGGCTACGAATTGCTCGCGCGCAGCGCGCTGGAGCGCGGATCGGATACGCTTGCCGCCGCGGCGTATGCCGACTCGTCGCTCCGGCGCGCGAACGCCGCACGAGAGAAGGCGACGCGAACGGTGCTGCTCGCGCGTGCGCTCGATCGCCTGAATCAGCGCGACAGCGCGCGAGTGAACTACGAGCGCGCCAGCCAGCAACTGCGCGATATCTCCGACTGGCTACTTCTCCGCGCCGCTGGCGTCACCGACGACTCGGCGACGCGCGCCCGGCTATTCGCCGGCGTGCGTCGTGCGGCGCCGCGCGAGCGGATCGAGTGGACGGATGCGCTGGCGCGCGAACGATCGGGCGATCTCGCCGGCGCGGCGGCGCGCTACGAGCGGCTGGGCGCGATGGCGAGCGCCTTTCGTCTCCGCCTTGCGTCGGCGACGGATACCGCGGCTCGCCTGGCAATACGGGGTGAGATCATCCAATTCCTGCGCACCAAGCCGGGGACTGCAGACGCTCGTCAGGCGGTGGAAGTACTCGACAAGACGTTCCCGTCCTTGACGCCGAGTGAGGAGCTGCTCGTCGCGCGCAGCGCGAACGCGTCCGGTCCGGTGGGGCGTGCGATCACCGCGTACTCCCGTGCACTCAGCGCCCCCGAGGCGACGCCGAAGGATCGCCTGGATTACGGCGCGCTCCTCATCCGTGCGGGCCGATATCGCGACGCGCCGGCCGTGCTCGAGCAGGTGCGCGCTCCGGCGAATCTTGCCGCGGAGGCGGCGTATCAGCGCGGCCGTGCGCTCCTGTTGGGCGGCAATGGCGACGCGGCACGCAGCGCGCTTCGCGCCGTCGCCCAGACCTACCGCGCGGATACGAGTGGCGCCGCGTCGGCGCTGTACCTGCTCGGCGATCTGGCGACCGACGACAACCGCGACGACGAGGCGCAGGGATTCTTCAAGAGCCTTTATCGCGGCTATCCGACGAGCTCACGCGCCG
>DATEPP010000070.1:0-12916 GCA_035273165.1 Gemmatimonadaceae bacterium
CTGCAGAAAGGGCGACTGCAGAAAGGGCGACTGCAGAAAGGGCGACTGCAGAAAGGGCGACTGCAGAAAGGCGCTTCTCATACCTTCGCCATTCCTGCAGTCGCACCTCCTCAGTCGCTCTTCCTCAGTCGCTCTTCCTCAGTCGCCCTTCTTGCAGTCGCCCTTCCGGCAGTCGCTCTTACCGCAGTATCGCAGTCTAAGCGCGAATGCCGTTAGAGCCTGTTCAATCCTGCTAGCGCCGCAACTTTGTATGCCTCTGCCAGCGTCGGGTAGTTGAACACCGTGTCGCGGAAATACTCGATCGTGCCGCCGAATGAGAGTACTGCTTGCGCGATGTGAATCAGCTCGGCCGCGCCGTCGCCGATCGCATGCACGCCGTAGAGGGTCAGCTTCTCGGGATCGAAGAGCATCTTCAACAGGCCCGTGTCGTCGCCGAGGATCTGGCCCTTGGCGAGCTCCTCGTACTTCGCGACGCCGACCTCGTATGGGATCTTCGCCGCGGTGAGCTGTTGCTCCGTCCGGCCAACCATCGAGATCTCCGGCACCGTGTAGATGCCATACGGTAGAAGATCGCCCGACGCGCGCCGATGGTTGCCGCCGAACATGTGATTGCTCGCCAGCCGGCCCTGCTCGCTCGAGGACGAAGCGAGCGACGGAAAGCCGATGACGTCGCCAGCGGCATAGATGTGGGCCACCGACGTTCGAAAGTTCTCATCGACGGGGATGCGACCGCGCGCGTCAGCGGCGAGGCCTGCCGCGGGCAGATCGAGCAGATCGCTGTTCGCCTGCCGCCCTACCGTGTAGAGGAGCGCTCCGCCATGCACCTTCTTTCCACTCTCGAGCAACGCGACGACACGACCCTGCGCGTCGCGCTCGACCGCGGTCACCGTCTCGCCAAGGCGGAAGGTCGCGCCTCGGCGCCGCATGTGATAGCTCAGCGCCTCGATCATCTCGCGATCGACGAAATCGAGGAGCGTCGGCCGCTGGTCGATGATCGTGACCTTGATGTCGAGCGCCGTGAGCATCGAGGCGTACTCGAGGCCGATCACGCCCGCGCCGACGACGATCAGCTCGCGCGGCAGCTCCGGCACCTCGGGAAGCTGGTCGGCGTCGAAGATGCAGCGGCCGTCGAGCGGAATGTTCGCCGTGCACGCCGAGCGGGTGCCGCACGCGATGAGGACGTGCGCCGCCGACACCCGAACTGGCTGTGATGCTTCCGGCGTGATCTCGAGCGTGTGCGGATCGATGAAGCGCGCCGTACCGACGAGCGCGGCCACGCCATTCCGCCGCAGCTGATTGTGGACCACTTCGACTTCTCGCTCGACGACGTGTTGGACGCGGTGGGCGAGGTCGCGCGCCGAGATCCGGTCGCTGACGACGTAATCCTTGCCGTAGAAGCTGCGTTGGCGAAAGCCGGAGAGGTAGAGAATGGCTTCGCGCAGGGTCTTGCTGGGGATCGTGCCGGTGTGAACGCAGACACCACCGGTCATCTCCCGGCGATCGACGACGGCCACACGCTTACCGAGCTTTGCGGCGGCGATCGCTCCCTTCTGTCCGGCCGGACCGCTGCCAATGACGACGAGATCGTAGTCGTACATCGTTAGTGGCGAGTGGCTGGTAGCGAGCGAATGAGGACGAAGCGTTCTCTACGACTTATTCTCGCAACTAGCCACTCGCCACTCGCCACTCATTCCGATGCTGCCTGCTTCCGGCGCTGCCACCAAGCCTGAGGGGAGACTGCGGGCGCGGAGCGGCGCTCGAGCATCGTTGCATGCCAGGTCACGATGCGCTTGGCGACCGCGTCCTTCGATTCGCCGGCCACGACCTCGAACGGCGCATAGCGCTGGGCGTCACCGGACACCCGGAACCACCACCACATCTCCTTCTTGCCGCCGGCGCGCGCTTCGGGGGTGCAGATGTAGGTTCGGCCGTCGTGCTCGAACTCGAAAGCCTCGATGCTCTTTCGCATGATCCTCCGTTTCCCGACGCACCAGCGCGGCGCCAGTTTGACGGCGACGCTCCGGGCCGGATCGCTCATGAGTCCCGCGCCGCCCATCAGCTGAGAGACGCGAAACCGCCTATCGCGCTCCAAGGGAGAGCGAGCTGCAACGAGCTCCGGCTGAGTTGAATGACCTCCTGACGCAGAACGCCGCACCAAATCAGTGCATCGCTGGCACTTGGGGCTGGGGCGCTCTCGTACCGCGACAGAAGATCGAGGAAGGAGCGACTGACGTCGCTCACAGACTTCCGGAATATAGTACAGAGGCGTGCTTGGTGCTTGGTGACTGGTGACTGGTGACGGGTAGCTGTCAGCCACCAGCCACCAGTCACGAGCCGGACACGAGCGTCCCGTCCGCCCGAACCCCCAGGAGCCTCGAGTGGAGTCGCTCCCGGTACGTGCGGGAGAGGCGTAACTTCGCGCCGCCCTTGAGCAAAACGATGCTGTCGCCGCCGAACCAGGGCTGCACCTCGACCACCCGATCGAGGTTCACGATGTAGCGGCGATGGATGCGCAGGAACTGCTTCGGATCGAGTTGGCCCTCGATGCTCGTCGCCGTCGCGCGAATCAGGTGGCTCGCCGGGCCGACGTGTAATCGGACATAGTTACCATCCGTCTCCCACCAGTCCACCTCGGTTGTTCGAATAATGCGCAGTACGCCATCGACCTTCACTGCTACCCGGTCGAGGTGCTCGCGCTCGTCGCGCTGGCCATCGGATAGGTAGTCCCGCAGAAGCGCGCGAAGGCGCTGGTCTTCGTCCGTGCGGGCGCGGCTCGCGATCCGTTCCTTCGCCCGATCGAACGCTTCGCCGAACCGGTTGGTGTCGTAGGGCTTGAGCAAGTAGTCGACGGCATGGACGTCGAACGCGCGGACGGCGTACTGGTCGAACGCGGTCACGAAGACCACCGCGGGCAGGAGGATGCCATCGAGCTGCTGCAGCACTCCAAAGCCATCGAGGTCGGGCATCTGGACGTCCAGAAAGACCATCTGCGGCCGCAGCTCGGCGATCTTCTCGACGGCGTCCCGACCGCCAGCGCATTCCGCGACCACCCGCGCCTCCCTGCTCTCCTCCAGAAGCCGAACGAGCCGGCGCCGGGCGATGTTCTCGTCGTCGACGACGATGACTGTGATCATTGGGACGAAAGGAAGGTGGGCGTGGTGGACGTCGCGGCCGCGCGCTCGAACTGCGCGAGGCTACGTGCGAGCGACTGCTCGCGTGAAGCGGTTACTCCCTCCTCATCGCTGCACTCGATGGCGACGCGGAGGTAGTCGCCGAGCCGGGCAAGGAGCTGCTCGGTGCGTCGCGGCGATGGAGCGGGTCGAGCGCTCACCGCTTCGATCACGCGGTCGAGTGCCGCGAGCACCGCAGGCGGAATCGACTGGAGGCGCGCGGCGCGGAGTCGCGCCACTTCGAGCTCCGACGAGAGCGCCGCCGCGCTCAGTGCGCGCTCCCGCATCCACTCCGACAGTTGACGCCGATGGCCAAGGGCGACGAGCACGGCCACGATGAGGAAGTTCAGAATGAAGATGTTGGTGTTGGCGGCGGACCAGAGCCGCAGCTCGGGATTGAAAATCCTCCCGAGGAGCCCCTGGTGCCCGACCGCAAGGGCAGCCATGCCGACGAGATAGCCGCAAGCTCGGAGAAATCGCCGTCCCATCGTGAGCGGGAAGCGCGCGGTGACGGCCATGACGAGCGGTGCGATCGCGGCCCAGATCAGCGCGACGGAGACGTCGTGGCGCGCAAGGCTGAAGACCGTATACTGGCCGAGCCGGTTTCGGATCTTGAGGTAGGCATAGCTCTGCACGGTCCAGAGGAGACCACAGGCGACCCAGATCGCGAGGGCGCGGGCGACGCGCACCGGACGCGACGGCACCAGCGCCACGGGCGCTTCCGCGAGTGTCTCGTTAGGCGCTGGGTCCGCGGCCTGGTCTGGAAGCACGGCGGCGCGTGGCATGTGTTCCCGCGCGCGGCGCGCGTGCAATTCGACCTCGGCGACGGCACCACCACCGGGCGCATCGAAGAGACGCAGCTGCTCGCCCGCGCCGTACAGCGTCGCGAGTCGCTCCCGAACATTCGTCAGGCCGATGCCGTAGCCCGGCCGGCTCACCACCTGCCGCAAACCGACGCCATTATCGGCGACGCGAAGCGTCAACCGGCGGTCCACGATCCGCGCCGAGATCTCGATGCACCCGGCGGCGACACGTCCCGTGAGGCCGTGCCGGATCGCGTTCTCCACGAGTGGCTGGAGTACGAACCGGGGGACGAGGCAATCAAGCGTATCACCAGCGACGTCGTAGCTGATCCGAAGCCAATCGGGAAATCGCAGCCGCTGGATATCGAGATACGGCTCGATGACGACGAGCTCCTCGCCTAACGTCACCTCGCCCGAGCGGGCGCTGAGCGCGCCGCGGAAGATGAGGGCGAGCTGCCGGAGCACGCGCAGCGCGGTGTGGGGTGCCTCGTACGCAAGCTCGGAGACGGCGCCCAGCGCATTGAAGAGAAAGTGCGGCTGCAGCTGTGCTTCCAGGTACTCGAGCCGAGCGCGCGCGAGCAGATTCTCGAGCCGAGCTTCACGCCGCTCCTGCGCGCGCACCGCCTCACGAGCGATGAGCGCGTCGGTCACCAGTACGACGGCGAGGTAGCTGAGCGTGTCGAAATCGGCGAAGTAGGTGATCGTCGCGATCGCCCGCGCGACCGGTGACGTGCCAGTGAAGAGGTAGACGCTTGCCCGCGTCGAATACGTGTCGCCGAGGACGACGAGGAAAATCAGCGGGAGGTGGAGGACGATCATCTGGGGCAGGCTGCGACCGCTCAAACGCAGATGGCGATGCCAGAGCGCGATCGGAAGGGTCACGAAGCTCCAGTAGAGTGCCATCGTCACGTCGACGAGGAGCTCTCGTCCCCATTTGATCTCGCCGCTCCGAGCCAGCGCGGCACCGACGCTGATCTGGAGCGCGCCGAACGCAAGCCAGGCGGCGACGACGATGAGCGCGATACCCGCGTGTCGCTTAAGTGAGGCCGCTGAAACCACTGACACGGCACTGAGACCACTGACTTCCGCTTGTCGAGTCACGCCTGGCCTTACTCGGTCATCAGTGGTTTCTGCGCTCGGTCAGTGGTATCAGCGGCCAAAAAGATGCCACCATCGTCCACATGATTCCTCGACGATGTGATGAAGCGCTGAAGGGTGGGACGAACTGCTGACGCGCCGGGGTGGATCGGTCAGCGGTCCGTGCCCAACGTCGGAGCGGTCCAGAAGCCGGGTGTGCCGCGCGCCTGCGACGAAACACCGCCGCCGAAGAGCGTGGCGTTGAAGACGACGCGGAAGGTGCCGGTGGACTGGCCACGCCACTGCGGCTGGAACGCGAACAACACAACGTGGCCGCGGTCGCGCTTGACGTCGAGCGCCGCGGCCATCCCCTGCATGTGCTTCTCACCAGAGAGATAGCCGGAGCGCAGGATCGACTCGTTAGGGTACTTCGCCAGCACCGCGCCGTCGAACCCGTCGAGCGTGGTGAAGACGGGGCTATTGAAGACGAAGACGTCCGCGTTGGCCGGCATTCCCGCCATGATCGGATGGCTCGTGTCAACGACCACACGCATGATCGAGCCGCCGGTGAAATACTCCCGCCGCGGCAGGCCGGCGACGACATTTTTCACCGGCAACTGCAGCGCATTGACGGCTGCCGCCGCGCCCTGGTTCCACGCGACGAGCGTACCGCCGCCGCGCACGAACTCGTCGAACGCGTGAACCCGCACGCTGTCTTCGACGCGCAGAGCGGCCGTGTCGGGCGATGCGCCACCGCCGCCACGTCCACCTCGCGGCGACATCAGCCCCTGCGACGCGACGAGGATCACGTCGAAGCGAGCGCCGAGATTGCCGGAGTGCAGGTCCGACGGGGTGATCACGGTGTAGTGGTAATCGTTCGTGTCGAGGAGCCACTCGGTCCACCCCTCGTCCATATTGCCCGGCCCCGCCTTGTACAGCGCGAGCCGGAGCCGCGCCGGAATCGCGTTAGGCACTGCGTCGTTCGAGGAGCGCGTCGCCTGGATGAAGAGGTCGGCGGCTGAGGCCACGGCCTTCGCCGAGTCGATGCCGCCAACGAGCCACCGGCCGCTGCGCGTTGGCGTGGCTGGCGCATAGCGCAGTGTGGCACCGGCGCCGAGCGCGCGATTCATGAAGCGAAAGACATTGTTCTGCGCCGGAACGAGCTCGATTTCGCTTCCCGTACCGGTAATCGCCCCTGCGAGCGGGCTAATCCCAGCCGCTACCGCATTCGTTGTGAACGGAGCGTCTGATCGCGTGTGCCAGTCTACGGCTTTCCCTTCGATGGGCACGAGCGCGGCCCTGAGCTCGGGCGTGAGTGCGACGCGTCCCTCGATCACGTCGACGCCCATCTGATAGGGGAGGGTCCATCCGGCGGCGTCGTATGGGGTGTCGTCCTTGATCTCCGGATACTTCTGCGCCTCGAGCAGCTCGCGAACGAGCTGGGCGTACTCCTGGTCCATCGGAATGACCCACGTGCCCTTGGGATACGAGATCCCATCGTAGGTCATGTCGCGGCCGAGCTGCTTCACGCGCACGCCCATGAACGCGAGCCGCTGCAGCAGCTCGACGGGCGCAACCGGATCACGCTGGGCCTGACGAATGAAATAGGCGTACGGCGGATTGTTTCGAAATTGCTGAATCGTGTTCCGTCCGGCCTGATAGCGATTGTAGAGAATCTCTTCCCGGAACTTGGCCGCGTAGTTGAGCGTGGCGAACGAGGCGGTCACCATGTAATCGACCGCGTCGCGGAGACTCCACTTTCCCTCGGTCCAGGGGCTGAGGTACATCGTCGTCGGACGAAGATCGCGATAGTCGGCGGGGAGACTGTCGAGCGTGGTGGTGCGCGGCGTGGCGCAGTTTCCGCCCTGGGTCTCCGTCCACCACGACGCAATGTTCTGATACATCGGCATGTAATCGATGTAGCCGGGATACCAGGCGTCGAAGGTGGCGAGCTGGTGGGCCGCGCCGGGCTGACCGTTCGCGTCGAGCTCCTCGGCGATGCGCGTCCCGATCGCGTTCACCTCGCGCGCCACGATCGGCGGCACGCGCAACCCAACGGGATCAGCGAACGGCGGGATCCAGATGCGTGTCGGGAAGGGCGACGACTGATGGTGGACGTAGACGATGTCAGGTTCCCAGTCGCGCCACGTCCGCTGGATTACGCGTGACTCGATGACGTTGAGCATGTACGCATCACGATTGTTGTCGTGACCGATGTACTTCTGGTAGAGCTCCATCGCCCCGGGATTTTTCTGGTCGTCCCGCGCTCGGCACCAGTTGACGACGATGTCCTGGCCATCAGGATTGATCGACGGCCAGAGGAAGAGCACGACGTTGTCGAGAATGGCTTTTGTTGTCGGATCGTTCGGGTTCGAGAGGAGACGGTAGGCGAGGAGCGGCGTGTGCTGAGAGCCAGCGATCTCGGAGGCGTGTAGCCCGCCACTGATGTCGACGATGACCTTTCCCTGCGCCGCGAGGCGATGCGCCAGGCTATCGGTGAGTCCCTCCGGATGCGCGATGCGCATGTTGACGCGACGAATGTCGTCGAGCCGCGCGAGATTCTCCGGCGACGAGACGATTGCGACCATCATCGGCCGACCAAACGACGTCTGACCGACCTCGAGCAGCTTGATGCGATTGCTCGCGGCGGCAAGTCGTCGGAAGTAGGCGATCGATTGCTCGTAGTCGAAGAGCTTGTAATCGGCGCCGACTGCAAATCCGAATGATGACTCCGGCGTCGGCACCGGCCTTTGGGCGCGCGCCACCGGGACGATCGCCGCGCCAGCGAGCAGGGAAAGGGTGCGCAGCAGTGTCCGGTGCCGGACGGAGTTGGACATCGGGATGATCGTAGGGAAGTAAGGGTCTCGTAAGGCGCGGGCCAGCAGCGCGAGGAGGCGTGACCAACGCGACCGGAGCGTGGTTGACGTGCATATAGGTCGCGGGTGCAGGTTGACGCAAGTGTGACCGGCGTGTACCCTCACGCCGATCTCACCTCGCTCCTTTCCTACTTCTGCCGGCCTCGTTCACCGACGCGGCATCAACCGATGTCGCCGACTGGCGTTCCCGCTGTACCGCTCGAGGCCTCTTTCCGGCTCGGACATCCCGATGTTGAGTATCTGTGAAAGCCCTGCCCACCCCACTGTTGGAGGGAAGAAGACGATGAATGTACGTCGCTCGGCGTTCATCGCGGCCGCACTGGTGCTTGCCGGTCTGGCATCACCACTCGTGCGGACCGTGTCCGCGCAAGGCACCATCACCGGTCGCGTCACCGCGACCGAGGGAGGACGGCCGCTCGTCGGGGCGCACGTCCTGCTGGTTGGAACGACTGCGGTCGCCACGACCGGAGAGGACGGCAGCTACACCATCCGAAATGCGGCCACCGGTAGTGCTCAGTTGCAGGCGCTGCACGTTGGCTTTGAGTCGCAGAAACGACCGGTCACGGTGACCAAGGGCGACACGGTGCGGATGGACTTCGCGCTCAAGACCGCCGTCGTGCAACTGCAAGAGGTCGTAACGACCGCGACCGGTCAGCAGCGACGGGTGGAGCTCGGCAACGCGGTCTCGACCGTCAACATTGCCCAGCAGGTCGAGGAGCGGCCGAACAACAATCTCGCGAACATGCTGATCGCGAAGTCGCCGAGTGTGACGATTCTGCCGAGCACCGAATTGGGTGGCGCGCCGACGGTCCGCATTCGTGGCGTCTCGTCGATCAGCCTGACGAACGCGCCGATCTACTACGTCGACGGGGTGCGGTACAGCGCCGGGAATCTGACATCTGGCACCGATGTGCGATTCTCCCTTTTGAATACACTCAATCCGGACGAGATCGAGGATATCGAAATCGTCAAGGGACCGTCCGCGGCGACCCTGTACGGCACGAACGCGGCGAATGGCGTCGTGCTGATCACGACGAAGAAGGGTCGCGCTGGTCAGACGCGGTGGAACTGGACGGCGGAGCACCGCACGATCGACGATCGGACGCCGTACCAGGACATGTACGCCAACTTCGGCCACAACGTCTTCACGGGCGCCGTCACGCGCTGCCAGTTGGCGACGATGATCACGTCGGCCAACCCCGCAAACGAGGCCAAGGGAGTCACGTGTCAGTCGGATAGTCTCACGCATTACAACTGGCTGAAAGATCCCGATAACACGTTCGTCCACCTCGGCCGAGGCACGCTGTTCGGTGGGAACGTCACCGGCGGTACGGACCTCGTTCGGTTCTTCGCGAGCGGCGAGTTGGACAACGAGATCGGCCCGATCCAGATGCCCGCATATGAAGTGCAGCGGTTCGAAGCGGGTCACGTCGGCGTCCGCGACGAGTGGTTCCATCCGTCCGCGCAGCAGCGAGGCTCATTCCGTGGCAACCTCACTGCGGCTCTCACGCCGAAGTTCGATCTCAACCTGAACACCGGGTTCAGCAAGCTCGATAATCGCGTTCCACCGGAGAGCGATCTGATCATCGCGCTCTACTACGTCGGCATGCAGAACTACGGCTACAAGGGTTGTCCGGGCGGCGTCGCACCATGTGGGCTCGACAAGGACCCGAACCAGTCCGATGGGACGCCGCTCCACGACGCTCTGCAGTGGGCGCCGGGCGACATCATGCAGGTCACGCAGAATTCGGACGTGCAGCGCTTCACGGGAAGTGCCAACGGGAACTGGCGACCGTTTCCGTGGATGCGCAACGACGGCACCGTCGGCGTCGACCTCTCCGCCGTCGATTTCTTCTCGTTGTGTCGTCTGAACGAGTGTCCGCCGCAAACCAGCACGGCCCGCCTTGGCAGCGTGACCGACAACCAGTACCGATTCCGGAACTTCTCGGCGAAGATCTCGAGCACGTCGACCTACAACTTCCGCTCGTGGATGAACTTTCAGACGAGTGTCGGGAGCGATTACACCAACGTCGAAATCGACTCGGTGAAGACCAACGGCACGATCCTGCCGGCTGGCGCATCGAGCGTGGGCGCGGCCTCGATCCGGGACGCTTCGAACACACAGCCGACCGCGGTGAAGACGCTTGGATTGTACGTGCAGGAACAGGTGGGGATCAACGACAGGCTCTTCCTCACTGCCGCGGTGCGAACGGACCAGAACAGCGCCTTCGGCACGAACTTCCAGCAGGTGTACTACCCGAAGGCCAGCCTCTCGTGGTTGGTCTCCGACGAGAGCTTCTTCCCGCGTTTGGATTGGCTCGATCAGTTTCGCGTTCGGACCGCGTATGGCGCCAGCGGCGTCCAGCCCGGCGCGCTCGACGCGCTCGCGCTGTACACAGCAGCCAATGTGAGCATCGAGAATCGAAGCGGCACTCCCAGTGACAGTCCTGGTCTGACGGCGAACCAGATTGCGAATCCTGACCTCAAGCCGGAGACCTCGCGCGAGTTCGAGGCCGGTTTCGATTCTGATCTGCTCCATCGCCGATTGCACTTCGAGTACACGTTCTGGAACAAGAAGACGAAGGACGCGCTCATCCAGGTCTTGCTGTCGCCGTCTTCCACCGCGCCAAAGCTGAATCCGTTGCGCAACATCGGATCGACGCAGGGTTGGGGACACGAGGTGCAGCTGACCGCGCAGCTCTTCCAGTCCCGCCGCTTCGGCTGGGACGTCACCCTCACCGGCTCGCACTTCAGCAACAAGGTCGTCGATCTTGGAATCGACCCGACGACAGACTCATCGCGCGTCCTGAACGTGGCGTCTGGTGGGACGGGTGGCCAAGTCCTTGAAAAGGTTGGGTATCCGATCAACTCGCAATGGTTCCACCCGTACACCTACGCCGACGCGAACGGCGACGGTATCCTCCAGGTCAATGAGGTGCACGTCGATCCGTCGTTTCAGTACTTCGGCTATCGCGTGCCCCGCGACATCTTCTCCGTGCAGAATGGCTTCGGCCTGTTCGATGGAGCGCTCCGCCTGTCGGCCCAGTTCGACTACAAGGGCGGCGCGAGCATTCTCGACGGCGCGAACAACTTCCAGTGCAACACGGGACCGTTTGCCTGTCGCGATACCCAGGATCCATCCGCGCCGCTGGATCGGCAGGCGGCAGCGATCGCGAAGCGATTCGGTACGACCATCGCCGGGACCAGCTACAAGTCGTCGCTCGGCTATTTCCGCAACAACCAGTTCTGGAAGTTCCGTGATTTCTCGGCCGTGTGGCAGCTGCCTAACGCGGCCCTGTCCCGGATTCGCGCACAGCAGGGGTCATCGCTCGTGTTCAGTGTCCGCAATATCCACACGTGGAGCTCGTGGACCGGCATCGATCCCGAAGCGAATTATGGCACGACCCAGTCCGAGAGCCAGAATGAATTCCAGACGGCGGGCGCTCCGACGTACTTCGTCTTCCGCCTGAACCTGAGATACTGAGATGCGAGGATATTCAATGCGGAATCAGATGAGCCGCAGCCGAAGGATTGTCGGCACCACTGCGGTCGGACTCGCGGTCGGCGTCGCCGGTCTCTCGGCGTGCGATCACGTGAAGGATGAATTGCTCAAGCCCCAGAATCCGGGGATTGTCGATCAGGGCGCAGCCGGGTCGCCCGCCGCGGCGGCCGCCCTGAAGGTGGGTGCCATGGGGAAGCTCAAGCTGATCGGCAGCGACCCCCTCCCGAGCGCCGGCTTCGCCTATTCGTCGATCTGGGTCGCCTCGGGTCTCATGAGCGATGAGTTCTCGAACTCTGATTTTCAGAATTCGCAAAACGACATCGATCAGCGCACCATGAGCCCGGACAATGGCGCGAGTGACTACGGCAACGTGACTCAGATCCGCGGCTACATTCGCGACGCCATTACCGCCGAAAAGCAATACGAGCCGCAGCAGACGATGAATCTCGGTGAGCTCTACTTGGCGCTCGCCTTCGACGAAATGACTCTTGCCGAGAACTTCTGCAATGGCATACCGCTCGGCAGTCAGACCCAGGGCGTGATCGACTATAGCAAGCCGGAGTTCAAGCCGTTTACTAATATCGAAGTGTATGCGATTGCCCGGCAGCACATCGACAGCGCCCTAACGCTGCTCGGCAATTCGGCTGCCGACTCCATCGTGTACGTCCGTAACGCCGCGCTGATTACCAAGGCGCGCATCATGCTCGATCAAGGCCTCGCCAACGCTGGTGCTGCCGCAGCGCTAGTACCGGCGACCGTCGTGCCGACGAGCTACCAGTACCTCTGGTCGACGTCGGCGTCGACGAACAGTGACGACCTCGGGATCTGGCGCTTCAACAACTCCGTGGGCCGGATGACGGTTGGTGACAGCGCGATCACGATCTCGGGCACGACCTACCAAACGCTGAATGCCATACCGTTCGCATCGGCGAATGACCCGCGCGTGCCGGTCCTCGTCGGGAAATCCGCGGGCCTGTCTTCCGAAGACGGACTGACACCGTTCTTCCTGCAGCAGATCTGGAAGAATCGCGACGATCCCCAACCGATGGTCTCGGGACTCGATGCGCGTCTCATCGAGGCCGAGGCGGCGCTCAACGCGAGTGACATTGCCGGGATGATGACCATCCTGAACGCACTGCGCGCCGCGCCTCCAAAGATTGGCATCTTCCAGCCGGCAGCGATGACCGCGTTGCCAACACCGGCGAACCAGGCAGACGCGATCACGTTGTTCTTCCGCGAGAAAGCGTTCTGGACCTTTGGCCGTGGCCAGCGTCTCAACGACTTGCGACGTCAAGTTCGTGAGTATGGGCGCGCGCAGAACACCGTCTTTCCCAGCGGCCAGCATTACAAGGGGGGCGCGTACGGGTCCGACGTCAACTTCCCAGTGCCGGACGCGGAGCTCGTCAATCCGCAGTTTCACGGCTGCATCGACCGAAATGCCTGACGCGGGCGAGAGGTAAACGAAGCATGGTCGAGCGAAGGACACAG
>DATEPP010000071.1:0-2539 GCA_035273165.1 Gemmatimonadaceae bacterium
GCCAGGTAGCGGGCGCGCTTGATCGCGGTTGACAGCTGACGCTGGTGTCGTGCACACACACCGCTCAGACGGCTCGGCAAAATCTTGCCATGATCGGTGATGAAGCGGCCGAGCGCGCGATCGTCCTTGTAGTCGATGAAGTGGACGCGCGTCTCGCAGAATGGGCAGGTCTTGGTTGGTCGTCGCATGGATTACTCCTCGTCCTCGTCTTCGTCGGCCTCACGGCGACGATTCGCGGCCTCCAGCTCCTCTTCGGTCATCGGAGGCGCGCCGAGCTCGTGCTCGTACAGCGTGAGTAGGTGTCGCAGGATTCCGTCGTCGAGCTTGATGGCGCGCTCGTACTCGGGAAGGACGTCCGATTCGACGCCGAACCGTGCGACGACGTAGTAGCCGCTCTCGCGGCGCTTGATGGGAAATGCGAGCTGGCGGCGGCCCCAGTGATTCACCTGCAGGTCCTCGGCTTTGCCGAGGAGGGCGTGGAAGCGGCCGAGCCGATCGTTGATGGCGCCGTCCTCGAGCTGCGAGTCGAAGACGTACACCGCCTCATACTGACGCGACATGCGTGGGCAATCCTCCCTTTGGTCGTGACCGCCCCGCGCTGGTTGCCGAAACGCGAGGAGGGGAAATGTGGCCGGCCGCGGAGCGCGACCGGCAGAGGAATAATGTAGCCCGGCGAGAAGGCTGAAAGAAGGGCTCGTCAGGCGCCCCGTCTAGTTTCGCTCGAAGACTTCCGTGATCGAGCCACCGCCGCCGGTGTTGTTGAAGGTCTCCGTGAGGATAGTACCACTCAACGACGCCGTATAGTTGATCTGGTCGGTCTCGTCGTTGAAGGTGATCAGGTTGTTGTTGATCGACCAGAAGCCCTGCTCACCCTGGGGCTGGCGGTTCGAGAAGTTCGCCTGATCCGTGTAGCTGCCGTCGGAGTTGAGTACGAGCTGATCACTCACGAGGACGGAGCCGTCCGAAAATGTGTACGGCAGGTTGAAGCCGTTGACCGTGCGCAGCGTGTAGGTTCCGGCCACGGAACCGTTAGGCGAGGTCGCGTCGTTGCACGCGACAAGAGCGATCACGGCCAGAAAAAGAGCGATTCGGCGCATAGGAGACTTCCTGATGAGGTTGAGTGCCGATGTCCTTGCGTCGGATCAGCTAGTCAGGAACCGTACCGCGTCGAGCATCCACCGCCCGGCCGCCATTCGTTACACGTGCGTGCAGCTCGTGTCGGGCGCTGGATCTCCACGTTGTCGGCGGCGTCTCACCATGTGAAGCCGCACCCTTGCGCGGCTGGTCGTTGGAAACGCAGGAGACACGATGAAAAAGCTCATTGTTGCGGCCGCCGTGGCCGCGGTAGCGTCGATGGGCGCGGTCAGCCGCGCGAGCGCACAGGCATTCTATCCGGGGTCGACGGGCGCGCCGGCGGCGGGCGGAACGTACGGGACATACGGCTCGTACCCGGGGAGGTATGGGACGTATCCGTCATATCCGGAGGAGAGCTCGTCCCACCGGGAGCGAGACCATGACCGATATGCGCGGGGCGCACGAGACGATGACGACCGCCGGAACCACGAGCGGGAAGCATACGATCGGCAGTCCCGCACTGGCTACGGGACGTCGACAGCTTCCGCCACGACGCCGTCGAGGATCGGCGATCACGAATCGAACGTCGATGTGCGCGGTGGATCGCGCGTGGATCCGCGCGACCGACGCTCCGGCGGCGATGGGTGGAACCGGCGCTGAGCCATTTGCCTCGCGTCGTTAGGCGACCGGAACGGGAGTGCCACCAGGCAACGAATCTTCGCGCCCGTGATGGTTGACGAGCGCGGAGATTCGACCTATATCCATCGCCGATCGCGCCCTCGATGAGGCGTCGGGTGTGCGCGGGCGACCGCCGTGGCCCTGAGTGCCGCGGCCCATCCGAGAGGTTTTGATCATGGGCGTGCCGCAGTCCGTCACCACCGCCGAGCTGCGGGCGGCCTCTGCCGCCGCCGGCAATCGTCCCGCCGTGGACATCTTCCTGAGTCAACCGCAGAAGCGCTGCTGGGAGCCGATGCTCGTCTGGAGCGCGTCGCAGTTCCTCGAGGAGAACACGCTCTTCATGCTCGCCGTCGCGAAGTACAAGCTCGCGCCCACGCAGCAGAAGATGGACTACATCTACAAGCGGTTCGTCGGCCACGGCACGCAGCGGCCAGAGCGGGAGATCAACATCCCCTCCGAGGCGCGCGAGACGATCTTCGAGATCGTGACTGGCGCCCGCACGCGCAGCGGGCCCGGTGGCTGCCGGGCCGACGCATTCGATGCCGGCGTGCAGGGTCTGCGCGGGCAGGTCGCTAGCGACATCAACGGTCGCTTCGGGGGCGCGCTGCGCAAGGACCCAGGCTCGAAGTTCACGATCTCGGCGGCGCAGAAGTCAGTCATCGATCGCGAGCTCGCCGACTTCAGCCGCCTCGGGATCAGTCTCTAGCGTTAGGCAGCGGCCCTAGACGTTGAACCGGAAGAGCATGACGTCGCCGTCCGCGACGACGTACTCCTTCCCCTCGGCGCG
>DATEPP010000072.1:0-42938 GCA_035273165.1 Gemmatimonadaceae bacterium
GTGGGTGGTGGCTGGTGATTGGTGGCTGGTGGTTGGTGACTGGTGGTAGGCGAAAGTTGATGGGGTGGTGAGAGCATTGAGCTCCACCACCCCATCAACGTTTCGTTCCGAATTCAGCAGCCACCAATCACCAGCCACCACCCACCAGCATCACTTCCGGATCACGATGATCACTCCCGACCCATGTCCCGTTCCATAACGCTGAGTCGCGTCTGTCCCGTTCAGATGCTGGATCTCCTTCACGTCGGTGATCGGAATCTGGGAGAGCGTTTGCGGGCCGCCCATCTTCGTCTGATCGACGTAGACGACGACATCCTGCGGACCCTGCGTGATCGACGACGACGCACCGCCACGGTTCTGGAGGAAGCTCGGGCGTAGGCGCTGCACGGCTTGCAACGCGTTCTGGACGTCGATTGTCGCCAGCTCCTCCTGCGTGATGCGATCGGGCGACCCGCGGTGAGACGACTGCTGACTCGCGCCGGTGCTCGCCCCGGAAGACGCGCAGCCCGAGGCGGCCGCGATGACGAGAAGAGCAACGAGATGGAACGAAGGAATCTTCATGGCAACCTCTACGGCGACTGAAGGGTTAACAAGATTATAAACTTGCCGGGTACACTCAGCGCGAGACGATCTGGATCGCGCCGGCGCTGTGGCCCGTGCCCCACTTCGTCGTGGCCTCCGACGAATTGAAGTAGCGGATCTCCCTGATGTCGGTCGTGGAGATCTGACGGAGCTGGTCGCTGCCGCCGAGCCGGTTCTCGTTGAGATAGACGACGAGATCCACCATCTCTACCGCGTTCGTCGCGCCCGGCGTGCCGTGAACCGCGCCGCGCGTGCGGAGGAAATTCGGGCGAAGTCGCTGAATCACCTCATACGCGTTCGACGCTGAGCTCTCGACGATCTCGTCCATCGAGATCACGTTCGGGTTCTGTTTCGCGGCCGAGGCCCCGCCGCCACTGGAAGCGCAGGCGGTCAACGCGATCGTCGCCGCGACGAGAACTCGACGTGAGAAGTGCATGTCGTCTCCGTGTCTGACCGATCTGGGGTGCGCGACCCACCAATTCTGGATCGCGTGCAGTCACACGGCAAGTGTAGGGGGAGGGGCGCGAGACGGTGCCGCGCGACAGCGCGCGGCACCGCTGCCGCGACTCAGTGAACCGCCGCCTCTTCCTGCTCCTTCGAGGCTTCGTCGATCACGCGCTGTGCGACCTCGTGCGGAACCTCCTCGTACCCCTTGAAGCGCTTCGTGAACGTCGCGCGTCCCTGCGTCATCGACTGCAGCGTACCGGCGTACGTGTGCAGCTCGGCCTCAGGCACGATGGCACGCACACGCGTTCCACTCCCGACCGTTGCCGAGTCGATTGCCTCGGTGCCGAGAATGTGGCCCCGACGCGCGGAGAGGTCGCCGAGGACGTCCCCCATGTATTCGTCCGGCGTCACGACCTCGATCTCGGCGAGTGGCTCGAGCAGCACCGGCTTGCACTTCGGCGCCACTGTCTTGAAGGCCTGGATCCCGGCCATCTTGAAAGATTGCTCATTCGAGTCGACGGTGTGGAACGACCCGTCGAACACCTCGACCTTGAAATCGACGACCGGATAGCCCGCGAGTACTCCGCGTACCGACGCCTCCTGGATGCCGCGGTCCACAGCTGGGATGTACTGCCGTGGAATCGCGCCGCCGACGATCTTGTCGATGAATTCGTAGCCGGCGCCGCGCTGTGCCGGCGCGATGCGCACCCAGCAGTCGCCGAACTGGCCGCGGCCGCCCGTCTGCTTCTTGTGCTTGCCCTGGCCCTCGGCGCGGGCTTTCAGCGTTTCTCGATAGGCGATCTTCGGCCGTGTCAGCTGCGCCTGGACACCGTACTTGCGACGCAGCTTGGCGAGCGAGATCTCGAGGTGCCGCTCGCCGACGCCGCTGATGATCGTCTCGTGCGTCTCGGCGTTGTAATGCGTCTGAAAGGTCGGATCTTCCTCGTGCAGCTTGTGGAGGCCGGCCTGCAGCTTCTCCTCGTCCGCGCGCGCGGCGGCATGCACCGCCATCTCGATGATCGGCTCGGGGAAATTGATCTGTGGCAGACGCACCGGATGCTCGCGCATCGAGAGCGTATCGTTCGTGTGCGTGCTCTTGAGCTTCGCCACACAACCGATGTCGCCAGCGCAGAGACGATTCACCTCGATCCGCTCCTTGCCCTGAGCTATCGAGAGGTGATTGACCTTCTCCGGCGTGTCGCGCGTCGCATTGAACACTTCCTGGCCGTTCACGACGCAGCCGGAGAAGACGCGAAAGAAGCTCACATCGCCGACGTGCGGCTCGGACATCGTCTTGAAGACAAGTGCGGTGAACGGCTTCGTGTCCTCGGCGTGAATCTCGACCGTCGCGTTCCCCTCGGCGCCCTTGAATGCGTGGACTTCCTCCATCTCGAACGCGTTCGGCAGGAGCTCGACGATCGTGTTCAACACCGCCTGAACGCCGTAATTGAGCTCGCTCGAAACGCAGAAGAGCGGAAAGAGCTCCATCCGCTTCATCGCTTCCTTCATTCCGGCGATCGCTTCGTCGCGTTCGATCTCGCCACCCTCGAGATAGCGCTCCAGCAGCGTGTCGTCCGTCGACGAGATTGATTCGATCAACTCCTGATAGTAGCGGTCGAACTGCGTTCGATAATCCGCGGGGATGTCGACCTCCTGGAACTCGCCGCTCTTCGAGCCTTGCTTGAAGAGCAGGGCTTTCTTCGTGAAGAGATTGATGACGCCGTGGAAATCGGGGCCCTCGCCGAGCGGAACCTCGACCGGAATCACTTTCGCCGTGAGCCGCGTCTTGATCTGTTGGTAGATGCGATCGAAATCCGCGTGCTCCTTGTCCATCATCGAGACGACGAAGAGAACCGGATCGCGCCGCGTCACGGCCTCACGGAACATTCGCTCCGTGCCGACCTCGACACCGCTGCTCGCGCTCACGACGCAGAGCGCACCGTCGGCCGCGGCCAGCCCCGCGACGGCGTCGCCCTGGAAGTCGAGAAACCCCGGCGTGTCGATGATGTTGATCTTCGTTCCCTGCCATTCGGCGAATGCGACACCGAGGTTGATGGAGTAGCCACGCTCGATCTCTTCGGGCGCGGTGTCGGTGAGCGACGTTCCGTCCTTCACCGCTCCGTGACGCTTGCTGGCACCTGACACGAAGGCGAGCGCATCGACCAGACTGGTCTTGCCGCTCGCCCCGTGTCCCACCACCGCGATGTTGCGGATCTCTGAGCCCTTGAACTCCTTCATGAGTCGCGCTCCTTCCGCCTAACTGAGTGAACCGATTTTGGGCGCGGCGCCGAGCCACGCCCGCAGGGTTTCATCTCCGGCCTCGTCCTCCCGCACGGTGTCTTCAATCGCGAGGGCGCGTCCTCTCTGTCGCGCGTCACTGATGCAGCTGAAGACGATGGCGCCCGTTGTTCGAACGGCACTCCACAGTCGCCCCGCGTCATCAGAGAAGACGCGAGCCTCTGCTGGAGTTGATTTGGCCGGGCGGCGAGTGAACTGCCGTGACATGTTCCCCCTCTCTTATCGATACCCTCGCGTTCAGAGCGATTCGAGTCAAGAGGGGAAACGGGTAGAGGGTTGCGGGTTGCGGGCACATGCGAAAGGGCCGACGGATAACCGTCGGCCCTTTGTGCGCTCTAGTCCGCTACTTCCCGCCTCTGCTCTCCACCCGCAACCCACAACGCATCAGTCTCCTTCAGCCTCGAAGGTCAGCCCTTCCGCCTCACGAATGCGGTCGAGCATAGTCTCGAGCGGGGCGAAGACCGGCGCCGTCAGTCCGACGATCGGACCGATCGACACTGTGATCGCGCGTCGAGCG
This sequence comes from Gemmatimonadaceae bacterium, assembly GCA_035273165.1. Lineage (GTDB taxonomy): Bacteria > Gemmatimonadota > Gemmatimonadetes > Gemmatimonadales > Gemmatimonadaceae > AG2. The sequence goes on from DATEPP010000072.1 coordinate 3,845, forward strand.
CCCTCCGGCCAGTCAGGCATCGACAGCCCGGCCACGAGACGCCGGATCAACTGCCCGCACTCGGCGAGCAACCGACCGGCGGTCGAGTGCAGGATCTCGAGCGGGATCTCGAGATCGCGAGTCATGAGCTGACCCGTGGTCACATCGCGCCAGGCCGCGTCGCCGATGGCGCCACGCTCCGGCCAGACGCCGAGGTGGCGAATCGCTTCACTGCTGCCTTCTGGCGAACGATGACACTCCACCGCAGCCGCGAGCGCGAGCGCAAGCGACTCGGGACTGGGCGCCCCATACAGCGTCACGATGTCGCGCGATGGGCGCTCCGCGGAAGAAAGCGGAGACGGCACCGAGTTCACGTGCGCGAGCACCGGCGAGTGATCAGGGTTTTCCTCGAGCATGACGAGAACGTCCATGCCCTCCTCCTGAAGATGGTACTGCTCGATCATCGCGTCTCCCCTCCCCGCAGCCTCACGACTCCGTGCAGCATGACTCCGGTGCGCGAGCAGAGCGACACCAGATCGAACCCGCCGACGTTCGCGATGTTCCAATGAAACTGCTACTGATACGTTTGCAGTCACATCGCAGTTGCAACTTTGTCACGTCGCAACGTGCGGTCGGTTCTTTTACAGACGTGTAGGGGCAAAGCGCATGCCGATCGGCAGCGTTATGGCGATGACCGCGCCGATGGCGATCAGATTTCCCGGCGTCAGCACTAGGGCGATTGATCCGGCGAAGGTGCGCACGGCGAGAAATGCGAGCGCTGACGCGGCTGCGCCAATCACGATCGCCCACGCGATTGGATGGTCGTGCGAGTCGTCCGCGAGCGAAGCGTACGCGAGGCCACAGGCGAGTGTGGCGACGACGTGTAGCAGAAGGCCCACACCAGTCGCCAGCGACGAGGAGCCACTCGCACTCTCGCCGGCGCGCGCGAGGAGCAGTGAGCCGATCGCCTGGAAGACGCGAGACGCGCCGCCGAGTCGAATCCCATAGCCGAACAGCATCCCCGTCGTCGCGGCAGCAGGGATGACGCCCGAGGTGATTCCCGTTACAAGTCGCGGCTGGCGCACGGCACAAAGGAAGCCGCCTATCAATCTCCTCTCAAGTGGCGAGCGCGATCCCATGTGGCAGAGAGCGCGCGCACACTGTAAAACGCGAGAGTCCGTCCGACCCGTGTCGCCCGGCGGCCTCACGAAGATTGGCGGCGCGCCCTTGCCCCACCATGAGCCAGAACTAATTTGGCGCGCGATGTTCGCCCTCGTGCAGGCTTCGAAAATTCTCATCATCGAGGACAGCGCCGAGGTTGTTTCACTTCTCGAGCGTGTCCTGGGTGAGCAGGGCTATGACGTGGCGGCGGCGATGGACGGCGAATCGGGACTCGCTCGTGCCCTCGAGCAGCAGCCCGATCTCGTCATCCTCGATCTCGGGCTCCCGGGTCGCGACGGAATTCAGGTCGCGATCGAGCTGCGCCGCCGTGGTCTCGCGGCGCCCCTGCTGATGCTCACCGCGCGCGGTGCCGTCGCCGACCGCGTTTCCGGTCTCGAGGCAGGCGCGGACGATTACCTCGGGAAGCCCTTCGACGCTGAGGAGCTGCTCGCTCGCGTTCGCGCACTGCTCCGGCGCTCCGCGTTGCGCGCGCGCGCGGCGGAGCTCAAGGTTGGCGATGTCGTCCTCGATCCGCTCACCCGTGAAGTCTGGCGCGACGGTCGGCCGCTTTCGCTGAGCCCCCGCGAGTTCGCGCTCCTCGAGTATCTGATGCGGAATCCGGGCCGCACGCTGACGCGGGCTGCGATCGTGGCGCAGGTCTGGAAGCACGGGCCGGAGGATCCGGACGCGACGAACATCGTCGATGTGTACATGGCGTATCTGCGGAAGAAGCTCGAGGCTGATGACGGGCCATCGATGATCCGCACGATTCGCGGCGTCGGTTATGTCTTTCGCGCCGCGGACAGCAGCGACGCCGAGGAGTAATTTGCCCGGAATGCGAACGGGGCGCCGCGAAATGCGGCGCCCCGTTCGTTTCTTGAACCACCTTAGAGATGTCTTACGGCGTCGTCGTTGAATCGTTAGGTGTCACGATCACCGTCGAGAGCGAGAGACCGCCGATCATGACCAAGCTCGAGCTGCCGCCGACCACGGTTCCCGTACCGCCCAACCCACCGTCGTCGACCTGACATGCGCCGTCGATGCCAGAGAGCGTCGGATCGCACTTCGCACCGAGGTTCACGATGTAGCCGCTGAAATGCTTCACGCGGCGCCATACGAGCCCAGTGCCCAGATCCACATGCGTCAGGAGCGACTGATCGCCGGTCGAGCGGAACTCGTTGAGCTGCCGGCCACCACCCGTGGGCACGTACTGAATCGAGAAATTCTCGAAGAATCCAGATCCCGGAGAGAGCTGACGGACCGCGGGGCTGGTGAGCAGCGTGCTGAATGCATTCGTCTGGATGACCACCCATCCGGCAGCCGGCCGGAATCGAAGATCGGGTTGGAAATCCACGCTCACGCCTTTGCCCTGCTTCTTGGCAATCACATTCACGGTGACGTTGCTCGCCGCGGGAGTGCAGTCATCGTCCCAGTAGCGCGCACCGTATTTCGTCGTGGCGGGATCGCACACGGCTCCCGCGGGCATCACGATATCGAAGTCACCGACGTGATACGTGCCCCCGTTAGGCGAGAGCTCGATCGTGCCGATCAACGTACGGTTCTGATTGTTTCCGCCCGCGGAAAGCGACGGAGAGGCTGCAGCAGAGAGAGAAGTGGCACTGCGTGCTGGAGCAACTGCCGAATCCCGGCACGCAACAGCCAGCGCCGCCACTGCACCCACGAGCAGAGAGAGGGTGTTTCGTCGCATAGTCGTCGTCGACCAATGTGGGTGAGCCCGCCCGACTGATCGGGCGAGGGTAACCTTGGGCGCCAGCATCGACACCAAGCTAAGGTGACGCCACAACCTTCGCCAGAGCCAAAGCCACCGCCGTGAGTTGTGTCACCCGTTCATTAACTCGTTGAACCGCTTCGAAATACCAGCGTAACCGAACTCCTCCGCTGGTGATCTAAATCGCTCGATCCACGGTCGCATCCGCTCCGGAGCAAGCGAGAGTAAAGTTCGACCGCAATTCGCCGTAAGCCACGCTGCTGTATAAAGATCAGACGGTTCCGCGAATGACACGGCCCTTTCGTACTCTTCGATTGCCTGTTCGCCTTCGCCGTCCACCACGAGTAACGCGACGCTGAGCGCCACCGCGAATTCGCGGCCCTGGAACCAGTCTGAGCGCCGACTGAGGAGCTCTTGGATCTCACTGCTTGCCTGCCGCGCCTTGTCGATCTGCTTCGCCTCGACGTTGCAGAGCCCGACCGCCCCAATCGAGCCGATTTCGACGTCCGAGGCTCCGATGCGCGCAGCCAGCGAAGCACTCGCCTCATACAGCTCCGCCGCTGCCTCCCAGCGATCGTTCTCCCACTCGATGGCAGCCAGATTGTAGAGAGCGTAAAGCTGGATCTCACTGTTCTTGACGGCCGCCACGAGCGCCAAGGCCTCTCCCAGTAGCTCCCGCGCGCGATCGTACTCGCCGCTGTGCAGGTGGCTCACACCAAGATTCAGCGCGGCCACGCCCCAGATATCGGGTATCCCCGCCCCTCGGGCCAAGGCAATCGCGTTACGATACGAGGTACGGGCCCGTTGGGAATCATTCCGACGAATGGCAATGTTGCCGAGGTTGTTGTGCGTGCGCGCCTGCACCGCCGCATCACCAGTCTGTTGGCCAATGTCGAGAGTTCTGAGGTAGATCTCCGCGGCACGATCTGGATCATCGGTCTGCAACGTGACCGCGAGCCTGGTCAGAGCTTGCGTCAGGAGCATGAGATCACCGTGTCGCTCCGCGGTTTCGACACACTCCTTTGCTGTGCGCTCTGCTGCGACCAGATCGCCGAGGCGGCCGTAGGTCTGTGACAGCATCATCATGATCTCGATTCGCTCGCTCACGAAACCGAGCGAACGAGCTTCCTGCTCGAGCTGCAGCAAGCTTTCGAGGCTGAGATTCGGCGGTCGTCCGAGCTCCTTCCGGGCGCGCTCCCGCATGCGCCGCAGAGTCAGCGCACGCTTCGCGTCACCTTTGCCGACGAACCATTCGATCGCCAGATCGCAAAGCTCTTCCGCCTCGTCGAATCGGCCGGTGACTTCCGCGAGCGTCGCGAGCCGAAGTCGAACTTCAGCGAGCTCCGCGGGCGTGGAGGCGTTGCGTCCAGCAACGTTGAGAAATCCGCTTGTTGCCGCGTACGCGTAGACACGATCGCCATGCTCGGCGGCAATGAGGGCGTATAAGTACGCGGGCTGAGAGCTGCCCGCCGCATCATAATGCAGCGCGATCTCGGAGACGCGCGTCTTGTCGCGCAGCTCCAATGCCTCCGCCACGCGCTGGTGTGTCTGTCGCAGCCGATCCTGCGGCAGCGACTGCACCAACGCGTCGACGATGTGCGCATGCGTGAAGGCGTAACCGCGCCCACCGCGCTCGTATGACGGTTTGAGCACGCCGGCGGCGAGACCTTCGGACAGCGCGAGCTGCACCGCGGCCTCACTGCCCGCACCCGCGGCGACGGCGAGACCGACGTCGAACTCCCCGCCGATCACGGCGGCAATGCTCAGCACCGCTTGCGTGCTGGATGACAACCGCGCCAACCTCCGCGCGATGAGCGCGGGCAACCCGATCGGAAGCCGCAGCTCGGAGACCGGAGTCCACTGCCAACGCCCTTCCGCATGCCAGAGAGCGCCCTCCTCGACCAGTGTGCGGAGGAGCTGAGCGATGAAGAACGGATTCCCCTCCGTGTGGCGGTAGAGGAAGGCCAAGAGCTCACGGCCCACTTCCTGGCCGTGCATCGCGCCCTCGAGCCACCGCTTTGCCTCGTCCCGCGTCAGCCGCGGCAGCGTGATCTCGCGATAGACGGCGCTTCGCGTGAGCGCCTGGCGACGCTCCGCCGCTTCGGCATAGGCGGGCTCGGTCCGGAATGTCAGCGCAATTATTAAACGCTCATCAACGAGCTGTTGGCAGAGATGTTCGAGAACGTCCCACGACGCCGTGTCTGCCCACTGCATCTCGTCGAGGAGGAGAACGAGCGGACGCTTCTGCGCCACGAGACGGATGTACTGCCCCACCTCATCGAGGAGACGATACTTGCTCCCCCATGGCGTGGTCGTCGTGGACGAATCGGTCCCGACGGCGCGTACCAGGTGATGGAGCTCCCGCCACGGACTCGACGGAGCACCCGGCAGCCGGTGCAAGGCGGCGAGGAGCGAAGCCCACACGCCGTAGGGTTCCCGTACGCGTTGCTCCCGCGACCGACCGACCACGAGCGATCCCCCGCGCAGCCGCACCTCGGGCTCCAGTCGCCGCACCAGCGTCGCGGTGCCCGCACCGGCCTCGCCGAGAATGGCGACGACCCGCGGTGAACCAGCGACTGCTTCGTCGAGGTGTCGGACGAGAGTGCGAAATTCCTCCGCGCGCCCGGCGAACCGATCGATGTCGAGGGCCCGCCGAGGGACCTCGTGGCCCGGAAGCGGAGCGACAGCGACACCATCGCGACCCTGGGTCTTGAGTCGCACCCGAGCCGCATCGGCGGCGGCGTGCAGAACCTGATAGCTCAGCCCGTGGTCCGGCGCGCTCGCTACCCCGATGGAGATCGTGACGCGTGGAGCGGGTCCGCGGTCCGTCTCGGGAAAGAGATGGCCGCGAACGGCGGCGCAGAGCCGCTCCGCGACGTCACGCGCCGCCGATGTCGAGGCACGGAGCAACGCCACGAGCTCGTCCCCGCCCGGATGCGCAACCAGCTCTCCTTCCCGAAGGTTGGCGCGCGCCAGGTCGAAGATCGTGCGAAGCACACGTTCCGCGTACGCCTCGCCGTAGTCATCGGCGAGATGACGGTAGTGATCGACATCGGCGACGAGAAGCGCGATCGGCCGCTTCACGGCGCTCGCCTCGGCCACCGAGACCGTGGCGGTGTCTACGAAGGCGTCGTATGTAGCGAGCCGTCGCTGCTGGTCGAGAAGAATGGGATGCTCCTACGGGCAGGGCGCCACCGCGAGTGGTGGCTGGGACAACCGTAAGATCGAAAGGCCGGATGGCGCAAGAGAGATGGCCAAGTAGGTGCCACAAAAGCCGATACGCGTGGACAAAGAGAAGTTTGGGGGACTTAACGACCGCCCCGCTGCGACGTCTACCCGAAGCACGCCTTCAACCTCTGTGCTTGGTGTTCCTGATGCGTTCATCGCGCCTTTCATTCGCGCTCGTTGCGCTCGTCGTCGCATGCTCGGCCGGAGTGCCCGCGTCGACGCAGACGCGCTCGTCTCCTGTCGCCGAGCCGGTCTTTGCCGTCTCGGAGACCCGCGAGCTGCTCCCCGACGAGCAGGTGCAGCAGGTCCTCAATCGGCTCGCGTTCGGAGCACGACCCGGCGACGCGGAAAAGGTTCGCGCCATGGGCGTCGATCGATGGATCGCCTTGCAACTCGCGCCGGCTCGCATCGATGATGCGGCGGCCGAGGAGCTGGTCGGTCATTATCAAACGCTCAACGCGAACACGGCGGACCTGGTCGAAACCTTCCGGCAAGTACAACAGGCACGTCGCCGCGAGCAGATGCAGCTGCGCGCCGATGGCGACACCACGGCGAGCAAGCGCGATGCGCGTCGGGAGGCGCTCGCGGATGATCCGCAGCTGCGTGAGCTCGCACGGCGGGCGCAGCGTATCGTCGGTGATGTCCAGTCCGCGAAGCTAGCGCGCGCGGTGGTGAGCGAACGGCAGCTCGACGAGGTGATGGTCGACTTCTGGGAAAACCACTTCTCGGTCTATTCCGGAAAGGGGCAGACCCGTCTTTTCCTCGCCTCGTACGATCGCGACGTGATCCGGCCGTACGCGTTAGGCAAGTTTCGTGATCTCCTCGGCGCGGTGGCGAAGAGCCCGGCGATGCTCTTCTTTCTCGACAACTGGCAGAGCGCCGCCGACAGCATGCACCCCACGCTCGCCGCGGCGCGCGCCCCTCGGCAGCGACCGTTCGGCCTGGCGCGCCGGCCCGCACCACAGCGCCGCGCGCGGGGACTGAACGAGAATTATGCCCGTGAGCTGATGGAGCTTCACACCCTCGGCGTCGACGGCGGCTACTCGCAGAAGGACGTGATCGAGGTCGCGCGCGCGCTCACCGGATGGACGATGAATCCGCGCGAGGGCGCCTTCGTCTTCCGGCCCGAGGTACACGATGCGGGCACCAAGGTGGTGCTCGGACACACACTGCCCGCGGGCCGCGGCATCGAAGATGGAGAGGACGTACTCGACATCGTCGCGCGTCATCCATCCACGGCCCATTTCATCACGACCAAGCTCGTCAGGCATTTCGTGAGCGACAGCGCGCCGCCTGCGCTCGTGAACCGGTGCGCCGCGGTCTTCACCAGGACCGACGGCGACATCCGCGAAACGATGCGGTGCATCGTCACCTCGCCAGAATTTTTCAGTCGCGCCGCGTACCGAGCCAAGGTGAAGACGCCGTTCGAGGTCGTAGCGAGCGCCTTACGAGCGATGAACGCGCAGCCTGATACCACCCCGAGAAGCGCGCAGCTGGTGGCGCGCCTCGGTCAGCCAATCTTCGGGCGGCAGACACCAGATGGATGGCCGGATCGCGGCGACGCCTGGATGAACACGGGCGCGATCCTGAATCGCATCAACTTCGGGCTTGCGGTGGCTGCCGGCCGGGTGCCGGGCGCGTCGCTCGCGACCTGGCCGTCGGCGGTGTCGCTGCGAGGAATGAGTCGCCCGGAGCAGGTCGACGGCGTCATCAAGGCCGTCCTTGGCGGCCAGGCGTCGCCGGAGACACGGGCAATCCTACTGTCCGGAGAAAACCCGTTGATCGACAAGCTTGGCCGTGCCGATTCGAACACGATGGCGATGGACGACAGCATATCGACCGACGAGATGATGACTCCGCCGAAGGCGCGTTCGGCCAATGCCGTGGTGGGCAAGAACGGCCGCCCTCGCGCGAATGCGGTGTCCGTGCTCAATCGGCCGGTGCAGCTCGAGGGACTGTCGCAGGTAGTCGGTCTGGCTCTCGGCTCCCCGGAATTTCAACGTCGTTAGGCGGCAGCATTGCTGCTCACTCGAGGCAGGATCGTATGAACCGTCGTATTTTCATGAAGTCGGGCGCCATGGCGATGGTGACCATGGGACTGAGCCCGAGCTTCCTTCGCCGCAGCGTCTATGGGATGGAGCTCGTTCGCGGGGCATCCATTCACGGTAATCGTCGCGGCAAAGTGCTCATCTGTCTCTTCCAGCGCGGCGCGGCGGACGCTCTGAACGTCGTCGTGCCGCATGGGGAAGCGGCGTATTACCGGATGCGTCCTTCGATTGCCGTGCCGCGTCCCGTGTCAGGTGCCGCGCAGGCCGCCGTCGATCTCGACGGCTTCTTCGGGCTGCATCCGTCGCTTCGACCGTTCAAGGAGCTGTGGGACCGCGGCATTCTCGCACCGGTGCACGCCGTGGGCAGTCCGAGCAACACGCGCTCGCACTTCGATGCGCAGGACTACATGGAGAGCGGAACGCCGGACAACAAGGGCACTCCCGATGGGTGGCTGAATCGGTATCTGGCGACGCGCGGAACCTGCGAGGAGTGCGCGGCCGGCGCCCGACAGATGGGTCGGCAACAAGCGCCTAACGGCGCGAAGCCCGCGCCCTCACCCTTCGAGGCGGTGGCAATGACGCCGCAGACCCCGCGTATCCTCGAGGGCCCGGCGCCGGTGATCGCCATGAACAGTCTCGACGAGTTCTCCATCCGCACCAACGGCAGCGAGGCCGACCGAATCGAGGCGCTCTATCGAACCGGTTCGTCGGACGTCGTTCACGCGGCCGGCGGTGAGATGTTCGAGGCGATGAAGATCCTGCGTTCGGCGAATCCTCAACAGTATGTCCCCGAGCACAGCGCCGACTATCCGCGCTCGCCTTTCGGCCAGCACCTCCGCCAGATCGCGCAGCTGATCAAGGCCGACATCGGTCTCGAGATCGCCTTCGCCGACGTCGGCGGCTGGGATACGCACGTCAACCAGGGCGGCGCGACCGGACAGCTCGCGGCGCGGCTCGACGACTTCGCGAAGTCCATTCAGGCGCTCGTCACCGATCTCGGCGATCGCATGGCGGACGTTGTCATCATGACGATGTCCGAGTTCGGCCGCACCGCGCGACAGAACGGGAATGGAGGCACTGATCACGGCCATGCAACCGCGTTGTTCGTCATCGGCGGCGACGTGCATGGCGGCAAGAAGGTGTTCGGCCGGTGGCCTGGCCTCGAGCCGGAGCAACTGAATGAGGGTCGGGATCTCGCGCTCACCACTGATTTCAGAGCGGTGTTCAGCGAGGTGATCTCGAAGCACCTCGGCGCGCAGAGGCTCGATGCGGTCTTCCCGGGATTCGAGAACGACAAGACGAAGTGGCTGGGACTGATCTGAAATAGCAGCTGTCAGTCCATAGTCCATAGCTATCTGCGAATGAGGAACGAATTCCTTGATAGCTATGGACAGATAGCTATGGACTAAAATCGGAAGATCTTCTTCAGCTTACCGATTCCCTTGCCAATCGACTGAAGGATGTTGTCGACCTGGGGCATCGTCTCGCCGTTGTCGACGGTCTGCGACTGGAACGGCTCCTCGTGCATGGAGCAAGGGAGTTGAGGTTCGCGGCCCGGCTTGAAGAATTCGCGCTGGCGGCGAGGACAGAACTCGGTGGCGAGCATGCCGGACTCGGGATCGATCACGCGCATCACCATTCCATCGGGCACCGGGAAATCGGCATCCGCGCGTTCCTTCCATCCATTCAAATAGAAGTCCGCCCACGCCGGGGCCGCGAAGTGGCCGCCGGATGCGCCGTACGCGATCGGACGCGGGGTGTCATAGCCGAACCAGACGCCGGCAAGTAGTGACGGCGTGTAGCCGACGAACCAGACGTCGTTCCCGTCGTTCGTCGTGCCCGTCTTGCCGGCGACAGGACCCGTGACGCCAAGGTCGCGGAGCGTTCGGCCGGTCCCGTAATCCACGACCGACCGGAGCATCGAGGTGATCTCATAGGCGTCGCGAGGATCGAGCACGGCCGCCGTCTCCACCTCGGTGCTCCAGAGCAGCGTTCCGTCGGGCGCCTCGATGCGCGTAACGAGGCGCGGCCGCACCTTGCGACCGCCGTTCGCGAACGGTGCGTAGGCGGTGACGAGCTCGAGGGGCGTGACGTCGACGGCGCCTAACGCGATCGCGGGGACGGCGGGAATTGGACTCACGATACCGTTCCGCCGCGCCGCGGCGATCACTGACTGCTCTCCGATCGTGCGGCTCACGCGCACGGTCGCCGCATTCGCTGAAAGAGTGAGCGCACGTCGGAGCGTGACCTGGCCGGCGTAATTGTCGTTGTAATTCGCTGGCCGCCACACCGTGCGCCCGCTTACGACCTCCACGGGATCATCGTCGACCATCGATGCCGGCGAGAGCCCGGCAAGCAGTGCGGCTTCGTAGACGAACGGCTTGAATGCGGAGCCTGGCTGCCGCTTTGCGAACAACGCCCGATTGAAGCCACCGCGGACAGTCTTGTTGGTTTTCCTGCCTGGCACCAGCGCGCGAATGTCACCGCTGGCGGGGTCCATCGCGACGAGCGCTCCCTGCGCGGGCTCACTGACGCGGCCGTACGAATCGATCGTCTCGCGCGTGATCGCGGCTGCCTGACGAGCAACCGCGCGGTCCGCCGAGCGCTGGAGCGCGAAGTCGAGCGTCGTGTGAACGGTGACATCACCGTCCTTGAGCACGTCGGGAAGAACGGAATCGACGATTGCGCGCACCGCGTCGAGCGCCGAGGGCTCGTCAGCGGTGGATGGGTGCCATTCGTTCTCGGCGATGCGGAGCGGCTGCTGCTCGGCAGACGTGGCCGCTGCACTCGTGATGTAGCCCTGGTCCGCCATCAATCCAAGAACGAGGTTCCGGCGGGTGACGGCGGTACGTGGATTCCGCCGCGGTGTGTACGTGGACGGCGCCTTCGGGAGCGCGGCGAGCATGGCGCCTTCCGCCAGTGTAAGCTGGCTGACGTGTTTGCCGAAGAGATCACGGCTCGCCGCCTCGACGCCGTTCATGCCGTTGCCGAGATAAATGACATTTAGATAATGCTCAAGAATCTGATTCTTGGTCAGCTCCCGCTCGACGAGGCGCGTGATGCGCAGCTCGACGAGTTTCCGTCGAAAGGACCGGCCGTGGTAGCGCTCGGCGAGGAAGCTGTTGTGCACTACCTGCATCGTGATCGTGCTGAAACCTTCGCGTACTCCCAGCGATCCGACGTTCCGCACCAGGGCGCGCATGAAGCCGCGCCAATCCAGGCCGTTGTGGTCGTAGAAGCGGCGGTCTTCCGTCGCGATGAACGCCTGCTGCACGGGCAGGGGCACCTCGCGCAGCTCGACGTTGACCCGGCGGACAATCGCGAGGCGTCCGATGAGCCGGCCGTACTCGTCGACGATTCGACCACCCTCGCTCGGATGGAAGGCGCGAATCTCGGAGGGTGTTGGACAGCCAGCGAAGCCGCAGGTCAGCAGCCAGGCGTCGGTAGCGAACACAGCGATCGTCACCACGAAGAGCAGCGACAGACCGAGCCAGTGCCGCCGGACAAGTGTAGTAAACGGCATCTTCGGCGCCTCGTGCAGACGCTGCCGAAGGGACGTTACCAGGACTTGCGGAGAGAGTCTCACGCGCGTGGTGCGCTGTCAGCGCGACGTTCGAGGCATGACATTCCTACGTCGTCGCGCGTCCCGGGTTCCCGTTTGCTTTCCTGCATCGAGCCTGAAATCATATTCTGAGAGCCAAAGTCAGTAGCACGCTATGACCTATCGCACGAATCGCACATCGATCATCATTGCCCTCGCGCTCGGCGTCGCTGGTGCATGCGGCCGGGAGGGCAATCGCGCCACTGATACGAGCAGGACCGGTGCCCTCGCGCAGCCGCGCGCCGGCGTGCCTGAGAGCGCAGCGAGCACCGCCTCGTCCCCGGCCAGCGGCACGACGGCGTCCTCGGCGGGCGACATCGCGCGGTCCACGGGCCACCTCGACCCGAATCACCTCGGCCGCATTCCGATACTCGAATACCACGTGATCGGCGGCACCAAGAACGCGCTGTACACCCGCACCGTCGAGAGCTTCCGCAAGGACATGGAAGACGTGTACGCGCGCGGCTATCGGCCGATCACTGTTTCACAAATGCTCGACAAGGATTTCCGCGACGTGCCTCGGGGGATGTCTCCCGTGATCTTCGTCTTCGACGACGCGTCCGCGGAGCAATTCAGCTACATCGAGAACAACGGCAAGCTCGACATCGATCCGACGAGCGGCGTGGGGATCTGGCTCGACTTTCAGAAGGCCCATCCGGATTGGAAGAACCGGGCGACCTTCTGCATGCTGAATGGCGGCGCGGCGGGCCACAATTTCTTCGGCGACGCACCGAAGTTCCGCGGCCAGCACAAGCAGTGGCGGCTACAGAAGGTGAAGTGGCTCGCCGATAACGGATTCGAGCTCTGCGGCCACACGTTGTGGCACGCGATGCTCAACAAATACTCGGACGCCGTCGTGCAGGAGCAGATCGCGCGGAACGTGATGGGCATCGACTCCGCCGTCGCCGGCTACCGGGTTCGTACGTTCGCGCTCCCGTACGGCATCTGGCCAAAGAATCGCGAGCTCGCGTGGCATGGGTCATGGACTGACCCGAAGACTGGCAAGACGCACAGCTACAACTTCGACGCCGTGCTCGAGGTCTCCGGCGGACCAACCCGCAGCCCCTACGATCCGCAGTTCAATCCGCACAGCATAACGAGGATCGAGGCGATCGGCGACGACATCAAGCGTCAACTCGACCGACTCGACGCGACGAAGACGCGATTCGTGTGGTGACTGGTGACTGGTGGCTGTCAGTCACCAGCCACCAGTCACCGACCACTAGTCACCCTTCCGCAGCGCCTTGATCGTCGATTCAAGCGCGAGGCGTTGCTCGGGGCGGACGGCTTCCGCGAGGAGACTTTCGTAGGTAACGATCGCGAGATCCAGGGCGGCGGGATCGTCTTCCGCACCCGCGAGACTGGCGGCGTTGTCCGCCAGCGCGGCGCGTGCGAGTTGATCCTGCGGAAAGCGGCCCGCGACCTCGCGCCAGCGCTCGACGCGCGTGCGAAGATTTGGCTCGGAGAGCGCCCAGAGATGCCAGGCGCCGCGATTCCGTTCGTCAGCCTGCTTCGCGCGGTTTGCGAGCGCGCCGACGACTTCCGCGCCGCGTCCTGTGAGCCAGTAGGCATTCGCGAGAATGACCATCGCCTGGGCGTCGGTGGGGCGCCTGGCGACGATGTTCTCGAAGGCGGGAATGATCACCTCGGGCATGTCGGCGTACGCGCGCGCGGAACGGGCGAGCTGTTCGGGATCGCTGCGCGCGGCAAGAGCGCGAACACGGTCAACGAGTGTACCGATGTTGGGGGTCACCCGATACTCTTCCACGATCTGCGCAAGATCGAGATCCGGCGCGGGAGCACTCGATTCCATGCACAAATACTACTCGCCGGGTGTCGTGGAGTCAGTGCAATGATGACCTCCGATAGGAAGGGCTACGTTCTGCTGATGGCAGTGGAAGACGAGAATCGCGCGCCCTCCCTCCAGCAGCGCCTGTCTCTGATTCTTCCTCGGGCCTCCATTCTCTCGGTGGACACCACTGCTCTCGCCGAGGAGAAGCTTCCCCGGGCGGACGCGGCATTGATTGACGGCGGTCCCAACGCACGCGCGACAGTCGAAACGCTGCGGGTGTTACGGGCGCGTGGATTCGACGGCCCCATTATCGTCGTTGCTGCAGCGCCTGACGATGCTGCCTTACGAGAGATGGCGGATTCCTTGGGAGCAGGCGTCGTGGAACGAGCGCGCGTCGATCGCTCGCCGTTGGCGCTCGCGGAAGCGCTCACGGCAGCCTTGGAGAGTGAGCCGGGGGTGACCGCCGAGCTCCGTCAGGCGCGCCGCATTTTCGCCGCGGGGCAGTCGGCTCTGTCATTGCAGCACGCGATCAACAACCCGCTGGCCGCGCTCCTCGCCGAGGCGCAGCTCCTTCAGCTGGAAGAGCTGACGGCGGAGCAGCGGGGATCGGTCGACAGAATGGTCGAATTGTGCAGACGGGTCGTCGCTCTCGTTAGACGGTTGGACGCGCTCTCGGAGAGCTGACGTGACGAAGCGCACGCTTCTCTGTCCAACCAGGGAACGGTTTCGAACGAACCCGGGTTCGGCACGAAGTTCGCAGCGGGGTAGTTGCGGTGGAGGAGCAATTTCAGGGTTGCGCGACACTGAGTAAGTGGCGATACTCGTAGGCGTCCGCCGGTACGACTGCGACGTCGTCCGCTCGGTCGCTCTGATTTAGGCGTGGCTGCCGTATCCGCGCTCGAGCGAGACTCCGGTTAGCTGAGCGCCGCGCCGCACTACAATCGCCGGCACCGCGTGAGCCGACTACGCTCCTCGCGGCAAGAGCACGCGTCGCATCGATCCCGCCACATAGCGTCGTTTCCGCACAGAGTCCACTTGGGATTCAGAGCGGTTCCGGCTGCGCGCTCTGCGCGACGTCGCGCAGCGTTGGCACACAAGCTTGATCGCTTTTTTTCCGCAGGTTGCAGTCAGCCCCATCGTTGGGCAGCAGGCGGAGCATTTCACCTTTACTCAATTATTGCAGCATGAACGAACGTCGACGTCCCCCTCGTCGCGGCCGCGGCCAGCGCCCGCAGGACCGTCCCGCCACCGAAGGAACGGGCGAGCCGAACCCCTACCGCGACGAAGCGATCGACAGCAACAGTGTCGACGTCCCGAGTCCCAGCACGGACGACAGCGATGAACAGCCGGTGCGACCACGCGCCGTCAGCACCGCCGCGAACACGGAACGTCCCAAACCTTCCGATGCCGAAACCGGCCTGGAAAGCGTTCCGTCCGTCGTAGCACCGCGCGACCCCGAGGTGGCCGCGCCACGCGGCGCCGGGGACGACGCGGTCGAGAGCCGACGTGAGATGCCGCGACCGGAAATTCATTCCCGGTCGGAGAACGGATCCGTCGACGACGGCGCGACCGGCAACGCCACGATGAATGGAGCGGCCGCCCAGCCGACTTCGCAGGGTTATGGGTCGCCGAACCAGCCGCGCCACGACGGTGGGTACCCACCGCGAGAACATCGCAATGGCCGCCGGCGCCGCCGCGGACGTGACCGCGGACCGCGTCGCGAGCATCAACAGCAACCGCCGGCGCAGGCGGCGCTCGTTTCCAGTGGCGACACCAAGGGTTGGTTCGATCCTTCGCGCGACGGTGGATTCATTCGACGCCCGGCGAACAGCTATCTCGCCGAAGCCGGAGACGCTTGGGTGCCCCCAGCGATGGTACGGCAGCTCGGCATCCGCAAGAGCGACCTCGTCGACGCGGCAGTCGGCCGCGATCAGCGGGGCCGGCTCACTGCCATGGAAGTTCGGGCCATCAACGAGATGGATCCCGCGACGGCCGCGCGCCGGGCCGAATTCAATTCCCTGCCTGCGTCCTACCCGGAGCGGAAGCTGACCCTCGAAACGGGTCGCCCCGCGCGTGGCGGCGCGGAACTGATCCGCCGGGCCATCGACCTTATTGCTCCAATAGGATATGGGCAGCGCGCACTGATCGTCGCGCCTGCACGAGCGGGTAAGACGACGCTCCTCCATGGTATCACCGAGGGCGTCGCGCTGAATCACCCCAACGCGTCGCTGATCATCCTTCTCGTAGACGAACGACCGGAAGAGGTGAGCGAAGCCATCTCCTGGGGTGTCGGCGAGGTGGTCGCGTCCAGCTTCGACCAGCCGGCCGAGCGACACGTCGAGGTCACGGAAATGGTGCTCGAGCGGGCGAGGCGTCTCGTTGAGATCGGGAAGGACGTCGTCATCGTGCTCGATTCGCTCACCCGCATGGCCCGCGCGCACAACACGGCCGAGCGAGGTACGGGGCGGACTCTTTCCGGTGGTCTCGACGCGACGGCGATGGCCAAGCCCAAGGCGTTCTTCGGTTCGGCCCGAGCCATCCCGGCATCGGCCGGCGGCGGCTCCCTCACCATCATCGCGACCGCGCTGGTGGAGACGGGTTCACGGATGGACGACGTGATCTTCGAGGAGTTCAAGGGGACGGGCAACTGCGAGATCAAGCTCGATCGTCCCCTGGCCGAGAAGCGCATCTATCCGGCGATCGACATCGGCGCGAGCGGCACGCGGCGAGAGGAGAAGTTGTTCCGGCCGGAGCAGTTGGACAGCGTGTATACGCTGCGTCGCGGCTTGAGTCAGATGCCCCCACAGTCCGCGATGGAGTGGCTGATCAAGCGGATCGCCGGCACGCCCTCGAACGACGCCCTCCTGGCCGGCCTGTAAGACCGGTTCAGAATACTTAAGTGAAGGGGCCGCGGCGCATTTGCGTCGCGGCCCCTTCTGTCGGCGCGAGCTTTGCTTGTCTCGTCCGCCGTCATGCGTCTCACGTATCCCGAGCGCGCGCCCATGGCGCGCGTCCAGTCGTGGCAGACGCTCGCGGCGATGCTCATGCTCGTCGCGGGCGTCGCGCCGTTACCTGCCCAATCGCGGTCCCCCGCCAAGGGTCCGACACCCGAGGTCGTGCAGCTCACGATCAAGGGCGTGAAGAATGTGGACCAGCACGACCTCGAGAAGAGCATCAAGACGCAGGTCTCGAAGTGCGTCAGTCTCTTCGTGGAGCCGTTCTGCTGGATCAGCCATTCGCCGATCTTCTGGCAGAAGTTCTACCTGGATCGAGACGAGTTCCGGCGAGACGTGCTGCGCATCCGTGTCTACTACTGGAAGCGCGGCTTTCGAGAAGCCACGGTCGATACGGCAATCACGCCAAAGGGACGTGGCGTCGCAGTCACATTCGACGTACACGAGGGCGAGCCGACGATCGTCACCGCGCTGCGCATCGACTACGACACGACGCTCCTGACCGTCAAGCAGAAGAACAAGCTGAACCTGATGCGCGTGGGTCGGCCGCTGAATTTGCTGACCCTCGATTCCACGCGCCTCAATTTCCAGAGCGAGATGTGGCAGCGGGGACACGCCGACGCGATCGTCGATACGGCAATCGCAGTGAATGACTCGGCGCGGCGCGCCGCCGTCGCCATGCGCGTCTACCCGAACTGGCCGACGACCGTTGGCAACATCGTCGTCCTCGGTAACAAGCAGGTCGCGACGCAGACGATTCTCGACATGCTGCTGCTCCGTCCGGGCCGGCCGTTCATCCGGAACGACATGCTGGAGAGCCAGCGCACGCTCTACACGTCGAATCTCTTCAGGCTGGCGAGCATCCTGCCACCCACCGGCGACAGCATCAAGCGCATCGAGGTCCAGGTGGTGGAAGCGCCGCTGCACGATGCGCGCGTGGGGACGTCGACCGACAACGTGAATTACGTGCAGATGGAGGCGGGGTTCTCGGCGCACAATCTTTTGGGCGGTGCGCGCCGGCTCGACATCAACACGTCGCTCGGGAATCTGTTCGCGAGCACCCTCAATGGCTGGGGGCCGTTTGCGTTGGACAAGCGGCTCACCGGTCTCGATAACGCAAACGTCTTTCTGCAGCCCACGTGGTCGGCCAGCATCGACTTCAACCAGCCTGCATTCCTGCGCAGGCCGGCCAACCAGGCGGGACTCGGCATCTTCGCGCACCGCCGCTCGGAGCCGTCGATCTACATCGACCGGGGCTACGGTCTGTCCGCGACGTTCACGCGCCAGCTTGCGGCGCGCGCGCCGGCAAGCCTCAACTATCGATACGAGGTCACACGCGTCGAAGCGGGCGATATCTACTTCTGCGTGAACTACGGCGTCTGCGACACGACAACGATTCGCACGCTCAAGACTCACCAGAATCTCTCGCCGCTCTCGCTCACCGCGTTCATCGATCGCAGCGATCAGCCGTTCACGCCGACGAAGGGGTATGTCGCCCGCATCGACGCCGAGCATGCGTCGCGCTACACGCTCTCCGACTATCGATACAATCGCGCCTTTCTCGACGCGGCCGCGTACTGGCATCCGAGCCTGCGTCCCCAGGTCGTCGCCGGTCATCTGCGGATGGGCATCGTTCGCGCGATGACAAGCTCCACGGGCGACACGGTGCTGCATCCGCGAACGCGCTTTTACGCGGGTGGCGCGATGTCGGTGCGCGGTTATGGAGAGAACCAACTCGGGCCGCGGGTGCTCACAATCTCCGAGGATTCGCTGCGCGGCCTCAGGGTTAACAAACTGCAGGGTGGGGGCCTCGACTCGACCTACTGGCGCTGTCCACCGAACATTCCGATCCGGCAGTGCGATCCGAATTTTGCGATTGGTGATAGCGCGCTCAAGGACAGCCGTTTCGTTCCTCGTCCAACTGGCGGTACTTCTCTCATCGAAGGAAGCATCGAGGTGCGCTTTCCGACGGGAGTGCGCCATCTCGACGCAGCGGTTTTCGTCGACGGGGCGATCGTCGGCAACTCGGCGCTCCAAGCCTTCAGCGACTTGAAGAGCATTGCCGATTTCGCCAAGGGTACAAGTGCCATCACTCCTGGGGCAGGGATTCGCTACAACTCGCCCGTTGGCCCAATTCGCGTCGATCTGGGCTATAACCCGAGGCTGACCGAAGATCTGCCGGTCGTCACCAACACCAAGGTGAACGGCGAGGACAAGCTCGTAGCGCTTCCTACACCACGCACCTACATGTCCGGCAAGAACACATTCCTCGGACGATTGGTGCTTCACCTCTCGATCGGACAGGCGTACTGATGGATCCCGTCGTGCGTCGCCTCGGACGCGTGCTCCTCGGCATCGTGACGGTGTTATTGGGCATCGTCGCGCTCGCGGGCATCGTCGTCGTCGTGTTGACCTCGACGGAGTGGGGGCACGAGCGCGTGCGGCGGATCGCGCTGTCGCAGCTCCAGAGTCGCGTCCATGGAAAGGCGACGATCGGCAAGATCTCGGGCAATCTCCTCAGCGGCCTAACGATTCACGATTTCGCGATCAGCGACAGCCTCGGCGAGCCTTTCATCGCGGCGCAGGAGGTGAGCGCGCGCTACGCGCTCGGGGCGCTGATCGGCAAGAAGATCTGGCTGCAGGACGTTCGACTCGTGCGGCCGTTGATCGTGCTGGATCGGCCGCCCGGCGGAAAGTGGAACTATCAGCGGATCTTCGTCAGCGACACGACATCACAGCAGAGCACCGGTCCAGGCTTCGGGAGCTGGATTCGCTTCGAGAACGTGACGGTGGTGGACGGCGATCTCGTCGTACGCACTCCCTGGTCGCCCGGTACCGACCTCACGGTGGCGCAGCGGGATTCGGCGATTCGCGAAGCGCTCGGGGGCCATGGGCGCGCGATGGTCGTGCAGGCCGCCCACAGCTACGGAGGCGCGCCGCCGTATCAGAAGGTCGTTGAGCTGCGATCGCTGAACGCGTCGCTGCCGATGCTGCGACTCGCCGACCCGGACCAGAAGAATCGGTACGCCGAAGTCGCCTCGTTGCAGATGACGGCGCTGCCGTTCCGGCCGCCCGCGGCGGTCGTGACGGACATGAAGGGGAATTTCAACTTCAACAACGATTCGCTCTGGTGGCGTGGTGTGCGCGCGGCCATGCCCGCGTCGCGAGTGAGCGGCGACGGCAGCTACGCGTTCAGCTCGGGCGACATGACACTCACGATTCGGGGCGCGCCGGCAGCGCTCGCGGATCTGCGCTGGCTCTATCCGCGGTTACCGTCGGAGGGCGGTGGCACGCTCGACTTCGCAATGAAGTGGAAGGGCGACGTGCAGGATTACACGGCGCGGAACGCTGACGTCGCCGTCGGCGCGACGACGATCAAAGGTGATTTCGGACTCACCATGTCCGACACCTTCGCGCTGCACGACACGAACTTGCGCTTTGCGAACTTCGACACGCGTCTCGCCGAGCAGCTGATCGCGGGCTTCAAGTCGCCGCGCCGCGGATCGCTGAGCGGGCGTGCTGCGGTGAACGGCGGTAAGAACGCGCTGCGTGTGGACGCAGACGTCGCGTTCGCGGACGCGACCACCGGCACGAGTCAGGTTGCCGCGGTCGGTGTCGTCGGTTTCGGGAACGGTGCGGTGCGCGCCAATGATCTGCACCTTCGGTTGCACCCCGTGCAGGTGGAGCTCGCGAAGGCGCTCGCTGGCAGCGGCTTGCAACTGCCCGTCTCCGGCGTCGTCACGGGAACAGCGACGGTGTCGGGCGATACGCGCACGCGGCTCGCGGGCAATATCGATATTGCGCACGACGACCGCGGCTATCACTCGCAGCTCACCGGTACGGCCGCCATTCGCCTCGCGCGAAACGGCGCCGCGCCATGGATGGACGTCAACGTCATCGCTCGGCCGGTTTCACTCGCGGAGATTGGCCGATTCGCGCCGGCGATTGGACTGCAGGGGAGTGCGGTTGGCCCGGTGCGACTGACGGGCTCACTGTCGAATCTCGCGGTTTCCTCTGACCTCCGTCTGCCCGATCGCGGTAGGTTGGTTGCGCGCGGAACCGTTGGTCTCACCGGACCGACGAAGCGCTACGATCTCGCGGTCGGCATGTACGTCTTCAACCTGCACACCGTCCTCGCGAGCGGGCCGGTGACGTCGCTGACGTTGACGGCGCGCGCGCAAGGCAGCGGCTTCAGCCCGGCGACGATGAATGCCACGTTCGCGGCCGACTTGGCTGCAGGGTCGCGTTGGGACAGCCTCGCGGTCGACACTGGATCCGTGCGAGTTGCAGTCGCCAACGGCCTCGCGACGTTCCAGAAGCTGCAGCTGAGCGGCGCGTATACGAACATCGACGTGCACGGATCGTTCGGCTTGGTGGGGAATCGCACCGGCACACTCTCGTACATCGTGCAGATCGATTCGCTGGGCGCGCTCGATCGCCTGTTGCCGCACACTGGTCCGGATACGGGGTCGTATCGCCCAAGACCGGCGGTCGTCGCGCGTGCCGTCAGGCGGGCGCGGGCGGATTCGGAGCGGATTGCCCGTCGAACGGAGGTCGAGCGTCTGGCGACGGGACGTCCATTACCAACCCTCGTCGTTGACACACCCAAGGCGACACCGATTGCTCTCAAAGGCAACGTGCGCCTTGCTGGGGAGTTGACGGGGAATCTTCAGCGCTTCGACACGCGCGGACGTCTCGGCGCGAGCGGATTGGACGTGCATGGAATCGCGGCCGATACCATCATGTCGATGTTCGCCTGGACCAATGCACGCACCCCGACTTCCGCAATCGCCGTCGGACTTGCGGGCAAGAACGTCGTCGCTGGCGGCTTCGCCTTCGACAGCTTGCGGACGAACGCGACATTCCGCTTCCAGGACCGCGGTGGCCGCGTCGAGCTTGCCGTGCGCCAAGGCGACGAGCGCGACTACGGCCTCAAGGGTGATTTCTTCATACGCCCCGACAATCGCGAGCTGCGCATTGCCAACATGCAGCTTCGATTCGATACGACGCGCTGGCAGGCGACGCACCCAGCAAGCATCCAGATGCGACCGCAGGGAATCGCCGTCCAGAATCTCGAGCTGCGCAGCGGCGCGACGAGCCGCATCTACGCCAACGGACTACTGCCATCGAGTGGCGTCGGTAATTTCGAGCTTGCAATCGACAACTTCCAGGTCGCCGATGTGCTCGACATCCTCCAGAGCGACGTCGATCTGCAGGGCTTCGTGACGTTGCATGGGAGCATGCAAGGCACGATGGCCGCGCCGCGGCTGCGAGGCGCGTTAGGCCTCGTCAACGCCGTCTACAAGGGAGATACTGTTCCCGAGTTGCACGGAACTTTCGGGTACGATCGACGTGCGCTGACAGCGCACCTCGACCTGCTCCGCCGCGGCGGAACCCCAATGGCGACTGTCGCCGCGAATCTGCCGATCAACCTCGCGCTGTCCGGTGTCACAGGATCGCGGCTCCTGCCCGGCCCCATCTCGGCCGATCTCACGGCGGACAGCTTGCCGCTCGAGCTCGTGCCGGCGTTCACCGGCATGGTGAGCGACGTGCATGGCCGCGCCTCCGCGCAGGTCGCGTTGCGGGGAACGTTCGACCAGCCGAGAGTCGCCGGTGGGCTGCTGCTGAATCGGGCAACCGTTAGGCTCGCGCCAACGGGGATGTATCTCGACAACCTCGTCGGCTCGGTGAGGATGGTGAACGATTCCCTCCGCATCGATTCCCTCGCCGCGCGCTCCGGTCGCGGCACATTGAGCCTGACGGGCGGAATGCGCCTCGCAAGTCTGCGCGATCCGAGCTTCAACCTCTTTCTCGTTGCGCATAACGCGGAGGTTCTCGACAACGAGCGCGGGCGGCTCAACGCCGATGCCGGGCTTCGATTCACCGGACCTCTGGCGCGGCCGTATCTCAGCGGCCAGGTGCAGGTGACGAGCGGCGTCATCCAGTTCGCAACGTCGAGCCAACACGTCATCGGAGCCGGCGATCCGGACCTTTTCAATGTCGTGAAGGACACGGCGATGCTGCAGGACCCGCAGCTTTTCCCGACGCCTTCGCCGATTCTCAAGAACATGCGCGTCGAAGTCGCGCTCGGCATCAGCCGCGATACGTGGGTACGCGGGACAGACGCGAACGTCGAGATCTACACCGACTATCCGATCGAGATACACGTCACCCAGGGGCAGCCGATTTTGACCGGCGCAGTCGGCACCGACCGAGGCGATTACACGTTCCTCAGCAAGCGCTTTCAGATCACCCGCGGCTCGGCGACGTTCGTCGGCACGTCAGAGATCAACCCGACGCTACAGGCGACAGGAGAATACCAGGTGCAGTTGGCGGGCGGTCCGGCAATGAACATTCAGGTGATCATCGGCGGAACGCTCAAGAGCCCAAAGCTCTCCTTGCAGAGCGACGCACAGCCCCCACGAACGCAGTCGGAGCTGCTCACGCTGCTCGCGTTCGGCGCTCCAGCCACCGATCTGCTGCAGTCGGAAGGCTCGAGCCTCTCGACGACGAGTCAGCCGGGCGGCCTGGTGGGTCGGGGCGCGGAGGTGGCGATGACGCGCCTCGAGGGCGTGGCGGTCGGCGTGCTCTTCGAGCAAGTCCAGGTGCGGGCGGGACGGGCCCTCGGAGCGGATCAGTTCTACATCACGCCTGGTGACGCCCCGGAACTCGTGAGCGGTACGTCCTCGGGGGTCTCGCAATTCATTCAGGGGACGCGAATCGAGGGCGGCAAGTATCTCAACTCGCACACCTTCCTCGCGTTCCAGGAGTACAGCTATCTGCCCGGTGCTCGGCTCGACTACCGCACAGGTACAGGGTGGCTGTACTCGGTGTACACACAGCCGCAGGTGTTGCTGAATCCGCCGACGCTCGAAAGCCAGCCGTTCTTCCGTCGGCAGTCGTTCGGCGCGCGGGTAATCCGGGAGTGGCGCTTTTAGTGGCGAGTGGTTGGTGACGAGTGGCTGGTGAATTCGGAAGGCCGGTGCGCTGCGCCGGCTTTTCCATTTCACTCACCACCAGGCACTCGCCACCCGCCACCAATCACAATCAGCGCGCCAACTCCTGATACAGCATCGCCACCGCGCGAAGCCCGCGGGTGAAGTTTTCCTCGCTCATCCATTCGTTAGGCGCGTGGGCGTTCTCACCGGGAAGGCCGAAGCCCATCAGCAGCACGGGCGCGCCAAGGATGCGCTGGAAATCGCCGACCACGGGGATGGAGCCGCCCTCGCCAGTGACCACGGGCTCCCGGCCAAAGGCGGCGGTGAGGGCGCGACGTGCGGCATCGAAGAGCGGGCCATCGAGATTGGCGCGCCACGGACGTCCGCCGTGGAGGTGGGTGACGGTCACCGTCACTCCTTTGGGCGCGTAGCGCTCGACGTGCGCGCGCATCAGCCGCTCGATCTCCAGCGGATCCTGATCCGGCACGAGCCGGCAGCTCACCTTGGCCATCGCCTTCGACGGGAGCACCGTCTTGGCGCCCTCGCCCGTGTAGCCGCTGAGCAGACCATTGATCTCGCACGTCGGTCGCATCCAGAGCCGCTCGAGGGTAGTGAAGCCGGCCTCGCCGCCTAACGACGGCGCGCCCGTCTCGGCGCGGAAATGCTCCTCGTCGAACGGGAGCGCGCGGATCTCGTCCCGCGCCGCCGCGCCCCAATCGACCACCTTGTCATAGAAGCCGTCGATCGCGACATGGCCCGACCCATCGTGCATCGTCGCGAGGATGCGGGCGAGCGCCATCGCCGGATTCACGACAGCGCCGCCATAACTCCCGGAGTGAAGATCGACGGAAGGGCCCTGCACGTCGATCTGGAAGTACGCCATGCCCCGCAGCGACGAGAGGATCGAGGGAAGACCTGGAGCGAACATCGCCGAATCGGAGATCACCACGGCGTCGGCGCGGAGCAGTTGTGCGTTCGCCTCGATGAAGCTGGAGAGATGCTCGCTTCCGACCTCCTCCTCCCCTTCGACGAGAAGCACGACGTTCACAGGGAGCGCGCCGCGCGTGCGCAGCAGCGCCTCCAGCGCTTTCACGTGCAGAAAGAGCTGCCCTTTGTCATCGACGGAGCCCCGCGCGTAGATGCGGCCGTCGCGAATCGTCGGCTCGAAAGGAGGGCTCTCCCACAGCTCCAGCGGCTCCGCGGGCTGGACGTCGTAATGGCCGTAGGCGAGGACAGTTGGCGCGCCGCTCCTGGCGCCCCGCCACTCTCCGACGACGATCGGGTGGCCAGCCGTTCGGTGCACCGTCGCCTGGAGGCCGGCGTCGCGCAGGCTCCGCGCCACCCACTCCGCCGTCAGCGCCGTGTCCTCGTTATGCTCGGATCGAGCGCTGACGCTGGGAATGCGCAGCAGATCGAAGAGCTCGGCGCGGATGCGGCTCTCGTTGTCGGTGAAGAATTGATCGATGTCGGCGGGAACGGCGGTATGTGAAGCGGTGAGCATCGAGATCGGTAGTGATGAGCAAACGTGAATGCGTCAGCGCGCCGGCGGCGCACCGTGGACGCCGAGATAGGCAAGGTACAACCGTGCCATCTCATCGCCGAGGTCTTTGCCGACGAGCTGATCGTGATCCGGCCAGACTTCGCCAAAGACTGTCGTCTCGCGCAGGGCGCCAAAGAACATCATGAAGCCCAGCGCGATCGCGCGCTCGGGGTCCGGATGCGTGACCTCGGCGCGGCGGCTCGGATCGAGCAGCAATCCGCGCAGACGCTCGATGTACTGCGCGTTCACCCGGCGAGCCGTCGCCTGGATCACCGGATCGACGCGCGCGCGCAGGAAGACGCTTCGCGCAACGCCGCGCTTGGCGGTGTACACCGACACCGCCGTGCGCGCGATCTCGGTGAGGATGTCCGCGACCGACGCGGAGCGCCAATGCGCGGGATCGAGCAGCTCGTCGCCACGCTCCTGCATCTCGCGGAAGAACCGCTCGTCGAGCAGATGCAGCAGCGCGTCCTTGTCGGGAAAGCGGCGGTAGAAGGCGCCGACGGTGACGCCGGCTCGCTCCATGATTTCGGCGAGCGTTGCCTCGGTGAAGCTCTTCTCTTCGAGCACGCGCTCCGCCGCGTCGAGAATCCGATCGAGTGTCTCCTGACTGCGCGTCTGCTGCGGAGGGCGGAATCTCGGGATTGTCATCGGACGGGCTCACATCCGCTGGTTCGCCGCCGTACCGCGCTCGTGTCAGCCGCGGCCCTCCCTTAACAAGCAGTGGCCGGGGCCATCCCGCAAGCACGGCTCACGATCGAGGGGGCCAGCCACCTCGCCATCGCCTCATGATCCAGATGCGTCGCTGCGTCACCAAGCCGTGCCGGTTCCTGAGATCGACGAGACTATCGCGCGCGAACGTCTCGAAGAATGGCGCGAGGCGGAGAATGATCGGATTGGTATCGGCCGTCTCGTCGACAGCAACGGCGAGGTCGTCGCCCTCGTGGGCGGTGTCGGCAAAGCCCGGCCAGAGATCGAATTGATTGCTGCGGCCCGACAGGTTGAGTGAGAAGGTCATGGGGTGATTCGGCAGATGGAACGCCACTTCCGACGCATCCTGATATCTGTCCGCGGCTATCCAGGAAGGAACGCGGTCCGTCGACGACGCGCGTCCGGCTGCTGCGCCAAGTGCGACGGCGAGATCTCGCCAACCGGCGGCCCGCGCGAGCGGGTCCTTTCGCGGCGGGATGGGGAGTATCTCGAACGCCGCGTGCAGGTAGATCACCGCCGACAACACGGCCGCGAGCCAGATGCCCGCGCGAAGCCATCGCTCCAGTCGAACACCTCCGGCAAGCGCGGCGAGAAGAGGGATCGCGGCGATGTAGGCGGGCGCGGGCCAGTTTGCCTCGACACGCTGGCGCGTTGCGCTGTAGCAGAAGAAGAGAAAGCTGAACGCCGCAATCATCGCGAGAACGAATGCCGCATCCGAGCTCACCCGACGCAGACCACGACTGACCGCAACAGCGCAAAGCACGAATAGAATGGGCGACACCAGGCCGGCTTGCCCGCCGATCATGTCGCCCAATCGCTTGAGGGGAGCAAGCAGATCTCGCCGCGCCGGCGTCGCAAGACCATGGTGGACCTGGAAGCCGAACGAAACCCAATCGTGCGCGGCATTCCAGCGGAGAACGGGAAGAAAGATCAGCGTCGCGATGACGCAGGCCAGGTAAGGCCCGGGCTCACGCAGTCGCACTCTGAGGCTTGGGCGCGCGAGGATGGCGAGGGTGACCCCGACGGGCATCAGGATCGACGTGTACTTGGACGAGAAGGCGAGTCCGAGAGCGACGCCGCTGGCGCACCACCATCCGAGCGACGCGCGCGATCCTGGCGATGACTGAATGGCGCGGACGACACCGTAGGCACCCAAGGATACCGTCGCGAGGAGCGGTGCGTCGGGTGTGGCGAGCACGAGACCCGCTGCCGCGAGCGGCATGCAGGTGATGACGAGCGCGGCCCGGAACGCGCCGCGATCGCCGGCGAGGCGGTAGGCGATGCCGGCGGTCGCGAGAGCCGCGATCAGGCCGGAAAGGACCGGAAGGACGCGAACGCCTAACGGGACGGCACCGAACAACATCGTGCCGCCGCGTACGAGCACGGCAATGCCGGGCGGGTGATCGAAATAGCCGGCGGCGAGACGGCGCGACCATTCCCAGTAGTATGCCTCGTCGCCGAAGAGCGGGATGAGCGCGGCGAAGAGAAGACGGACGAGGAATCCAGCGCCGAGCACGCCGCTCACGACGAGCCACGGCGCGCGGGCGGTTGCGGGGTCGCGCACTCCGGTCAGGCGACGGGATGTAACCGACGCCGACGACGCCAGTTACTCGTTAGGCCCCAGGCGAGGACCAACGCCCATACCCAGACCAGCCAGATCACGCGCTCGTCGACCGACAGCGTTCTGAACATGCTCCAGACCACTATCGGGAGGGTGAGTGTGAGCTCCAGCGCGTTGCCCCCGTTCAACTCACCGGGAATCTGCCGCTCCACCACGCGCGTCGCTTCCTTTCCGGTACGAAGCGACTGCTCGATCGAAGCCGCGAGCGAATCGGTCTTCATGCCGCGCCAGCCCGGTACGATGAGGAGCGTCCACCCCGGCGTCGCATAGCCCCAACCGTGGTTGTCGCTGCCCGCCACCATCGCGATGTTGGCGCTGTCGGCCAGGTGCACGATGCGCGATCTGAAGATGCGGGTCTGATCGAGGCCGCGCGGCGCCCCATCGATCACCTCTATCGCCCGAACGCCGGCAGTCCGCGGGCCTTTCGCAAGCGGAACGCTGTCGAGACGCCCCGGAAAGGTCTGGATAACGATTGGCTCGCGACCGGGCAGCAGGCTGGCGAGCGTCAGCGCCTGCTCGTCGACATCGCGCAGATCGGCGGTCGTGACGCCTTTGTAGAAGCGGTTCGCGCCAAGAATGTTGACGTGCTCCCCATGCCATCCGACCTCGAGCGCCTGCAAAATCATCTCCCCCTGACCGGCCACCGCTGGATTGTCTGCGATGCCGAGCTCCGCCCCCTGCACTGTTCGGTGATCCGAGATGTAGGCGGCGTCGAAGCCGGCGGCGCGATGCCACGAGCGGACGTCGGCAGGGTCCCATCCAGGCCGGCCATCGTGCGAATACCGCGTGTGTGTGTGGAAGTCGGCGATGAGGATGACATCGTCTGGCTGCGCGACCAATGATGCCATTGGTCGCGGCAAGACCGCGACGGCGGCGTAGACGACGATGATCGCGGCGAGGAGCAGCGTGGCCGAACGGAGCTCTCGGAGCGCACGTACCACGGGGCTCCGCGCGGCATCGCCGCTCCGCCGCGCGAGCGTCACGCGCCAGACACGAATCACCGCGTAGACGATGATGATCGTGACCAGCACGACGATGTGCTGACGAGCGCCGAGCAGTGTCAGGGTATCGAGAATGTTCGAGAGCGGAGCGATCACCAAGTAACCGGGCGAGAGCTCGAGGTGAGCCTCCGCGACGGGTCCCAAGGTGATGGCATCGCGCACAGCGTCCTCGGGGAAGGCCGCAGCGAGCAGGACGAGCAGGGTGATGACGACGGCAGTCCACGGGATGCGCCGATGGAGCGGCACGAGGGGAGCGCCAGGAATGGGCTCGAGCCGTGGAGCGTCGTGCTTGTGTGAACGGGATCGGGACGAGTGCGCCACGATTTGCGAAGGATGAGGCGAGAGCGGAGCGGCACGCCGCGGTTGCGGCATGTAACCTTCTCTCGGCGACCGTCTTCGACAAGTCGTCAGCCGAGAACTTCCGTCGCCTCGAGTCCGTCACGCCGGATCGCACATGCCGAATCGCCTCACAAACGAAACCAGTCCCTACCTCCTGCAGCACGCTGGGAATCCCGTCGACTGGTATCCCTGGGGAGCCGACGCGCTCGGTCGCGCGCGAGCCGAGGACAAACCGATCCTCCTGAGTGTCGGCTACGCCGCCTGCCACTGGTGTCACGTGATGGAGCGCGAGTCGTTCGAGGATGAGATGACAGCCGCGCTCATGAATGAGAATTTCATCAACATCAAGGTGGATCGTGAAGAGCGGCCGGACATCGATGGCATCTACATGCAGGCGGTGCAGGCGATGACAGGCCACGGCGGCTGGCCAATGACCGTTTTCCTCACGCCGGAGATGCTGCCCTTCTACGCGGGGACCTATTTTCCGCCCGAGGACCGCCACGGCATGCCGTCCTTCCGTCGCGTCCTCGCCGCTGTGGGCGACGCGTATCGCAACCGACGGGGTGACGTCGAGCGGACGACCGGGCAGCTGCGCGAGTTCTTCGCCGCGACGACGCATCCGACGCGCAGCACCGGCGCCCTCTCGGCAACGCTGCTCGAGCGCGCCTATCGCGAGCTCGCGCGCGATTTCGACGAACGCCATGGCGGGTTCGGCGGCGCGCCGAAGTTTCCGCAGGCTATGGCACTCGATTCGGTACTGCGGTACTGGGCGCGGACCCGCACGAGTCACGCCCTCACCATGGTCCGAGACTCTTTTCGCGCGATGGCACGGGGCGGGATCTACGATCAGCTCGGGGGCGGGTTCGCTCGTTATGCGGTGGACGATCAGTGGCTTGTGCCGCACTTCGAGAAGATGCTCTACGACAACGCACTGCTTGCCCGGCTCGGCGTCCACCTCTGGCAGGCGACGAAAGACGGTGAGGTTCGTCGGGTCGTCGAGGAGACGATCGACTGGGCGCTGCGGGAGATGTCGGACGCCGACGGTGGCTTCCACGCCTCGCTCGATGCCGACAGCGAGGGGCACGAAGGCAAGTTCTACGTCTGGACGCGCGCCGAGCTCGACGCGGCGTTAGGCGGCGAGGCGCCGCTCGCCGCCGAGTACTGGGGCGTCACGGCGACAGGCAACTTCGAGGGGAAGAACATCCTTCACGTGCCCAACGATCCCGCCGTTGTCGCGGCACGGCTCGGGGTTGGCGTCGAAGAGCTGCAGGCGCGGATAGCCGCCGCCGTGCATACCCTGCTCGCGGCGCGTGGTGCGCGGGTGCGGCCCGGTCGCGATGAGAAGATTCTCGCATCCTGGAATGGGCTGATGGTACGTGCCATTGCCGAAGCGGCGCGGGCCTTCGACCGGATGCCGTATCGAGCCGATGCGGTACGTCACGGGGAGTTTCTCTTTCGCGCGCTCGTGCGCGATGGCCGCGTGTATCGATCGTACCGGAGCGGCGTCGCGAAGCTCACCGGCTACCTCGAAGACTACGCCGCGCTCGGCCTCGCCGCGCTCTCGCTCTACGAGCTCACCTTTGACGAGATCTGGCTCGAGCGCGCGCGCACGCTCGCGGATGCCGCGGTCACCTGGTTCTGGGACGACGACGCCGGCGCATTCTTCGACACGCCGAGCGATCACGAGACGCTCGTCACGCGGCCACGCGACGTGACCGACAACGCGACGCCATCCGGCACCTCGCTCGTGGCCGAGCTTCTCGCTCGGCTCGCGGACCTCTTGCAGGATGAGACGATGCGCCGTCGCGCGACGTACGTGCTCGAGACGCTCGCCGAGCCGATGGCCCGCCATCCCGCGGCATTTGGTCACGCGTTAGGCGTCGGCGATCTCCTCGTGCGTGGCGCGGTGGAGCTTGCGATCGTCGGCGACCCCGCGTCCGAGGATTTCCGAGCGCTTACGCGCGCTGCCGCGGAGCGCTACGTCCCGTCGCTCGTGCTCGCGGGCGGCCACGCTCGCGCGACCGCGGAAATTCCGCTACTCGCGGATCGTCCCGCCCCCGGCGGCCGCGCGACGGCGTACGTCTGCCGGAACTACACCTGCGACGCACCAGTCACCGACGCGGCTGCCCTGGGCACGCGACTCGAGGAGGCTCTGACAGCTATCAGTCCATAGTCCATAGCTATCTGCCAATTCGGAACGAAGCATTGATGGGTGATGTCGTTGACCACTGACCACGTTCCACTTCCCCCACTTCTTCGACTGATAGCTACGCGTCTTGGTTGACGGTCTAGCTGTCAGCGACTGAAAAAGCGTTGGTCAGTGCAATAGCGGCGAGTGAGAAGTGGCAAGTGCACACCACCTCCCCAATCAACGCTTCGTTCCAGATTCGCAGATAGCTATCAGCTATGCACTGATAGCCATTTCAGACCGTTCTTCGCTCGACGTCGCGGCGGAGCGCCTCGAGCGCATCGCACGCTTTCGCGAAGGCGCTGTTGAGGGTGGTGACGAGCGGCGCCAGGGCCGGCACCGCCGCGCCCGCGGTACCACGGCGCTCGATCTCGGCGGCGCACTCGCCTAACGGCTTTGCGCCGAGGTTGCCCGCGCTCGATTTCAACGCGTGCGCGGCAGCGACGACCGCCGTCACGTCTCCCTCGGCAATCCCGTGCTCGGCCGCGGTCAGCCGCTCCCGGCCTTGCGCGATGAAGATGTCGATGAGCTGGATGACGAAGTGCGCGCCGAATCGCGTTGCCAGACGCTCGAGGTGCCCGCGATCGACGGGCGCAACCGGATTCCCTAACGAGTCGGCGGCGGCCACGGCGTCACCGCCGATACCAGGGCGTGAACGTCGCGTACTGCGTCGGGTCGAAGGTCGCGTCGTCGAGCGGCACGTCGACCCGCACGTTCGCGTAGACCTCGTGGAGGCTCGGCTTGCCGTCGCGCAGACCGACCACCTCCTCCGCGACCCAGGCGTTGCCGTGCGGCACGTAGTTGAGAAAACGATAATCAGCGCGCCGCGCACCGCTCGGCGTCGTCACCGTCTCCACGAGCCGAACGAACAGCAGCCGCTCGGCGTCGACCCAGAACTGCTTCGAGGCCGTGTCGCCGGCGGCCGCGCCGACGACGAACACGGGACGTCCCTCCCACGTGTTGCGCGAGAGCTTCGCCATGTCGATCCCGCGGCCGCGGAGCACGTCCACGGTGCGCGTGACCGGCTGCGTGTAGACGTCGAACCCGAGGATGAGCAGCTCGTTCATGTCCGCGTTCGCCGCCGACAGCTTGCCATTCGTAAAACGGTAGATCGTATCGCCGGCGTAGATGACGCCGCTCCGATTCGCTGTGTCGGTATCGATGCGAAGGCGACCGGGAAACTTTCCGGCCTCGAGCCACTGCTGTTGCAGGCTGCCACCATTCGGCAGCGTGATCGTCGTCGTCTGCGAGAAGGTGAGCGTCTTGTACCACACCGACGCATACCGATCGTGCATGGCGCGAATGACGTCGACGCCGTTGGTCGGGTCGGTTCGTTGCGCCTGCGGCACCGCCGCCGGATTCGGCGACACCGCCGCCGGCGATCGGGCACAGGACACCGCGCCGATCGCAATGCCAACCAGGCGCGCAAAGGTTCGCTGCACGCGCACTCTGCGTGTTGTCCTCGGCATCATGGCTCCAGCCGGTAGCCGGCTTTCCAGACGGTGAGAATGTGCCGCGGTGCTGAGGGGTCGTCCTCGAGCTTCCGCCGCAGCTCCGCGATATGAATGTCCACCGTTCGGGTCATGACCTCAACTCGATGCCCCCAGACTTCCCGGAGGAGTTCCACACGCGACGCCACCGCTCCGCGCCGGCGAATGAGCGTGAGAAGAAGATCGAACTCTTTCGGGCTGAGCGCTACCGGCTCACCTCCGCGCGTAACCGTCCGGGATGCGGGATTGATCTCCACGTCCCCGAAGTGCTCCACCGCTTCGCCGCTTGCGTGGACGCCGCGCTCGGACATCCGGGAGCGACGCAGCAGAGCACCCACGCGCGCAAGCAGCTCCAGAACTCCGCACGGCTTCGTGACATAGTCGTCCGCCCCGAGACGAAAGCCAAGCACCTTGTCGGCTTCCTGACCGCGAGCCGTAAGGATGAGCACGGGCATCTCGAGCCCGTCGTCGCGCAGGCTCCGAAGCACACGATAGCCATCCATTCCCGGCAACATCAGATCGAGGATCACGAGGTCCGGCAGCCACTGTTTGGCGCGCGCGAGTCCGGTCTCCCCGTCCTCCGCGACGGCAACTTCGTATCCCTCGATTTCGAGGCCGGTACGCAGCCCGTACGCGAGATCCGGATTGTCCTCGACGATGAGAATGTTTCCCTGTTGTTCTGCCATCAGGGTTCGCTGGCCACTGGTGCATGCTCATGTTCGGGCACGGGTCCGGCCGCGACCTCGGCTCCGGCCCGCGATGGAAGCTCGACGACGACGCGCGCGCCGCCGCCCACGCCCGCCGCTTCGATCCAGGTCGCTCCATGTTGCAGTGCAACGAGCTCGCGCACGACGGACAGCCCGATCCCACTGCCGCCAGTCGCCGATTCGGCGGCGCGATTGAGCCGGACGTATGGCTCCCAGACTCGGACGCGATCACCGGGCGGAATACCGGGCCCCTCGTCCTCGACCCAGATGCGGACGCGGGATCCCGCCATCGCTGGCGACGGCTGGCTCCCGACCGTGACCGTCTGACCGGCCGGACCATACTTGGCCGCGTTGTCGAGGAGGTTGAGCAAGATCTGACGAAGCGCGTTCCGATCGGCGGTCACCGTGAGTCCCGCGGGCGCCGCGCGGAGCGTCATGCGCCGCGATCGGGCGAGCGGCGTAAACATCTCCACCGCGTCGCGGATTTCCGCGTCCAGGTCGAGCGGCTCGGGAGTGACGCGATTCGTCCCCTTCTCGGCGCGCGAGAAGTTGAGCACATTCTCGACAAGGTAGGTGAGCCGCCGCGCTTCCTGGTCGATGATTCCCGCCGAGCGCGAACGTTCCTCGTCCGAGCGCAGTTTGCCGAGATGCAGGAGCTCGGCAAACCAGCGGATCTGAGCGAGCGGGGTCCTCAGCTCATGCGATACCCCGGAGACGAACTCGGTGCGGAGACGCGCCAGCTCCTGCTGCCGGTAGAGCTGCCGCAGCGCGACGGCGAGGAGGCCAGCCGTGAGAACGAAGACGCCGCCGAGGAGGGGAAGCCTCGACCGCGGCAGTCCGCCGACGATGAGCTGTGACGCGAGCTCGGGTCGCAGGCCGACGTGCATAACCAGGCGGCCGAACCTCGGCTCGAGGGTGTCGGCGGCGCGGTAACGCGACGGAAAGTACGCCGGGGAACGGTAGATCTCGCGACCTTCGATGGTACTCACCGAGATCGCGAGGATCGAATCCGGAGTGGTGTTCTTGAGTAGCGATGGGGGCAGGAGCGCGTTCCGCTGGTGAATCAGGCGCAGCGTCGGACCCAGATATGTGCGTGGGTCCGTCGCGTAGCCGTAGATCACCACCGGGTGTCCCGCGCTGGGCTCGCGCACGACGACGAAGACGAGAAGCTGCGGGACGGACGCCTCGCCGGGCACGTGCGCGCGTGTCGTGTCGGCGACGATCATGCCGTACGAGTCACTCGTCACCACCACGTTGAGCGGCCGCAGCGCGCCGAATGCGGCATCGGGCGACCCGAACGTCGTCGGCTGCGGGCCGCTGATCGGCGGAAGCGATTTCGCGTAGCTCGCCACGGTGTCGCGCGCCCAGGCAAGAGCGGGGTCTGGAAGCTCGTTGGCAGTCGTGCGGAAGGTTCCGTCCGCCCAGTCGTAGCGAAAGAAATACTGCACGCCGCCCAAGCACTGGCACCACGGCTCGGTAATCTCGCGCGCGGCGGCCTCGGCCTGCTCGGGCGAGAGCATCGTTTCCGCAAGCCGACGCGGGTCGACGCGCGATGCCTGAGCGCTCAGCGACGTGATCACCGACGACAGAACACTGCTCTTCGCCTGCTGGGTCAGCTGCCAGTCGGCGAAGGAGGCGTAGTCGTTGAGCGTCGCCTCGGCGATGCGCTGCTGCGATCGCGCCGCGTCCTGCGCCTGAAAGACAAGGACGCCGACGAGCACGAGCGCGAGCGCCAGCAGGAGAATGGTGCCGAGAGAGCGAGGGGCGCGCATGCGGACCTAAGGAAATGTGCAACAACGCCCTTGGAAAGCCCACGTGGTCGCCATTACCCATTCCTTACAGGCGCGCGTAGCGCGCCTGTAAAGAATGGACGCTCCTCGCTTGCGCTCGGAGCGAAGTCTGTTTGAAGTCGCTCGCGCTTTGCGCTCGCTCCCGCTCCTCTCGCTTGTCGTTCACTCTCTGCGCTCTCTGCCCTCGGCCTTTGCCCTCTTAATGCCTTCCTTCGTCCGCGGCATCTTCGCCGGAGCCCTCCACGATTCACTCCTCTTCCCCTACCCGGCGCCTCTGGATCGAACCGACGCCGCCGAGGCGCGGGTCGTTCGGCGGTTGATCGACGATCTCCGGCAGATGCAGCACGAAGGGCTCATCGACTCCGCTCGATTCGACGAGGAGGAGACGATCGGCGACGACGTCATTCGAGCCCTCGCGCGCACTGGGTTTCTCGCGCTGTCGATTCCCAAAGAGTACGGCGGCCTCGGTCTGTCGATGACCGCATACGCGCGGGTTTTCGGTGAGCTGTCACGAACGGACGGATCGCTGGCCGTGCTCGTGGGTGTGCACTGCGGGCTCGGATCCAAGGCGATCGTCCTTTTCGGCAATGCCGAGCAGAAAGCGCGCTATCTCCCGATGCTCGCGCGCGGCGAGACGCTTGCCGCCTACGCGCTCACCGAGCCGGAGACCGGCTCCGACGCGCAGCACATCAAGACGACCGCCCGTCTCAGCGCCGACGGATCACGCTGGATTCTCAACGGCCGAAAGCTCTGGATCGGCAATGGCCATCGCGCTGGCGTCATCGCGACCTTCGCCCAGACCGACGTCGAGCGCGGTGGCAAGACCGTTCAGCGTCCCACCGCGTTCATCATCCGGCCGGACATGCCGGGTTTCCGCGTCGATCGCCTCATTCGAAAGATGGGCATTCGGGGCTCGACGCAGGCGGAGCTCGTCTATGAGCAGCTCGAGGTGCCGGCTGATCACGTCCTCGGCGTCGTCGGCAAGGGATTTGGCGTCGCGGTTCACGTGCTCAATGGCGGTCGCCTAACGCTTGCCGCAGGCTGCACCGCCGGCACGAAGCAGATCGCGGCGGAGATGACCGAGTACGCCGAACAGCGTGTCCAGTTCGGCCGGCCGATCGCCGATTTCGAGATTACTCAACGCAAGCTTGCTCGGGTCGCCTCCGATATCTACGCCGCCGACGCGATGCTTGGTGTTCTCGCGATGCTCGCGTCGTCGTCGCGCGTCGGCGATGATGCCGAGGATTGGGCGCTGGAAGCGGCGTGCTGCAAGGTCTTCGCGAGCGAAATGATCTGGCGGTCCGCGGACGAGCTCGTGCAGGTGGCGGGCGGCCGCGGCTTCGTGAAGCCCTATCCGTACGAACGCTGGCTCCGTGATTCGCGCATCAATCGGATCTTCGAGGGCACCAACGAGATTCTGCGTCTGTTCATCGCGCTCAACGGCATCCAGGGGCCCGCTGAGCGACTGAAGGAGATCGGCTCGGCGCTGCGGAGGCCGGTGCGCAATCTTGGTCTCATCAGTGGCTTCGCGGCCTCGCGGCTGCGAAGCGCGCTGGGGGCAACCCCGACGCTCGATGTCGCGCTCGACGAGCGCCTCGCCACGCACAAGCGCTACTTCGAGAAGCATGTCGCCGAGCTGCGCGCCGTCGCCGAGCGCGTGATCCAGCATTACCGAGCCGAGATCGTCGAGCGGCAGCAGGAGCTCGAGCGTCTCGCCGACATGGCCATCGAGCTCTTCGCCACGGGCTGCGTGCTGGCGCGGACGCAACGGCTCATCGACGAGCGTGGCGTCGCGCTCGCGGAGCACGAGATCCAGCTCTGCGATCTTTTCGTCATCGAATCGGGCCGTCGTTTTCGAGTGAGTCGCGAAGCGGTTCAGTCGGCGCAGGATGAGCTGCGCCGACAGGTCGCGCACACTGTGCGCGCTGCCGGTGGATATTTCGTTGCCGACCCGATTCTCGAGGCCGGTGCGCCAGCCGAGATCGCCGAAGCGCCCCGATCGAACTAGCTTTTGAACGCATCATTCAACGTCTCGACCGATGCCTCGAAAGCTGTTCGATATCTCTGTGCCCGTGAAGAATGGCGGCGTGGTGTATCCGGGGAATCCCGAGATCCACATCGAGCTGCAGCAGGACATGTCGCGCGGTGGCAGCTCCAACGTCTCGCTGCTCTCGATCGGCTCGCACACCGCCACTCACGTCGACGCGCCGTTGCACATGATTCCTGGCGGCGCCGGCGTGGATCGCATCCCGCTCGATGCGCTCGTTGGGCCGGCGCTCGTCATCGCGTTCGATGACGACGTGATGGCGGTAACCGAGGCGTACCTCCGCTCGCAACCGATCGCGGGACATGAGCGTGTTCTGCTCAAGACGCGCAACTCGCATTACATCCGTGAGCGCGACTTCCATCGCGACTATACCTATCTCGCTCCCGACGGGGCCGAGTATCTGGTCTCGCTCGGCGTGCGGCTGGTTGGCATCGACTATCTCTCCATCGAGCAGTTCCACTCCGGACATCATCGGACCCACAAGACTCTACTTTCCCGCGGCGTGGTGATCGTCGAGGGGCTGGACCTCTCCGAGCCGCCTGCCGGTGAGTACGAGCTGTGTTGCCTGCCGCTGCTCCTCGAAGGCGTGGATGGCGCGCCGGCCCGGGCCGTGCTCATGGGATGACGGCGATCAATCAGATCTTCTTCGACATCGGCGGAGTGCTCGGCTCCAACGGATGGGACCGCGAACAGCGCGGCGAGGCGGTCAAACGCTTCCAGCTCGACGGTGAGGATTTTCAGTACCGCCACGAGGAAACCGTGGGGGCGTTCGAGTCGGGGGATCTGTCGCTCGACGAATATCTCGACGTCACGGTGTTCTGGACGCCTCGCTCTTTCAGCCGAGAGGACTTCAGGCGCTTCATGCTCGGGCTCAGCACACCGTGGCCGGAGAGCCTCGACGTCGTTCGCCGCCTGCGACAGAGCGTGCGCGGCCAACCGACGCGCGTACGACTCGCGACATTGAACAATGAATCGCGCGAGCTGAACGAGCATCGCATCGACCGCTTTGGGCTCTGCGGTCTGTTCGACGTTTTCTTCAGCTCCTGTTGGCTCGGTGTCCGCAAACCGACGCGCCAGATCTACGAACGCGTCCTCGGCATGACACAGGCCGAACCCGCGCGCTGCCTCTTCGTCGACGACCGCGAGCAGAATCTCGCGCCGGCGCGCGCGCTCGGCATGCAGACGATTCACTTCACGAGTGCGACCGCGCTCGCCGAATCGCTGGCTGGATTAGGATTCGCTCTCTGATCGGTCGTGACTGACGGAATACGATAAGGAGCTACGACATGCAAATGGCAATGATCGGCCTGGGCCGCATGGGCGGCAACATGGTCGAGCGGCTGATGCGCAAAGGACACCAGACTGTCGTGTACGATCGCAGCAGCGACGTCGTCGCCAAGTATCAGAAGATGGGCTCGACTCCAGCGAAAGATCTTGGTGAACTCGTCGCGAAGCTGATGTCACCGCGTGTCGTGTGGATCATGGTGCCGGCCGGCGATCCCACGGAGCAGACAATCGAGGCGCTGGTGCCGAGTCTGTCCAAAGGGGACATCATCATCGATGGTGGCAACTCGAATTTCCATGACACGATTCGCCGAGCTCAGTCGCTCGCGAAGCGAGGCATCGAATTCGTCGACAGCGGCACCAGCGGCGGAATCTGGGGACTCGAGAATGGCTACTGCCTCATGGTCGGCGGCAGCGACGCCGCGGTGAAGCACTGCGAGCCGATCTTCCGCGCGCTCGCGCCCGAGAACGGCTACGCGCACGTGGGACCGAGCGGCTCGGGCCACTACGTGAAGATGGTGCACAACGGCATCGAGTACGCGCTGCTTCAGGGCTACGCCGAAGGCTACGAGATTCTCCACGCGTCGAAGGACTTTCCGCAGCTCGACCTGCACCAGATCGCGGAAGTCTGGCAGCACGGAAGCGTCGTTAGGTCCTGGCTCAACGAGCTCGCGGCGTCGGCGTTCGCGCGCGACGCGTCACTCTCCGACCTCAAAGGATGGATCGCGGATTCCGGCGAGGGGCGGTGGACGGTACAGGAGGCGATCGATTCCGATACGCCCGCGCCGGTGATCACGCTGTCGCTCCTCATGCGGTTCCGCTCCCGCCAGACGGACTCGTTCGGCGGAAAGGTGATCGCGGCGCTGCGCAACGAGTTCGGCGGGCACGCGGTGAAGCACACGTGAACGCTCCCGTGACGCCACGGCTCGACGTTGCCTCGCCCAAT
>DATEPP010000073.1:0-2158 GCA_035273165.1 Gemmatimonadaceae bacterium
ACGCCGGAGATCGCGTCAATCGGACGCAGCCGTGCCGGATCGACACCGATGCGTGGTGCTACGAGCTGGATGAGCGCCGGCGCGACTGCATTGCCGAGGAAGCCGAAGGGACCGAACCAGACGTGCAGCCGGTCAGCGACCGCGTCGTTGAACGTCGGGTAGACTGACTCCAGGACGAGTGCGTCCACTGCCAGTGGCTTCGCTCCAACGAGAGTCGCCGCCCCGCCCATCGAGACTCCGATGATACCGACGCGCTCGCCGGGCGCAGATGCGCGCAGGAAAGCGAGCGCGGCCTCGGCGTCCAGACTCTCGAGCTCTCCGAAGGTGATGTGGCGACCCGGGCTCTCGCCGTGAGCCTGGAAGTCGGGCGCGAGAATCGTGAAGCCCGCCTGATGGAGAAACGCTGCGCGGGCGAGCATGCTCGCGCGGTTCCCTCCCATTCCGTGAAGGAGGAGGACGGCCCCCGACCCTCTCTTACCTGGGGAGAGCCACGCGCGAATCTCGCTCCCCGATCGGCTGGGAAAGACGACGGTCCGCGCGCCGAGCGTGACGGGCGCGCTCCCAACGACGCTGCGCGCGGGCCGAGCGAGCACACAGCCGCTCGCGCCGCTCAGAAACATTGCGCTGGCGAGGATCCGTACCAATCGTTGGGCGCTCGACATGTATGGCATCGTTCGCCCATTAAGCACGAGCCGTTCCGTTGACCGCGGGGTATCGAGAGACCCGTTGGTCGCGCGTGACCACATGCGGTTGGGGCGTGTCTTTGTAGACGAATCACCTCTCCATGCCCATCGGTATCGCCTGGCACACCGTCGTTCTCTTCTTCGGCCTCGTCGCCTTCACGCCGACGAGACTGGGGGATCTGCGCGCGCATCCGATGCCGATCGCGGATTTCTCGGCGGCCGTGGCGCGCGTCGCGGCAATCCAGGCCCATGAGGACAGCATCGTCGCCCCGGGCGGCGGCTCGATCTTCCTCTCGCATGGGCATCGCACGCCCCGGGTCGTCGTGCTTTTTCATGGGCTCACCGATTCGCCCCTGCAGTACTTCCCGTTTGCGCAGCGACTGTTCGAGGAGGGCGACAACGTCTTCGTGCCGCGACTGCCTCATCACGCGGAGAAGACGGGCAATGTCGCTGCGTTGGGATCGCTCACGGCGGAGGAGCTGCGCGACCTGGGCGACCGCTCGGTGGACGTCGCGAACGGACTCGGCGACACGGTGATCGTCTCGGGGCTCAGCGCCGGGGGAACGATCGCGGCGTGGGTTGGCCAGTACCGCGGCGACGTGCACCGGGTGGTGCTGGTCGCGCCGGCGCTCGAGGTGACCCACGTCCCGTCGCTCCTGCACGGCGCCGTGCTGCGCATCGCCCTGAGGGTGCCTAACGTGACCCGGGCGTCGCCGCGCGACAGCACCGAGCCGGACCGGGCGCCGGGCTGGGCGACGCGCGCTGTTGCGCAAACGCTCAAGTTGGGCGTCGCGGTGCGCAAGTCGGCGGCGGAGGACGCGGCGGCAGTGAAGGAAGTCTCGGTGCTGCTCAACGCGCACGATCACACCATCGCCAATGGGGCGGCGATCGATCTCGCGCGCGCCTGGCAGCGTCGCGGCACGCTGACGCAGATCTACGAGCTACCGGATTCGCTGCGTCTCCCACACGACGTGATCGATCCGCGTCACCCGGGGAGCAACGTCGGCGCCGTGTATCCGGTGCTGGACGCGATGATCGCGGGCGCGCGGCCCGGCGCGCTGGTGTCCGAGCTGAAGTAGGGAGACGGGGGACGGGGGATGGAATGTCATCCCGAGGAGCGGAGCGCAAGCGTAGCGACGAGGGATCTGCTTTGAGCTTCGAGATTTCGGGAGGCTTCGGCGCGCGATACTGGCATCGCGCCCCCTACGGCGAGCCCAGAAGCGAGAGGCAAGCCGAGAGCTCGCAGCATCAAGAGAACTACCTGAGCTATCAGCCAGCTTCAGGTGTGAGGGTGTCAGCCCGCTCGCAGCTGAAGTAGTTCTCTTGATTCCGTTAGCTGTCAGCTTGCGTCTCGCCTCTGGGCTCGCCGTCCCGGGTGCGATCCATGAGCGGTACTTCGAAGCGGGCGCTCACTGAAGCTGACAGCTCCGTTAGGTCGCTCACTGCTGATGGCTGACAGCCTCAGTGCGGACAGC
>DATEPP010000074.1:0-11847 GCA_035273165.1 Gemmatimonadaceae bacterium
CGAAAGCTTGCCCTCACGCACGGCGATCAGCGCGGCCATGGCGTCGAAGCCGGCGGACAGGCCACCGAGCTGGAAGTTGGGAACGGTGGTCGTGGGCATGTAGTGCGCTTGCGGAGGGATGCCGTAGGACCGATCGACGAGCACCTTCCCGTTCCGCGCGACGAGGACGGCCGCCGCAGCGCCCTTTGCCCCCGCTCCGAAAAGCGAGTCGATGAAAGAATACGAAACCCCCGACTCGGCATTGGCGCGATGCAGCACGCGGCGTGCGCCGAGGTCGTAGCGGTCACCGGGATAAAGCGTCAGGAACGGCTTGCCTGGATCGTTAGGCTCACGGCCGCCGTAGACGAACGCCTTGTTGCGTCCGATGATCTCGGCCGTGTCGCCGCGAACGAGCCACGCCGTACCTTCATCCTCGGAGATGCCGAGCAACTCTGGGTGGCGCGGCAACAGCGAGTCCGCGAGATCGGCGAGGCGCTCGCGGGCGACGACGTGCTGATCGATGGCGACACCGCGGAGAAAGCCGAATCCCTGCTCGTAGCCGGGCGCCATGATGATCGTGTTGCCTTCGCGCGCCCCTCGCAGGAGGTAGCTCGCGAGAATCGACGCGCCCGCCGACGACCCGCCGACGACGCCGCCGCGCGCGAGGACATCATGGAAGGCCTTCTCGGTCCTGGTACCGGCGTAGGAGTCGACGAGATGCCACTGCCGGCCCCCCTCGAACCAGACACCACCCGCGTGCTTGAGCACCGTCGCAAAGCTGTCGCTGTCCGCGAGCTTCCTGTCGATCGTGTGCAGCACGACGACATGCCGCGCGCCCGCGGCCTTGAGCGACCGTGTGCCCTGCCAATCCGCGGGGTAGACGCTGTCTCCGCCGGCCGTCGGCACGTCGACGATGAGCGCATCCGGGCCGCCGGCGAGCTCGATGAATTTGCCGAGCACCTCGGGGCCTAACGAGCCACCGCCAACGACGAGCACCGCGCCGTGCTCCGGTCCGACCTTCGGGGCCTGGGCGACCGCTGCCGCGGGGAGAAGCAACGCTGCAATTGTTGAAAGAATTCTGATCGACATATTCTGCACCTGGAAATTTCGAAGGCATCGAAGCCGTGTGAAAACCTGATCACGAATTACGCGAATTTGGGCGAATCGCTCCTTGAGCGGAGACGGCTCCGCTCTCCCGGCGAGCTGATGCTGGCTTCTTGCGCAAGGAGTCCTGACCCGCCGAGGAGCGATTCGCGTTCATTCGCGTAATTCGTGATCAGGTCTCTTCAGTACTTGCATGTTCAACTCACGTCAGGAATGGCGCGGGTCAACTCGCGCGTGGTGACATAGAAATCGGGATCGACGACGAGCTCGCCGCCGCGGCGGGCACCGGACACGCGCGTCGTCCGCCAGATCTCCGTTGGACGGAGCCACTGCCGCACGCCGCCGATCGTCACCCGAACCGGCATCGCGAATCCCGGAACCACGTTCGTCCAACGGTAGCGCACGATGGAGTCCGCGAGCACGTACTCGAGCGTGGGGATTCGCGTCGTCATCAGGTACTGCGCGAACACCGGATTGAAGTCGATCCCGCTGCGGCGATTGATGTAGGCGCGCACGACCGCGCCGGTCACTGTCTTGTGATAGAAGTTGCTGTTGAGGCCACGCAGGATGTCGCGCCACCGCACGTCGTCGTCGATCACCTGACGGATCATGTGAAGCATGCTGCCCGTCTTGTAATACATGTCGCCCGAGCCTTCCTGCTCGACGCCGAACGGGGCGATGATCGGGCGGTCGTTTCTGATGTTCCGCCGGCTGCCGATGATGTACGCCGCGCCCGCCGCCTTCCCCGACTGACACTCGGTGTACAGCCCCTCGGCGTAGTTGGTGAATCCCTCCTGCACCCACATGTCGGCCGGATCCTGCGCCGTGATGCTGTTTCCAAACCACTCATGCCCGCTTTCGTGCACGATGATGAAGTCCCACTTCATCCCCCATCCGGTCGCCGACAGATCGCGGCCGCGGTAGCCATTCTTGAATTCGTTGCCGTACGCGACCGCGCTCTGGTGCTCCATCCCGAGATGCGGCGTCTCGACGAGCTTGTAGCCG
This sequence comes from Gemmatimonadaceae bacterium, assembly GCA_035273165.1. GTDB lineage: Bacteria > Gemmatimonadota > Gemmatimonadetes > Gemmatimonadales > Gemmatimonadaceae > AG2. The sequence goes on from DATEPP010000074.1 coordinate 2,089, forward strand.
TCCTCATAGAACGGATATGGGCCGAACCAATGCTCGAAGCACTTCAGCATCGGCTTCACCTGCTCGAACTGCTTGCGCGCCGTGTCGGCGTGATAGGCGAGCGGCCAGAAATCGAGAGTGAGCTTTCCCTTCTCGCCGTGGTAGCTGTCGCCGAGGTGGGTATAGTCGCCGGCGTTGACGGCGACGTCGTAGTTGTTGATCGGGCTCGTGACGAACCATTCGAAGGTGCGAGTGCCGTCGTCATTTGCCGTGGTGCCGCGCAGCCGTCCGTTCGAGACGTCGACGATCGCGTTCGGCACCGTGATCGCGATCCGCTGGCTGTCCGGCTCGTCGGCGCGGAGCTCCTTCGTCGGCCACCAGACGCTCGCGCCGATCCCCTCGTTCGCGGTCGCGATCCACGTGTGACCGAGACTGTCGCGCGTCCAGACGAAGCCGCCGTCCCAGGGCGCGCGTTTCGCGACGCGCGGCTTGCCATGATAGTAAACGCGAACGCTGTCGCGCGAGCCGATCGACGCCGTGGACGCGGGAGTGAGGAAGAGCGCGTCCCCATCACGGCGATAGGTGAGGACGCGCCCCCGCTGCAGGATGCTATCCACCTCGAGCGGCTCGCGCAGGTCGATCTGCATCTCCTGGCTCGGTCCGACGACGCGGTAGACGATCGCGTTGTATCCGCGAATGCTGCTATCGGCGGGGTCGACTCGAACGTGGAGATCGTAGAAAGTCACGTCCCACCAGGCGCGCGCCGGTCCGTTGCTTCCCCGCAGCGAATCGGCGTGGGTGAAGGCGGTCGAGTCCTGCGCGCGAGCGAAGGCCAGCGGCAGCACGAGGAGCGCGCTGGCCCAATGGAGCCGAGAACTCATGGGCCGAAAACTAATTAGCGGGGTGGGACGCGGAGGAATGTCATCCCGAGGAGCGCAGCGCAAGCGTAGCGACGAGGGATCTGCACTACCGCCTTTCGAACATCCCTGCGGCGCAGCCCCTGAGGGGAACGCTGATGACGCTGACACATCGCTGACACCGCTGATAGAAAGAGCGGCAACGACTCTTTGAAAAAGGCGTTGCGGCGCTCTTGTTGTTCTCTGCGAAATCTGCGACATCTGCGCAATCTGCGTTCATTCGACTCTCTCGTCAGGGATGTCTCCTCCACGCGAAGAGTCCAAAAGCAGATCCCTCGCTTCGCTCGGGATGACTACCAGGGGGTCCCTAGCCCGCGTCCCGCTCCACGATTTCCCGGAAGTGCCCAACCGCAGACTCGATCTCCGCCTCGGTGTTGTAGTAGTGCGGCGAGAGGCGCACGGCCGACGTCGTTCCCTTTGCCGTGAAGTCGATCAGCCCGTACCACCGCAGACTTGCCGTCGTATTGATGTGGCGCCGACGGAGCTCGGCGACGATCTCGGTCGCATCACGGCCCTTCACCTCGACCGTGACGATCGCGCACTGCTCACGGCCGCGGTCGAGAACACGAACGCCGTCGATCGCTCCGAGCTCCTGACGCAACATCGACGCGAGACGCGCGGCGCGGCCACCGCCCTGCTCGACGCCCACGCCGCGTGCATAACGAGCGGCGGCGCCGAGGCCGAGCACGAGAGCGTGAGGAAACTCCCAATCCTCGAACCGCTGCGCGCCGTCCACGAGCTCGTAGCGATCGACGTCCACCCACTTGGCGCCGCGCATGTCGACGAAGAGCGGATGATCGCCGCGGGACAGCGCCCGATCGGAAGCATACATGAAGCCGATGCCGCGCGGACCACGCAGAAACTTCCGCGCGGTGACGGAGAGATAATCGCATTGCAGCTTCCCCACGTCGATCGGGATCTGGCCCACCGCCTGACAGGCGTCGAGGAGAAACGGAACACCAGCGTCCTCGCAGACCGCTCCGATGGCGGCGACGTCCTGCACGATGCCGGAGTTGGTCGGCACCCAGGAGACGTGGACGAGCCGAACGCGCTCGCGGCGCAACATCTCACGCACCGCATCGGGATCGATCCCGCCTTCTGGCAGGTCAGGTGCGTGCCGCACGACCACGCCGAGCCGCTTCGCCAGCGCGAGAAAACTGATCTGATACGACACGTAGTCGCAGCCACTCGTGAGGATGACGTCGCCGCTCGTTAGGTCGAAGGCGCTCATCGACTGGACGAAGCCCGCCGTCGCGTTGGCGACGATCGCCATGTTGCGCGCGGGCGCGTGCACGAGCGCTCCGATATCGGCGTAGACAGCCTCGATCGCCTCGGCTCGCGCGTCTTCCGCTTCGTAGCCGCCGATCTCACTCTCGAGCTCGATATGCTCCGTGATCGCGTCGATCACCGGCTGGGGCATGAGCGCTGCCCCAGCATTGTTCAGGTGGTTGCGATGGGCGCAGCCCGGTGTCTCGGCGCGCCATTGATCGATGGCAGGTGACGACGTCAGCGTTTCCATCTCGGGCGGTGTAGGGGCGAGTGGAGCTACCATTCAAGCACCAGACAGGAAGGCTAGCAGCTTCATCATCGGACGTCACACATGGCAGATCTTCTGGGACGTATCGGCGTCGAACACCCGATCATCAAGGCGCCGATGGCGGGCGGCGCGACCACGCCGGCCCTCGTGAGCGCCGTCTGCAACGCCGGTGCGCTCGGCTTCATCGGCGGGGCGTATCTGGCGCCGGAGCAGATTATGGAACAGGCACGAGCCGTTCGCGAGCGCACGCAGCGGCCATTCGGCATCAACCTTTTCGTGCCGGTGCCTCCCGCACCGCCGCCCGCGAGTGTGAAGCCCGCACTCGATGCTCTCGCGCCGTACCATGCCGAGCTCGGGCTGCCTGAGCCCGCAATTCCGACGCGTCCCATCCAGGACTTCGACGCGCAGCTCGCTGCGACGCTCGAGAGCGGCGCGTCGGCGTTCAGCTTCACGTTCGGAGTTCTCCCCGAGTCAGCGATGAAGGCTGTGCGCTCTCGCGGCATGCTCGTCCTCGGCACGGCAACCACCGTGGACGAGGCCGTCACCCTCGAGCGCTCGGGGGTGGACGCGCTCGTCGCACAGGGGAGCGAGGCGGGCGCGCACCGCGCGACATTCGGTGCGGCGCCATTCGAGGCGGCGCTCGTCGGCACGATGGCGCTGGTGCCGGCGGTCGTCGACGCGGTACGGGTGCCCGTCATTGCGTCCGGCGGGATCATGGATGGACGCGGGATCGCCGCGGCGCTCGCGTTAGGCGCCATCGCCGTTCAGATGGGCACAGCCTTCTTGCTCGCCGACGAGTGCGGCATCCCCGAGAGTTACAAGAACGCGATCGCCAATGCGCGGGAGACCGACACGAGGGTGACGAGAGCGTACAGTGGCCGGGCGGCGCGCGGGATCGCGAACCGGTTCATGGACGAGGTCGAAGCGCTCGGCTCTACCGCCAACCTCGGCTATCCGGTCCAGAACGCGCTCACCCGGCCACTCCGCACGGAGGCGGCGAAATGGGACCGGCCCGAGTTTCTGTCGCTCTGGGCGGGCCAGGGGCTTCGCCTGGCGCGGCGCGAACCGGCGGCGTCGATCGTTAGGCGGCTGGTCGCGGAGACCGAGGCAGTGCGCGCCCGCCTCCAGCTCACACCGGTGGGTCGCGACTGACGCCGTCTCGCGATCCGCGGCACCGCTCCCTTGCCATTCTGCCATTCCTCGGCGACACGGCATGTTGCCTGCTCAGTGAAGCGATCCCTTTGGACGTCGCGCGACGAGTGGCGCATCACCGTTAGGCAGAGGATGGCACGCATGGGAACGGTAGAGACCGGGTGGCAGCAAGGTGACGCGGGCGAGTGGCAGGACGCGGGCGTCACGCGCCGGCAACCGAGCCGGCGATCGGCGGTGGGACCCCGAACGTACAGTGAGCCGCGGGCGGCGAAAGGTCCGAACGAGAAGCTGGCCGATTTCCTCGGCTGGTTCAGTGTCGGCTTGGGACTTTCACAAGTCCTGATGCCGCGTGTCGTCTCGAAGGTCTGTGGCATCGACGACAGCGACGGCAATGCCGTGCTCATGCGCGCACTCGGCGTGCGCGAGCTCACGAGCGGCGTCGGGATTCTCACGAATCAGAAGCCGACGAACTGGGTCTGGTCGCGCGTCGCCGGCGACGTGATGGACCTGGCCTTGCTCGGCAAAGTGTACTCGAATGGGGAGAACCATCGCGGGCGGACCACGTTTGCAACGGCGGCGGTGCTCGGAGTGCTCGCGCTCGACGTGCTGTCGGCGCAGCAGCTCGCGCAGTCGCCCAACACGGCCGTGAATCCGGAGGTGGAGGAGGAAGGCATCCACGTCCGCAAGACGATCACCGTCAACAAGTCGCCGGAGGAGGTCTACAACTTCTGGCACAACTTCGAGAACTTGCCGCGGTTCATGCGGCATCTCGAGTCGGTGACGGTGACGTCGGAGAATCGCTCGCACTGGGTGGCGAAGGCGCCGGCGGGCAAGTCCGTCGAGTGGGACGCCGTGACGACGCGCGACGTACCTAACGAGTTGATCGCCTGGCGCTCCGAGGGCGACGCGGACATCTACAACGAGGGCGAGGTGCGCTTCAACGCCGCGCCCGGCAACCGCGGCACGGAGATCCACGTCGACCTCACCTACACGCCGCCATTCGGCGTCGCGGGCAAGGTCGGCGCGAAGATGGCCAAGCTCTTCCGCAAGGAGCCCGGGCAGGAGGTTCAGGACGATCTGCTCGCGTTCAAGCAGGTGCTGGAGGTCGGCGAGATCGTGCTCTCGGACGCGACGGTCCGCAAAGGCATGCCGCACCCCGCGCAACCAGACCGCTGACCAGGAGCACACGACATGAAGGCAACATGCTGGATGGGCAAGCGCAACGTCGAAGTCGTCGACGTCCCCGATCCGAAGATCCTCAATCAGCAGGACGCGATCGTGAAGATCTCGTCGACGGCGATCTGCGGCTCGGATTTGCATCTTTATAACGGCTTCGTGCCAACGATGGAGCGCGGCGACATCCTTGGTCACGAGTTCATGGGCGAGGTCGTCGAGGTGGGTCGCGGCGTGAAGAAGTTGAAGGTCGGCGATCGGGTGGTCGTGCCCTTCCCCATCGCGTGCGGCGTCTGCGCCGCCTGCGAGGCCGAGCTGTACTCGCTGTGCGAGAACTCGAATCCGAACAAGTGGATGGCGGAGAAGATGTGGGGGCACTCGCCCGCCGGCATCTTCGGCTATTCGCACCTCACCGGCGGCTTCGCTGGCGGTCAGGCCGAGTACGCGCGCGTCCCGTTTGCCGACGTCGGTCCGATCAAGATCGAGAACGGCTTCACCGACGAGCAGGTGCTCTTCCTCTCCGACATCTTCCCGACCGGCTACATGGGCGCGGAGATGTGCGACATCAAGCCGGGCGACACGATCGCCGTGTGGGGATGCGGTCCCGTTGGTCAGTTCGCGATCGCGAGCGCTTTCTTGTTAGGCGCGGAACGGGTGATCGCGATCGATCGCTTCCCGTATCGGCTCGAGATGGCGCGGGACAAAGCGGGCGCCGAGATCATCAACTACGAGCAGGTCGACAGCGTCATCGAGACGCTCAACGACATGACGGCGGGACGCGGCCCGGATGCATGCATCGATGCCGTCGGCATGGAAGCGCACGCGCCGGGCATCAAGTATCTCTACGACCGCACGAAGCAGATGAGCCGCATGGAGACAGACCGCCCGATCGCGCTTCGTGAGGCGATCATGTCGTGCCGCAACGGTGGCACGGTGTCCGTGATCGGTGTCTATGGCGGGTTGATCGACAAGTTCCCGATCGGCGCCCTGATGAATCGGTCGCTGCAGCTCAGAACGGGCCAGTGTCATGTGCAGCGCTACATGAAGAAGCTCCTCGGCTTCATCGAGGAGGGAAAGATCGATCCGAGCTTCGTCATCACGCACCGGATGCGACTCCAGGACGCTCCGCGCGGCTACGACATGTTCGTCCACAAGCAGGACAACTGCGAGAAGATCGTCCTCAAAGCGTAACGAGTGGCGAGTGGCGCGTGGCGAGTGGCGAGTGGCGAGGGTGTAGTTCACTCTCCACTCCCTACTCGCCACTCTCTGCTAGATCCACCGGCGCACGCGTCGCCGATACTCGGCGTACTCGCGGCCGAACGTGCGTTCCAGTGTCGGCTCCTCGTACAGGACCACCATGAGGTGCGAGGCAGTGGCGACGAGGAGTGCATACCAGACGATCGAGCGTGAGTGAAACCAGATCGCCTGACCGAGGATGGCCGAGACAACGGCCACATACATCGGATTGCGGGTGAATCGGTAAAGCCCGGTCATGACGAGATGCCGTGGGGCGTCCCATGGTCCGGGCGTTCCGCGGCCGCGGAGCGCGAAGTCGCGGGCGCACCAGAGAAGCACCGCCCAGCCGACGACGACCAACAGGGCGCCAAGCCGCCAGGCGCCATGCGACGCAGCCCAGATGTCCGCGGGCGCGCCGGCGACGTACCAGGGCAGCCAACCGGCCACTGCTCCCGGCACGACGACCACGAAGAGAACCGCACGGAGCCAGACGGGCATCGCCGCTACTCGCGTTAGGCGTTAGACACGCAGCAGCGGCTCGAGGACGTTCACCGCGCGCTCGACCGCCACGACATCGTCATGGTTCAACTTCGAGAGCAATTCCTCGAGCGCGGCGAGCCGGCGCGCCCGGGCGATGTCGAGCGTCTGTCGTCCCATGTCCGTCGCGCGCAGGAGCACGGCGCGGTTGTCCTCGGCATCCACGCTCTTCTCCACGAGGCCGGCTCTGACGAGCGCTTGCACCAGACGCGTCATCGTTGGCGCGGTGACCGACTCGGCCTTCGCCAGCTCGGTGAGACTGATCGGGCCGCGGTAGATGACGACGGAAAGCGCCGAGAGTCGTGGCGCGCTCAGTCCGGCCGCCTCGTCGCCACGCTTCACGCGCCGCAGCAGATGGATGGCGAGGGAATGCAGCCGGTCGGCGAGCAGAGCGCGGCCGGCGTCCGCCCGCTCCGTCACGGCACCGGCCGTGGGCTCCATCGGTCCCCGATGCCGGCGAGGAGTGCCGCGTAGGTCTCGATGCCGTTCCACAAGTTCTCAATTCTCAGATTCTCGTTCGCGGCATGCTGGTTGTCGTCGTAGTTCGCGATCGGCAGCGTGATCATCGGCACGCGCAGGACCTGCTCGAAGAGATACGTCGGTCCGCTCCCGCCCATCGTCGGCAGGGCGAGGAGCGGCGCCGGCGCGCCGTCGTCGAGGGCGCCCAGCACGGCTCGCCCGAACGCACCGTCCATCGGCTCGCGCGATGCCGGATAGCCATGCTCCCACTCGACCCGCGCAATCTTGGGATGCGCGAGGCGCGTCGACAGCGTGACACTGTCGTGCGTGACGAAGAACCCCTGGCGCCGGATGTGCGCCTCCACGAGGCGCTGTACTCGCTCGGGGGTTTCGTCAGGCACGAGCCGGAGATCGAACGAGGCATATGCTTCCGTCGCGATCGTGTTCGACCCGGTCTCACGCACGCCGCCGACACGAATCCCACGCACGTTGAGCGCGGGGAGCATGATGCGCTCGGCGAGCGGAGCGTTGTTGGCCTCGGTGCGCGCGAGTCCGAGCGCCGCACGAAGGGTGTCGTCGTACGGCCGCAGGCCGGCGATGGCCCTGCGCTCGGCAGTCGAGATGGGACGAACGTCGTCGTAGTAGCCGGCAATCCTGATGCGGCCGTCATCGTCGCGCATGCTCGCGATGAGGTTCGCGATGAGGGCCGCTGGATTCGGCGCCCAGTTGCCGTAATGGCCGCTGTGGAGCGCGCGCGTCGGGCCGAAGACGGTGAGCTCGAAGCCCGTGACGCCGCGCTGGCCGAAGACGAGCTCTCCACGGCCGCTGGGATGCACTGGGCCGTCGCAGAAGAGCCAGGCGTCTCCGGCGAGCGTTGCCCGGTACGTCTCGAGGATCTGGCGAAGATGCCCGGAGCCCGCTTCCTCCTCACCCTCGAAGAACACCTTCAAGTTTACCGATTGCTCAACATGGCGGTCGCGCATCGCGTCGATCGCGGCGAGGATGGCCATGATCGACGCCTTGTCGTCGCCGGCGGAACGCGCGTAGAGGCGGGCTTCGGGATCCACCCGCGCCGCGGCTTCGGTCGGGAGCGGAATCTCCTTGCCGCCTTCGTTCAGCGGCCGATCGCGGAGCACGGGCGTCCACGGCGGCGACGCCCACTGCTTGGCGTCCAACGGCTGGCCGTCGTAGTGCGCGTAGAGCACGAGCGTCCGCGCCGACGGCCGATTCGACGGCAGCTCGCCGTACACCGCCGGTGGTGCCCCCGGCACGGTGAGCGCTTGCGTATTCCGGAAGCCGCGACGTTCCAGCATGCCGAGGAGGAGGGCGGCGTTGCGGTGGATGTTCGCCGAATCGGACGCCAGATTGGGCACCGAGAGCAGCGCCGCGAACTCGCGCACGATCGCGCCCTCGTTATGCTCGCGATACGTGCGCGCCGCCGAGCGCGCTCGCGCGCCGACGCTCTCCTGCGCGAGCAGCGGCGCGTGCGCGAGGAACGTCGTCGCAATTACTAGGTCTCGAACACGCACGACTCCGCGCGTCCGTCTTCTCCGTCTCCGAGGCATCATTATCGCTCTGGGATGACTACCCGTCTCAACCGCACTCGACCAGTCATAACTCAACATCCGTGGCCCTACCAGAGCAATTGTCGACGCCAGACGCTACGAAGCGCGAGAAGGAGCATCATCACGAGCCCGCCCGACCGACCGACTGGCTGCGTGTGGCGCTCCCCGTCATCGCGGTCGTTGTCTTCGTCGTCGTCGCCTGGCGGCACGGCTACTTCGATCTCAAGAATCCGCAGAAGCTGGACGCGGCCGCGCAGCGCGTTCAGGACATTCCGTGGCTCGGCCCGCTCTTCATCGCGGTCTACGCGGGGCTGGCAACGTTCGCGGCGCCCGTTTCGCCACTCGCGTATGGCGCGGGCGCGGTGTTCGGGGTGGTGCGGGGCACGATCTTCGTGCTGGTCGCGTCGCTCATCGGCGCAACCGCGGGCTATTTCCTCGCGCGCTCCGCCTGGTCTGGCGTTGCCCGACGGCTTCTGGGACGCTTCCACGGCAAGCTGCACGGACTGCGGCATGGCAACGTCTTCCTCACGACGCTCCGTGTCCAGCTGCTCCCGATCATGCCATTCGGGATCTTCAACTACGGCGCCGGCGTCGTGCGCCTGCCCTTCCTTCCGTTTCTTGCCGGTACGGCAGTCGGCATTCTGCCCGGAACGATCGCGGCCGTCTATGTCGGCGATCGATTGCTGGCCGGGATCACCGGCAGTGACAAGCGCGCATTCGTCGTTGCGGGGCTCGTCGTGGCGGCGCTCTTCGCCCTGTCGTTCGCGCCGACGCTGATCAGGAAGCTGCGCGGCGCGAACGATGTGGACGAGGAAGAGGACGACGATATTTAGCGGACGCTCAACTACATCCCTGACTTCTTCGCCGTCGGTGGAAGGAGGCCGTTGAGCCGGAGGTAGATCGCCGCCTGGCTGTAATGGTCGGCCCAGTCCGCGGTCGTGAGCGTCATGATCGACGCGCGCGCCATCGGCTTGCCTCCGAAGAGCGGCACCGGCTCGGCGAGCTTGGAATCATCGAGCGACGCGAGTGCCTGATCGCAGAACTGGAACGTCTCCTTGAGCCGCGCGACGAGGGCGTCCTTCCCCGCGGTGGTGTCGATCTTCGCCCGCGTCGGCGCGGTGCTGCCGCCGATCTTCCCGCAGAGGTAATCGTTCCCCTGCGCGAGATGCGTCACGACCATCGCGAAGCTCATCTGCGCGGGCGT
>DATEPP010000075.1:0-1877 GCA_035273165.1 Gemmatimonadaceae bacterium
CATCGCTAGCATGTCGTTCACAATGCCGGAGGTGCTGCGCGGACGTGACGATTCCGCTCATCCTGTTGGACCAAGCACTGAAGCGAAGGCGTTGCCAGCTGGCGATGGCTCAGCGTGAACCCAAGAGACCCCCCAGTCTCAGGATAGTTGCCGCCTCTCGTAGCGAACACGCGAGAGGAGTTCCGATTGGACCCGGGGGGCGATCGGAAGCGGCAATGCAGTATTCGGAATCGTTCAAGGCGACGATGGTGCAGAAGATGGCGGCAGGGCGGAGCGCGAGCTCGCTGTCGCAGGAGGTCGGGGTCAATCAGCCGACGCTCTCGAGATGGCTGCGTGAAGCGGGTAGATTGCGCCTCGTGAAACGGCGCCCGCAGGACGAGACAAAGACGAAGACCGAAGGTAGGCGGCCGGACGAATGGCGCGCGGAGGAGAAGCTCGAGGCGGTACTCGAGGCGAAACGGCTGTCGGAAGCCGAGCTCGGGGAATTTCTGCGGAGCCGGGGGCTTCACGAGCAGCAACTACGCGAGTGGGAGGCAGCGGCAGTGGAGTCGCTGCGCGGTCGTAAGAGCAGCGCGAAATCGGCTGAAGCCAAGCGTGTGAAGGAGCTCGAGCGTGAGCTCCGGCGCAAAGAAAAGGCGCTGGCGGAAGCGGCAGCGCTCTTGGTGCTCCGAAAAAAAGCGGAAGCTCTGTGGGGGGCCGAGGACGCCTCCACGGAGTCGAACAGCGACGACGAGTCCTCGAGCTGATCGCCGAAGCCGTGGCCGCCGGAGCACGCCAACACGCGGCCTGTCGCGAACTCGGCCTCGACACGCGCACGGTGCAACGCTGGCGGGCCGGCGCCACGGAAGACCGGCGCGGCGGGCCGCTGAGTCGACCGAGCAACCGCATCACAGAACAGCAACGCCGGCACGTGCTGGCGCTGCTGACGAGCCCGCGCTTTCGCGAGCTGTCGCCGAAGCAGGTCGTGCCGACGCTCGCGGACGAAGGTGTGTACACGGTTTCTGAAGCGACCATGTATCGGGTGCTGCGCGCCGAGCGAATGTTGCTCCATCGCGAGAACTCGCGTCCTCGAACCCACCATCGGCCGCCGGAACTGCTGGCGGCGGCGCCCAATACGGTGTGGTGCTGGGACATCACGTACCTGCGGGCTCCGGTACGCGGCATGTTTTACTACCTGTACCTGCTCGAGGATTTGTACAGTCGCCGGATCGTCGGCTGGCAGGTGCTCGACGCGGAATCGTCCGAAGCCGCCGCGCTGCTCGTCGAACGAACGTGCGCGGCTCTCGACGTCGACGCGTCAAAGCTCCGCCTGCACTCGGACAACGGCGGCCCTATGAAGGGCGCGACGATGCTGGCGACGCTTCAGCGCCTCGGCGTGGTCGCGTCTTTCAGTCGACCGCGCGTGAGCGACGACAACCCATTTCCCGAATCACTTTTTCGTACTCTGAAGTACCGACCGGGCTTCCCTAATCGACCCTTCCATGATATCGAGGAAGCTCGACAGTGGGTGAGCGGCTTCGTGCGCTGGTACAACGAACAGCACCTGCACTCGGCGCTGAACTTCGTCACGCCGAACGACCGCTACTTCGGTCGCGACGCGGCGATCCTCGCTGCACGGCATCTCGTCTATCAACGCGCACGGCGCCGGCATCCGGAACGCTGGACTGGTGAAACCAGAAACTGGACGCCAGCGCCGGCTGTCACGCTCAACCCGAATCAAGCAGGAAGCTCGTAGGCACGGCTCAGCGGATCAAATTAAGCGGCAACTATCCTGACACTCGCCGCGAAGGCCATGAACGGATCCACGATCACGAGCCGCGCGCAGGTCTGATCGATTGCCTCGCGGAGCTGTTGCACGTCGCTTAGCGTGATCGGCT
>DATEPP010000076.1:0-5917 GCA_035273165.1 Gemmatimonadaceae bacterium
CCGACGTCCTGCATCGTTCGGCTCGCCGATGCGATCGTGCGCAAATCGGCGCGGAGGAGCCAGTAGTCCGTCTTCGGATCGCCGCGATAGGTGTACAGCTCGACGACACGGTCCTGAGCGCGGACGGGCAGGTTGCGCACGAGCACGGCATCGTAGACGGTGAACATGGCGACGGCCATACCGATGCCGACGGCGAGGATGAGGATTGCCGTGATCGTGAACGACGGCGTGCGGCGGAAGCCCCGCAGCGCGATGCGAATGTCGTGCTGGAGTCGGTCCATGGCTACCAAGGTAGCGCGACCGTCGCCGGGGTCACCAGATTCAGGGACGAAGCGCGCATTTCATCTGTCGAGTCGAGAGGAGACGCACCGTGGACGATCGATCACTTTTCACCGAGTTCTGGACCAAGGAAGCCGAAACCACCCGCAAGGTGCTCGAGCGCATACCGGAAGGGTCGGAGTATCGCCCCGACCCGAAGTCGCGCACAGCGCAGCAGATCGCATGGCAGATCGTCTGCGAGGAGAAGATGCTCATCGAGGCACTCGAGACGGGAAAGATCGAATGGGCGCCCCCGTCGATGCCGGCGAAGATGAAAGACATCGTCGCCGCGTACGAGAAGCAGAGCGCGGACGTCATCCGTCGCTGGAGCGCGCTGCCCGCGGATCGGTGGAACGGAACGCTGGAATTTTTCGGTAAACAGCGATCGGCCTCACCGATGGCGTGGAGCTTCCTCTTCGACATCGTGCATCATCGCGGGCAGATCACGACCTATCTGCGACCGATGGGGTCGACGGTGCCGCAAATCTACGGGCCAAGCGCGGACGAGCCCATGTAAGTCGAGGGATCCGGCTCGCCGATGCGCGTCGCGCCGTGATGCTCAGGCTTCTTCCCACGCTTTCGCTCGATCCAGGGCGCGTTCCCAGCCACTCGCAATCTTTTTCCGAGCGGGGGCTTTCATGGTGGGCGCAAACTCCCTGTCGACCTGCCACTGCTTCGCGATGTCCGCCTGCGACTTCCAGAATCCAACCGCCAGTCCAGCGAGATAGGCGGCGCCTAACGCGGTCGTCTCCGCTACCTTCGGTCTGACGACGGGGACGCCTAACAAGTCGGCCTGGAGCTGCATCAGCAGATCATTCGCGCTCGCGCCGCCGTCGACGCGAAGCTGCTTCAGCTTGATCCCCGAGTCCGCCTGCATCGCCTGCAGCACGTCCATCGTCTGGAGCGCGATCGCCTCGAGCGCCGCACGCGCGATGTGCGCCTTGGTCGTTCCGCGCGTGAGACCGACGATCGTGCCGCGCGCGTACTGATCCCAGTGCGGCGCGCCGAGCCCGGCGAACGCCGGCACGAGATAGACGCCGCCCGTGTCCGGCACCGTCCTGGCCAGCGCCTCGATCTCCGGCGCCGAGCGAAAGAACTCGAGCCCGTCGCGGAGCCACTGCACCACCGCGCCGGCGATAAAGATGCTCCCCTCGAGCGCATACTCGGTGCGGTCGCCGATACGCCAGGCGACCGTCGTCAGCAGGTTGTTCTTCGAGGCGATGCGCTTCGTGCCGGTGTTCATCAACATGAAGCAGCCGGTGCCGTACGTGTTCTTCGCCATCCCCGGCTTCGTGCACGCCTGGCCGAACAGCGCCGCCTGTTGATCGCCGGCGATCCCCGCAATCGGGATCGGTGCGCCGAGGAGGGTTGTCTCGCCGTATACTTCGCTCGACGACCGAACGTCCGGAAGCATCGAGCGCGGCACGCCGAAGATCTTCAGCAGCTCATCGTCCCATGCACCCTTACCGATGTCGAAGAGCATCGTCCGCGACGCGTTGCTCGCGTCGGTGACGTGCACTCGCCCGCCCGTGAGATTCCAGACGAGCCACGAATCGACCGTGCCGAACGCGAGCTCGCCAGCGCGAGCGCGAGCTTTCGCGCCTTTCACATTCTCTAAAATCCACTGCACCTTCGTGCCGGAGAAATAGGCGTCGACGACGAGCCCCGTTTTCTTCCGAATGACGCGATCGAGCTTCCGTGCCTTGAGTCCGTCGCAGATGCCGGCGGTTCGGCGATCCTGCCAGACGATCGCGTTCGCGATCGGCTCACCGGTCGCGCGGTCCCAGACGAGCGTCGTCTCGCGCTGATTTGTTATGCCGATCGCGGCAACGTCCCGCGCGGCAACGTTGGCTTTCGTCAGCGCCTCGGCCGCGACGCCCGCCTGCGAGGACCAGATGTCGCGAGGGTCATGCTCCACCCATCCTGGCTTCGGGAAGATCTGGCGAAACTCTTTCTGCGCGACGGAGACGATCGACCCGGCATGGTCGAAGACGATCGCGCGCGAGCTCGTCGTGCCCTGGTCCAATGCGAGGATGTATTTCATGACTTCCAGAGAACGTGGTAGAGGACCGCGCCGAGCACGCCACCGATGATCGGCCCGATGATCGGAATCCAGGCGTAGCCCCAGTCCGAGTTGCGCTTGCCGACGATCGGCAGCACCGCATGCGCGATGCGTGGTCCGAGGTCGCGCGCCGGATTGATGGCGTAGCCGGTCGGCCCGCCTAACGAGAGGCCGATCGAGGCGACGATCGCCCCGACGAGGATCGGCCCGAAGCCCTTCGAGAGCTCGGAGCCGGGAACGAAGTTGCCCGGCGAGATCACCGCGAGGAGCGCAAAGACGAGCATGAAGCCGCCAAGCGTTTCGGCGATGAGATTGGCACCGGAGCGGCGGATTGCCGGCATCGTCGAGAAGACGGCGAGCTTGGCGTCGGCATCGGTGGTCGCGGCCCAGTGCGGCAGGTACTGCAGCCAGACGAGGACGCCGCCGAGGAATCCACCGGCGATCTGGGCGACGATGTAGCCGGGGACCTTCGCCCAAGGGAATGTCCCGATCGTCGCCAGCGCGATCGTGACCGCGGGATTGAGGTGCGCGCCGCTCACGCTGATGACGCAGTACACGGCAATCGTCACCGCGAGTGCCCAGCCGGTGGTGATGACGATCCAGCCGGAGCTGTAGCCCTTGCTGCGCTGCAGCACGACGTTGGCCACGACGCCATCGCCGAGCAGGATGAGGATGGCGGTTCCGAACAGCTCGGCGAGGAGAGCGGACATGGTCCGATTGGCGGAAGGAGGACGGTCCAGCGTTGCGGAATTCTCGCGTTTGCCGGGACGTCCTGCTAGATGGGGAGCTCTCCGTACCGAGGAGCGATTCGTGATATCGGTCAGATCCGTAAAATCCGTATCCCCTTTGCTCTTCTGTTTTTGACATTCTGTTTCGCGAGGGCATCGCGAGTCGTCGACCACGAGGGCGACGCGCGTCGCCCGCCGTGCGCGATGACGCCACCCTGACGTTTTGCCCTAGCACCCTCCCGAGGGCGGTTGATGACCCCGAAGCTCGAGCCCCGCATCGAATTCGATTACGAAGGCCCGTCGGTGTTCATCCCGGCCGTGGCTTACGCGGCAGTGCGCACACTCGCCAAGCTGCTGACGCAGCTCGCGCCGATGAGCGCTCTTACCGCGCTTCTCACGACGCTCTTCTGGCTCGCCACGGCGATCTATGTCTTTGGCTTCGTGACCTGGAAGCGAGACGACAACTGGCTCGGCGGCGGCATCATCGTCGCTGCCACGCTGTTCGTCGGCGGCGCGCTCGCCGAAATCATCGGCATCGTGGTACAGCCCGGCGCATTTGGCAACGCCATAGTCAACGCTGGATCCTCGCTGGTCGGACTCTTCGTTCGGTCGCTGCTCCTCGCCCCGCTGTCAGGGCTGTTCGTGTTCGGCGCACGCTGGCTGACCGAGGAGCTACGCAGTAGCGACGTCCTGTCGTAACTGACATAGTCAGACCAAGCTCCCGTCGCGCGCCGATTGCGAGGCCGCTGATGACCATCTAGGGATGGCATGTACTTGACGAGTGCCGGCGATGCGGCTCAAGTAGTAGGCTCCATGCCGACATCCAACCCGCCCTCATCGGAGCCTAAGTCACCGACGGCGTACAGTTGCGAGAGCGGACGCACCTATCACCTTCACCAGCTCATCGGGAAGGGCGGGTTCGGTGAGGTCTATCTCGCGACGGTGACGCCGGCGCAGGGGCTCCCGGCACACGTCTGCGTCAAGATCAGCGAGCGGATCTCGGCGTGGCTGCGCGAGGCGTATTTCGCCGAGCTCCTCGACCGCGAGCCGCGTGCGCTCCAGGTGTACGACAAGTTCCCGATCGTCGACGGACTCCGCACGCGCTACTGCCTCGCGATGGAGTACGCGGAGCACGGCGACGTCGGTGCCTGGCTCAAGAACAGAGGGCCGCAATCGGAGCGATTCGTGCGGCGCGAGATCGCGGCGATTCTCCGCGCGCTCGACGCGCTGCATCGGGGCCAGGCGCTTCATCGCGATCTCACGCCCTTCAACGTCTTCGTCTGCAAGGACGAGCAGCTCAAGCTCGGCGACTTCGGGATCGCGACACATCAACTCAGCCGGCGCGGCGTCACGGCAGACGCGTTCAACGTCCTCAACGCACCGACGGAGATCGCGTGGGGGAAGATCCGCCGCTGGCAGCAGCGCGACGACATCTACCAGGTCGGACTCATCGCGGCGATGTTGCTCCGCGGCGACATCACCGCCTCGATGCGGAGCAAGGACGTGCGCCGCCTCCCGTGCAGCGACCACCTCAAGGAGGTCATCCACCGCTGCCTCGGCTCGCGCGGCAAGCGCTACGAGGCCGCGGGCGAGCTGATCGACGCCCTGCGCCAGCGCATCCCGTCGCCGGCACCGACAGGACGCGTCAAGAGCCTGTCGGGACTGCGCGTCTCCTTCACCGGCTTCCTGAGCCGGCCACGCAGCGAGGCTATTCTCGCGGCAAAGAAGGCGGGCGCCGTCGTACACTCCAAGCCCGGGCAGATGACGGACGTGCTCGTGCGCGGCCGCCCGAATGCGCTCCAGGTTGCGGGGACGGTCGGCGGGACGAAGCTGATGGAGGTCCGCCGGCTCGCGGCGCAGGGGCATTCCGTCACCGTGATCGGGGACAAGCAGTTCTGGAGGCTCGTCGAGACGCCGGCTCCGGCGCGGAAGAATGGCGCCACGAAGAAGACGCGGCCGGTGAAATCACGGCCTCGTCAACTCGTACATTGAGCGTATGCGCAACATCCGCGTCGCGGCGGTCCAGTTCCAGCACGCACCAGGCGACAAGGCGTACAACCTCGGCCGCGTGCGGCGTTACGTCGACGAAGCAGCCCGCGCCGGCGCCGAGATCATCTGCTTCCCCGAGATGTGCCTGACCGGCTACTGGCACATCCGGAAATTGTCGCGCGCCGAGGTCGAAGCGTTGTCGGAGCGCGTGCCGGATGGGCCGTGCACGCAGGTGCTGCTTGGGCTCGCGCGGGAGCACGGCATGACGATCGGCGCCGGTCTCATCGAGCGGGCGGCCGATGGCCAGCTGTACAACGGCTACGTCGTGGCGATGCCTAACGGCGAATGGGCATGTCATCGCAAGCTGCATGTCTTCGTGAGTGAGTTTCTGTCGAGCGGAAACTCGTACACGGTGTTCGACACCCCGCACGGCTGTCGCGTCGGGGTGCTCATCTGCTACGACAACAACATCGTCGAGAACGCGCGGGCGACGGCGCTCGCTGGCGCCGAGATCCTGCTCGCGCCGCACCAGACCGGCGGGTGCAATTCGGTGAGCCCGAAGGCGATGAAGCCCGTCGATCCGGCGATCTGGGCGCGGCGGCACGAGGATCCCGCGGCAATCCACGCCGAGCTCTGTGGGACGAAAGGGCGCGCCTGGTTGATGCGGTGGCTGCCGAGCCGGGCGCACGACAACGGCATGTTCCTCCTCTTCGCCAACGGCGTCGGCCCGGACGACGACGAGATCCGCACCGGCAACGCGATGGTCCTCGACCCCTACGGCGAGGTCATCGCCGAGACGCGCTCGCCGGACGACGCGATG
>DATEPP010000077.1:0-3377 GCA_035273165.1 Gemmatimonadaceae bacterium
GCAGGACGCATCCCGTCCGCGGACAGGGCCGAGCCCACCTGATTCGTTAGGCAGACAACGCGCGATCTTCTTTCAGCCCGTCGGGCGGACGCGGGCGCCAGCGAAAGGAGATCGTATGTCCGAGTCCCATCCGTCGCTCCCGGCGCGTCCGTCGCTCGAGCAGCTGAAGAAGCGCGCCAAGGAGCTGCTGCGCGCCATTCGCGCCGCCGACCCTATGGCCATCGAGCGCCTGCGCGGCCACCTGTCGCGAGACGCACGCGAGGCCACCCTCGCCGACGCGCAGCTGGTGATCTCACGCGAGCATGGTTTCGCAAGCTGGGCAAAGCTCAAGCGCCATGTGCAGGTGATCGAGCGGCCCGGCGACTTCGACGAGTGCATCTGGGGCCGCGATACCTGGCCATTTCTCGTCGCCGTGTACGAGGGCCGCGAAGACGCCGTGCGCGAGATGCTGCGCGCCGACCCGACGCTCGCGCGCGCAGAGTACGCGTACATGCAACCGCTGCATTACGCCGTGCGCGGAGGTCGCGTGGCGATGGCGAAGCTCCTCGTCGAGGCCGGCGCCGACCCGCTCGCCGAAGGGTGGTCGGGCCGACTCGGCGACGATACCCCACTTGCCCGTGCACGCGATCGGGAAGACGCGGAGATGGTTGCACTACTCGAGGATGCCATCGCGCGACCGCGGCCGCCCGCGCCGCCGCGTGACACCATGTCGACGAACGAATGGCGCGAGCTCGAGAACGAGATGTTCAAGATCTGCGGTCGCGGAGACATTGCCGGTGCGCTGGCGATGATCGAGGCGCATCCGGGAATCGCCCAGGCCGGCCTCTACGAGGCGATCCATCACGATCATCCCGAGCTCGTGAAGTTGCTCATCGGGAATGGCGCCGACCCGACGATTCCCTGGCGGTGGGCCTGCTGGTACACGCCATTGATGCACGCCTTGCGCTACCCAGAGCCGCGTTACGAGACTGCTCAACTCCTTCTCGACCGTGGCGTGAAGCCAGACGATATGAACGGCCTGGGCATGGCGCCGCTGCACATCATGGCGAACGAGGGTACAGTGGAGGCCGCGGCCTGGCTCCTCGATCGCGGTGCTGACCTTCAGCTGCGCGATCGCGATTACGAGTCGACGCCGCTCGCCTGGGCCGCTCGCGCCGGACGCACCGAGATGGTGAAATTCCTCCTCTCACGTGGCGCGCAGCGCACCGTGTCCGACGATCCGTCATGGGCGACGCCCGCGGCATGGGCACGTCGCCGTGGCCATCAGCATCTGCTCGAGCTCCTCATCGAACGATGACCGACCACCAACCCACTCTCGTTTTCATCATCGGTCCGCCCGCCGTCGGCAAGATGACGGTGGGGCACGAGCTCGCGCGCCGCACGGGGCTCAAGCTCTTTCACAATCATCAGACGATCGACCTGATTCTCCCCTTCTTTCCGTTTGGCTCGCCGCCGTTCGGCCGCCTCGTCGGTGAGATCAGGCGGCGGATCCTCGAGGAGGTCGCGTCGAGCGATCTGCCGGGGATCATCTTCACCTTCGTCTGGGCGTTCGACCTTGCATCGGACGATGCCGTCGTCGAGGAGTACAGCGAGATCTTTCGCGCACGCGGCGGCCGCGTCGTGTACGTCGAGCTCGAGACGACGCAACAGGAGCGCCTCCGTCGCAACGAGACGGAGTTCCGCCTCGCGGCCAAGCCGTTCAAGCGCGATCTCGCCGCCTCACGGCGGCAACTCCTCGAGCTCGATGATAAGTATCAGCTCAACTCGCGCGGCCGACTCGCCGGCAGACCGGACTATTTGCACATCGACAACACGTCGCTCTCGGCGGAGGAGGTCGCGGAGAGGATCATCGAGAGGTTTGGGATAGGTGCTAGGTGATAGGGCTAGGTGCTAGGTGATAGGTGATAGGTGATAGGTGATAGGTGATAGGCAGCCGACAGTGGTCAGTTCTAGCACCTAACACCTAGCACCTATCACCTACTTCGCCTTGTACACCCGTACGTAATCGACCACCATCTGCTGCGGAAACGTCGTCGTCGCGTCGGGATCGTTAGGCCAGGCCCCGCCGACCGCGACGTTCAGGAGCAGAAAGAACGGGTGGTCGAAGACCCACGTCGCCGAGCTCGGGATCGTCGACGACGTCACCTGGAAATACTTCGTGTCATCGACGTACCACGTGATGAGGCCCGGCAACCACTCGACCGCATAGCGATGGAAGTCGTCGGCGAACGCGCCGCTCGCGAGCGTGTACGGTCCGCCGATACCGTTCGCGCCGGAGTAGCCCGGGCCGTGCATCGTCCCGTGTACCGTGTTCGGCTCGCGGCCGATGTTCTCCATGATGTCGATCTCGCCGCTCTTCGGCCACCCGACCGCGTCGATGTTGTCGCCAAGCATCCAGAATGCCGGCCACAGACCCTGTCCGCGCGGGATGCGGATACTCGCCTCGAAGCGGCCATACGTCTGGGAGAACAAACCCTTTGTCTTGATCCGCGCTGACGTGTAGCGACAGCTGCCGTACCAGCAGGAGAAGCTCGACGTGGCCGGCTCGGCGCGCGCCGTGATCACGAGATGCCCGCTGCCGTCGAGCGCGATGTTCTCGGGGCGCGTCGTGTAGTATTCGCGCTCCTGGTTGCCCCAGCCGTTGCCGCCGACCTCGGCGACCCACTTCGTCGGATCGAAGGAGCTGCCCGCCGCGCCGTCGAACTCGTCGCTCCAGACGAGCGTCCACGACGGTGGTGGTGGCGGGGGCGATGTCACGCCGGTGGTTGGCGTCGAAGACGACGAGGCGCACGCCATGAGCGCGACCGCGACAGCTGGAATGAACGCTCGCACGTGTGTCATCATCGGATCTCGTCGGGCAGAGTGTCGATTCGTTACATTAGCACGTCTCTCCCGAATCTGTCCAACATGAAGAAGCTCGCTCTCATCCTCGCGGCGTCCGTGGTGTCCGCCGCGCCTCGTTCGGCACCGAATCCGGAGCGCGCGCGCCTCGAGCGTGAGGCGCGGGACGTAACGATCACGCGCGACACGTGGGGAATCCCCCACATCCACGGCAAGACCGACGCGGACGCGGTCTTCGGCCTCGTCTACGCACAGGCGGAAGACGACTTCAATCGCGTCGAGACGAACTTCATCAATTCCATGGGCCGGCTCGCCGAAGCGGAAGGCGAGGATGAGATCTGGCGCGACCTGCGAATGAAGCTCTTCATCGACCCGGACACGCTGCGGGCAGAGTACTCGGCGAGCCCCGCATGGCTGCAATCGTTGATGACCGCGTGGGCCGACGGGTTGAACTATTACTTACAAGTGCATCCCGACGTGAAGCCCCGCGTGATTTCACACTTTGAGCCGTGGATGGCGCTGAGCTTCAGCGAGGG
>DATEPP010000078.1:0-7765 GCA_035273165.1 Gemmatimonadaceae bacterium
CACGAATGACCCGCGCAGTTTGGCGCTCTTTGGAACCTGGCGGTGTTTGGGACCTGGCGCTCTTTGGGACTCAGCGCAGTTTGGAACTCCGCGCCCTTTGGTACCTCGCGCTCTTTAATACTCCCCGGCTATTCCCTTGACATTCTAGGAAACTCCGCCCTTATTCCCTAGACACTCTTTAGAATCCCGATGCCCGTTGAGCTCCTGCAGGGCACCCTCGACGTCCTCGTCCTCAAAGCCCTTTCCTGGGGTCCTCGCCACGGCCACGGTGTCGCTCGCGTCATCCGCGACTCCACCGCCGGGACGCTCGACGTCACCGACGGCTCTCTCTACGTCTCCCTCCATCGCCTCGAGGAACGTGGACTCGTCGAGAGCGAATGGGGCCTCTCCGACAAGGGAAAGCGCGCCCGCTTCTATCGGCTCACGACCCCCGGCCGGCAGCAGCTGAAAGCCGAAACCGCTACCTGGCGACGCTACGTAGAATCCGTCGCCCGTATGCTCAACGCGACCACCGCGCCCGCGTGACTCAACCGTCTCCAGCCTGGCGCAGATATCTGCGCTTCTGGCGCCGCGACATCGACGCCGATCTCGACGACGAGTTTCGCTTCCACGTCGACGCGGAAGTCGAGTACCTCATCGCGCGCGGGTGGAGCGTCTCAGCGGCGCGCGACGAGGCGCTGCGTCGCTTCGGCGACGTGGACCAATCCCGCCGCGACTGCCGCTCCGCCGATCAGCGCCGCGCCGGACGCGAGCATCGCCAGGAGAATTTCGTCGTGCTGAAACAGGACCTCCGATTTGCGCTGCGCGCACTGCGCCGCAATCCCGGCTTCACCGCCGTCGTCGTGCTCACGCTGGCGTTAGGCATCGGCGCCAACACCGCGATCTTCAGCGTCGTCCACACCGTGCTGCTCCAGCCCTTGCCGTACCGCCAGCCGGAGCAGCTCGTGATGCTGTGGGAAACGCGGCCCGGCAGCGACCGCCCACTCGTCTCGTACAAGAATTTCGAGGACTGGCGGCAGCGACAGCGCAGCTTCTCTGATATCGCCGCCTACTATCCGTTCGCCTCGTTCACCATGACCGGACGCGGTGACGCCGAGCGTGTCGATGGCGCCCTCGTGAGCGGCAGCTATCTCCAACTCCTCGGCGCGCGGCCTGCGCTGGGGCGGCTCGTGACACCGGCAGACGACGCGCCCGGTGCAGCGCCGGTCGCCGTCTTGGGCAACGGTTTCTTCCAGTCGCGCTTCGGCGGCGACCCATCAGTGGTTGGCAGCACCTTGTTGCTCGACGGCGAAGCGTACACCGTGGTCGGCGTGCTCGCGCCGGACGTGAGTGTCTCGTATCGCGCGGGAGACATGCCGCCGCAGGTCGTCCTGCCACTTGGACTGTTCAGAGCGGAAGCCGCGTATAGCAGTCGCGCGCAGCCGTCGCTGTTTGCCGTCGGGCGTCTCGCAGCGGGCGTCACAACCGAGCAGGGCGTGGCCGATATCAAGCGCGTAAGCACAGAGTTGCGCGCGGAGTATCCCGCCGACGACGCCGGCCTCGGCGCGACGGGTGTGCCACTGATGTACATGTCGGTGAAGTTCAGCAAGCCTGGGCTCGAGATCCTCATGGCCGCGGTCGCGCTGGTGCTCCTCATCGCGTGCGCCAACGTGACGAGTCTCGTGCTCTCGCGTTCCGCGGCGAGGCAGCGCGAGTTCGCGGTGCGGACCGCGTTAGGCGCGGGTCGCGGACGCATCGTTCGTCAGGTGCTGACGGAGAATATCGTGCTTGCCCTCGTCGGTGGGACGCTCGGCATTGGCATCGCGATCATCGGCGTACGGCTCCTCGTCAGGATGCATCGCGGCACCCCACGTATCGCCGACAGCCGCGTGGATGTGCCCGTGCTGCTCTTCGCGCTCCTCGTGTCGATCGTCACCGGCCTGCTCTTCGGTCTCGCGCCCGCGCTCGAGGCCGGGCGCGCCCGGCTCGTGCCCGCGTTGAAGGAAGGCGGGCGCCTGGCGAGCGGCGGCGCGTCTCGCCAGTTGACGCGCGCGGCACTGACCGTGGCCGAGGTGGCGCTCGCCGTCGTGCTGCTGGCGGGTGCGGGGTTGCTGGTCCGGAGCTTCGCGAGACTCATGAATGTGGATCCCGGATTCCAGCCGTCGCACGCGATTGCCGGGATGGCGAGTTTCCCGTTAGGCAGGTATCCGACGGTCGATCGATCGCGGGCAGCGCTCGACCAACTGCTCGCGAAGGCGCGCGCGATCCCTGGCGTCGAGAATGCCGCGCTTGGCTCCAGCTTGCCCATCTGCTGCAGCGAGCAGTCGCCCGTGACCTTCGCATCGAGAACCGAGGCCGACCCGAGCAAGCGACCGCTGCTCAACGTCAACGTCGTCGATCCGGACTATTTCGCGACGCTTCGCATCCCGCTCGTCGGCGGGCGGCCGATCGAGGCGGGTGATCGAACCGGTCAGCCGCAAGTAGCCGTGGTGAGCGAGCGCGTGGCAAAGAAGTTCTTTCCTGGCGCGAATCCGATCGGCGACCGATTGCGGTTGGCGGCCAGCGGCGGTGGAACGGATACCGGCAGCTGGCGCACCATTGTTGGCGTGGTGCGGGACACGCGCACCGACGGGCTCACCGAGCCGCCGCGCGGTACGGTGTATCTCCCGAGAGCGCAGGCCGAACTGCGGAGCGCCTGGATCATCGTGCGCAGTCAGCGGCCAGTAGATCAGGTGACGGCCGAGCTGCGGCGCGCACTGACGGAGGTCGACCGCGACGTGCCGCTCGAGAGCGTGAAGACGATGAAGGCGGCGATGGCGGTGGAGACGGAGGGACACAAGTCCTCGATGCTGATGCTCGCGCTTCTGGCCGCGGTGGCGCTGGCGCTGGCGTCGATCGGGATCTACGGTGTCATCTCGTACAATGTCACGCAGCGCACCGGTGAGATCGGCGTGCGCGTCGCGTTAGGCGCGCAGCGGCGGGATGTGATGGTTCTCGTGGTGGGCCAGGCGATGGCGATGGCGCTCGCCGGAGTCGCGATCGGCGTACTTCTGGCGCTCTTGGGCGGGAAGAGTTTGAGCGCGATGCTATTCGGCGTCAGTCCGCGCGATCCGTTCGTTTTGGGCGCGGCGAGTGCGTTTCTTCTGATCGTCGCTCTCGGGGCTGCGCTCGCACCTGCGGTACGAGCGATGCGCATCGACCCGACGATCGCGATGCGGGCGGATTAGCGTCCAGGCGCGGTGGCGACCGCGATCAGCGCCTCGTGCGTCAACGCGTAGGGCCCGTCGCCCTGCCGGGCCCTGAAGTCGTCATCGATCGCATGTACGAATGCGCTGCGTTGGGCTGACGTCAACGTCGCGAACATCGCGACCGCTTGCGGTGCTGCCCGCGGCATCGTCTCGGTAAACTGCCTCAGCTCGTCGAAGACCCACACGTGCCGCAGCTCGACGACATGAGCGTTTGCGAAACCATTGGCGAGGATACGTGTGCGCAGGGCTTCCGCATCGCCAAGCCTCGCCCACGGCGGCGGCCCGGGCGGTGTGGCCACAGGCGGTGCGTCGGGCACCGCCGCGGCCAAGGCAAGACCCATGAGGCGCGACATCTCACCGCGTGGCGGCGGTGCCCACGTCGAGATGAGCGCTCGACCGCCTGGCACGACCACACGGAGCATCTCCTGAATGCCCTTATCCGGATCGGGAAAGAACAACAGCCCGAAGATCGACCCGACGACGTCGAAGGAGTGATCCGGAAGCTCGAGCGCCTGACCATCCATCACGGCTGTCTCCACTGCCACGCCCTCCGCGCGCGCTTCCTCCGAAAGTCGCGTGATCATCCCCGGCGCGAAGTCGGTGGCGAGCACTCGCGCACCGCTGCGCGCGGCGGCGAAGGCGAAATTACCCGTGCCGGCCGCGACGTCGAGCACCCGCGTCCCAGCACCCATGCGGACGAGTCGAGCGGCATCCTCTGCGAACGGCCGCGTCACCTGCTGTGAGAAGCGGTGATACGCCTCGGCGACGGCGCTCCACGCGTCGGCGCGCTGCTCGGGTGGAATTGCTGTCGGCATGTCAGCGCGGAAATTATGTTGCTCGCGCCTGCACAGACAGAGATCACGCCTCTCGCCAGACAGTTCGCGGCGTTCTGATCTTCTGACGGGGCCGACCGTACAGCGCGCCGATTATCATCCCGAAGGCAAGATGTGCGATGACGAACGCACTCGCGACCGCGATCCCCCGATACTCCATGAATGCGCCCGGCGGCGCGAGCCCCGCCTCGATGAGCCGCCCGGCGGGAAGAAAGCCCGTGCCTATCCCCGCCACGACGACATGCACGAGAGCTACGAGCAACCCGATCGGCGCACCAGCGCGCTGCGTCACCCACTCAAAGATGGATGCGTAGACCAAGGAGGCCACGATTCCGAGCACGAGTTGAGCGGTGGCGCCAAGCAGCCATGTCCACATGTTGTCAGTGCCGGTGAGGCTGCTGCCTAACAACGTACAGAGATCGGACGGCTCACTCGCCAGAGCGCCAGCCACGCGCACGATCACATAGACAAGAACGGCGCCGAGCACGCCAGACACCACCGCGCGTGAGAGCTTCATCCTCCTCCCTCCATCACGCTCATCCGAGTGCATTCCGTGTGCTGTACTCGAGCGACGGTACGAGCCGGGGATCGCCCTGCGGAATTGCCGGCTCACCCGCTCGTCTTACGCTCCATGTCAACGTGACGACGCCACAGACGAGCAGCAAGGCGCCGAAATCCCACAGTGGGCCGAGCATCGTTGACGGCGCGCGCGACGAGGCGTCTGGCATCACGTTCCAGTAGCAATCGAGATAGTGCATGGCAAGGAGCCACGCGCCCAGCGCGGCAATCAGCGCCGGCCGCCGCTTCACCGCGAGCAGAAGCAGCGCCAGCAGGGGAACCACGAAATGACCAGCCAGGATCGCGATGCCCAACGTGGACCACCCGCCGCGTGTCCGCACGACGTACCAGGTGGACTCCACAGGAATCTCGGCGCTCCAGATGACGATGAATTGCGAGAATCCGATATACGCCCAGAAGAGGACGAAGGTGAGCAGCAGCTTGGCGAGCGCGTGCAGGTGGTCGGCGCCCACAGCTTCTGGCAACTCGCCGCTGCGGCGGCCGCGCTCCGTGAGTACGGCGATGAGGCCCAGCCCGCCGACCATCGCCCCCGCGAAATAGTTCACGCCGTACACCGTCGAGTACCACGATGGGGACAGCGACATCATCCAATCGAACGCGGCGAAGGTGACGCTCAGCGCGAAGGCGACGATGCCGACCGCGCTCACGACACGCAGCCGATGCGCGACGCGTGGCGAATCACCGTGGTCCTGAGCGAGCGACGCCCGGCGGAGTGTTTCGCCGACGCCGATCCAGATCGCCCAGTACACGATGCCACGAATGATAAAGAATGGGAGATTCAAATACGCTGATTTCGCCTCGATCGCCGCCCGGAGATTGGGGTCCTCGACGCGTGATGCCCACGGGTAGAGCCACCGCGCCGCAAAGAGCACCGGGACGAACATGACCGCAAGCGCTGGCAGGGTCGCGGTGACCTGCTCGGCCTGACGGCGCAGAGCCACGAACCAGGTCGCTGCGGTGAGGCGGGCGATCATGATCATCGCCAGCACGCCGAGGACGACGGCGAGCACCGCGACGTAGGCGACCAGGTACGCGGCGGCCGTGCGCCGTGGCGCGACGATTAAGCCGACCACGCATAGGACCGCGCCGGCAACGGTCGCGATCGTGGCCGTTCTCGGCCACTCGTTAGGCGAGGGTCGCCCGTCACGACTCATTGCAGGCCTCTCGCTCTGGCGAGCGAGTCCATGCGCTGAATCGCGACGGCACGAACCGAATCGTCGATCGCGTCGCGAGTCGTCGCGGGCGTCCGCGTGAGCTGCTGGATGTAGGCCACGACGTCCCACCGTTCCTGCGCGCTGAGCGCCGACGCATAGCTGGGCATCCGCCCCAAGCCATTGGTTGCAACGCCAAAGATGTAGCCGGGTGGGGCAGCGAGCACGCGTGCGCTCCGCAGCGAAGGCGGGCGCGGTGGGCCCATATTCTCGGCGACCGTACTGCCGCCGAAACCGGCCGTTCCGTGGCAGACCGCACAGTAGATACGAAACTTCCCCGCACCCCGAGCCAGAGTCTCGCCGTTGATCGCCCCGGGAATGGTGGTCGCCGCGCGTCCATCGACCATGCCTGTCGCCACGACGCCTGTGTCTCCGGCGCTCTGGCGAGCGATGGTCCCCGCGGGCGGCGCCTGCATGATGGCGCCATTCGCGAACACAGGGCTCCCCCCGTACACCGAGCCGCGCTGTTGAAGTCGCATCCGCTCGAAGTCGACGCGCTCGCGTTCCGTCGTCCCTGGCGCACATGCCGCCAGGGCAACGCCGACAGCGACGACTGCGACAACGGCGTTAGGCATCGGCTCCCTCGAGGTGGTAGATCCGCAAGGGAGACAGTGCTCGCAACTCGTGAATGGTCACGTCCACGCCACTTCGCCGGTCGGCGGCGTCGATGGCCAGCCAATAGCGGTCAATCGTAGCGCGAGAGAATTCGTGCAGCTCGAACATCGGATGCCAGTACTTTGGCAGACGCGCTATCCAGAAGAAGCCGAAGAACGCCGCCAGCGCCGCGCTCAGCACCGTTCCCTCGAATGTCGGAATGAGAAAGGCGGGAATGGCGTGTGCCGGTCGCCCGCCGATGTCGAGCGGATAAGCATAGGCGTTCGCGTACCACTGAATCGCGTAGCTCACAATCCCGCCGAGCACGCCAAAGACGAAGACGACGACAGGCAGTCGCGACCGTGATGGGCGGACATCGTTCGCGATCGGCACGGGAGAGTACGTCTCGACGCGCGTGTAGCCCTTGTCCGTCAGTACGCGCAACGCGTGCGCGAGGTCGTCCGCCGAAGCGAACTCCGCGGCATACGCGCCCGCCGCCCACGACAGGTCATGCGCCATGCGTCACGTCCTCTGGATTGCCGAGCGCATCTCGATGCCTAACGCTTTCACCTCGCTCACCGCCACACTCGGCACGAAGCGCACGAACAGGAGAAAGAGGAGGCCAAAGAACCCGACGCTGCCGGCAAGCAGTCCCCAATCGACCCAGCTCGGCCCGTAGACGTGCCAGCTGGACGTCAGGAAGTCCCGATTGAGCGAAGTGACGATGATGACGAAGCGCTCCATCCACATGCCGACGAGAATGGCAATCGATGCGAGCAGGAGCACCGTGCCGTTCGTCCGGAAGCGCCGGAACCAGAACAGCTCCGGTGTCACGATGTTGAAGATCGTCATGATCCAGTAGACCACGGCGTACGGCCCGAGCGGCCGCTCGACGAGATAGGTGTAGCGCTCTGGTGCGCTCCCGCTGTACCACGCAATGAACGTCTCGACGACGTAGCTGTACGTGAGCATCAGTCCCATCGCGAGCATCAGCTTCGCGATCGCGTCGAGATGCCGCTCCGTCACGATGTCGTACAGAGAGAAAGCTCGACGTAGCGGTAGAAGAAGAACGATCACCATCGCCAGACCAGAGTAGATCGCACCAACGACGAAATAGGGCGGAAAGATCGTCGAGTGCCACCCGGGCAGCTGCGCGATGCTGAAGTCGAGACTGACGACGCTGTGCACCGAGATGACGAGCGGCGTCGCAAGCGCGGCGAGGAGCGTGTACGCGACGCGATACCGCGCCCACTCATGGCCGGAGCCGCGCCAGCCTAACGCCAGGATGCCATAAACGAGTTGCCGCCGGCGCGTCGGCGCA
>DATEPP010000079.1:0-4306 GCA_035273165.1 Gemmatimonadaceae bacterium
ACCCCTTGCGCTTCTACAAGTAGCACCACATCCTCTGTCGCATGCTGCTCGAGCTCTGGAGCGATCTGCGATATCGGCTGCGCGCCCTGCTGCGACGCGACGTCATCGAGCGCGAGCTCGACGACGAGATGCGGTTCCATATCGAGCGCGAAGCGGAGAAGTACATTCACGCTGGCGCCGAGCCTAACGAGGCGGTGCGGCGAGCTCGCGTCGCCTTCGGCGGTGTCGAGCGCGCCAAGGAGGCCAGTCGCGATGGCCGCGGCACCGCACTCCTCGAGACGGTCCTGCAGGACATCCGCCATGCCGCGCGCTCGCTGCGGCAGCATCCTGCCTTCAGCCTGACGGTCGTGCTGACACTGGCGCTCGGCATCGGAGCCAACGCGACGATCTTTTCACTTGTCGACGCGCTGCTCCTCCGTCCATTGCCCGTCGGGCACCCCGAACGGCTGGTGACGATCGGAGATCCCGCGGCAGTGAGCTCTCGCTGGACCGGTTCGCCGACGACGGACTTCGTCTCCTATCCGTTGTACCTCGACGTCCGCGATCAGAGTCGCACGCTGTCCGGCCTGTACGCGAATGGCACCGCCGGTGATCTCGACGTCATCGTCGGTACCGCCACGGATGCGACACCCGAGAACCCGGTGGTCCGCCTCGTCTCCGGAAACTTCTTTCGCGTGCTCGAGCTGCCAGCCCACGCGGGACGCGTCTTCGACGATCGGGACGACACGCCCGACGCACCGAATCCGGTCGCGGTCATCAGCGCTACATATCGCGAGCGCCACTTCGCCACGGAACGAGAGGCCGTCGGCGCGACGCTCCGCGTGAATGGCCTGCGCGTCACCATCATTGGTGTGACCCCGCCTGGCTTCATGGGCGATATCGTTGGCCAGCAGGCGGACTTCTGGCTTCCGCTCTCGCTGCAGCCACTCCTGCAGCCGGGACGCAGCCTGCTCCGCACCCGCGAGGTGTCGTGGCTGGTCCTGATGGGGCGACTCGCGCCGGGTGCGACGCTGACGCAGGCACGCGCGGAGCTTCCGACCATCGAAGCGAATGCGGCACGGGCACATCTCAGCGGCGTTCACCTGACGCGGTTCGACGAAGACCTCAGTGCGCGACCGGTGCTCGTCGCTGACGGAGCACGTGGCTTCTCGCGGTACCGGGAAACGTACGGTCGGGCGCTGGTCGTGCTCATGGCCGCGGTGATGGTCGTGATTCTCGTCGTCTGCGCCAACGTGTCGAATCTCATGCTGGCGCGAGCCGTCGCGCGGATGCGCGAGATGACCGTGCGGGCGACGCTCGGGGCCGGCCGCGGGCGTCTCGTTCAGCAACTACTCATCGAAAGCACGCTCCTCGCACTCCTCGCCGCCGTCCTCGGTCTCATTGCGTCGATGTGGGGCGGACACCTTTTGCTCGCCCTCGCCAATAGCGACCCACCGCTGCAGCTCGACACGCTGCCCGACGCGAGAGTGCTCGCGTTCACCGGCGGCGCCGCCCTCGCCTGTGTCGTGTTGTGTGGGTTGGTGCCGGCTTTCCGCGTGACCCGAGTCGACCTCGCCACTGCACTCCGCGGAAGCGGCCGCGGCGTCGGGCACGCATCATCGCGCATCGGCCGCGTGCCCGTAGCCAAGCTGCTCGTTGTCGCCCAGATCGCACTCTCCACGGTGCTGCTCATCGGCAGCGGCCTCCTTGTGCGGAGCATGGGCCACCTGTTCGACACCGACCTCGGAATGGATCGCGACCATCTCCTGGCTGTCCATGTCACGACGAGTCGCACGAGCTATGTCGGGGCGAGATACCTGACTTATCGAAACCAGCTCGTCGAACGATTGCGTCGTGAGCCCGGTGTCGAGGCGGTGAGCTACTCCGAGGGCGGCCCGTTCGCGGGCGGTAGCTCGTCCGCGCACGTCAACATTCCCGGTTTCGTGGCGCAGGCTGATTCGGAAAATGAGGTCGCGTACGACCAGGTCGGTTCCGACTACTTTCGCGCGCTGGGCGCGCGGCTGCTACGCGGCCGGGATTTCACGGCCGACGACATCACTCAGAATCGCCAGGTGTGCGTGATCGACGCGACGATGGCGTCGCGCTACTTCCGCGGGCGCGATCCCATTGGACGCACGGTCGTCCTCGACAGTGCGCCATTTACGATCATCGGCGTCGTGCGCGACGTCGAGTACAATGACGTTCGCGCCCGCCCCTTGCGTCGCGTGTACTTCCCGGATGTCGACGCCCCCGTGGTGCCGAGAAGCTTCGAGCTGCAACTCCACGTGCGTGGGCGGCCCGAGCGCTTCGTGAAACCTGTCAGGGAAGCGCTGATGGAGGTGGACCGAACGGTGCCTCTCACCATCGAGCCGGTCCTCGACCGCGTCCGCGAATCCGTCTCCCAGGATCTGCTGCTCATGCAGGTCGCGAGCTTCTTCGGGACCGTGACCCTCATCCTTGCCGCGCTCGGTCTGTACGGCATCACGGCATTCGCGACGACGCAGCGCACGGGTGAGCTCGGCCTCCGTGCGGCGCTGGGGGCGGAGCCGTGGCGCGTCGCGGGCCTGGTTGTCCGCGACGCTTCCGTCACCGCGCTCGCCGGCATCGCGATCGGAATACCAATCGGGATCGCCGCGGCCAGTCTTCTCCGCGCGGCCCTCTTCGGCGTCACGGCGTTCGACCCCGTATCGTTAGGCGCCGCTGTTGGGTTGCTCGCGCTCACCGTGCTCGCTGCCAGCTATCTCCCCGCTTGGCGCGCTTCGCGAATCTCGCCGCTGGAAGCGCTGCGCATGGGCTGAACGTCATGGAGCCACGGCTTGCGCCGCTGGCGTGCCGACGCTTCGTTACGACCCCATGGCACGCGAAGAGCCTGGCGAGATCCTCAGCATCGACGGCCGTGAAGTTCGGATCACCCATCCGGACAAGCTCTATTTTTCTCGCGCCGTTAGGCTCACCAAGCTCGAGATCGTGCAGTACTACCTCGCCGTCGCTCCCGGCGCCATCGCGGGCATTCGTGATCGACCCATCGTGCTCAAGCGATTCGTGAACGGCGCCGAGGGTGAGCCATTCTATCAGAAGCGCGCGCCGGACAAGCGCCCGCCATGGCTCCGCACCGTCACCCTCTCCTTTCCTTCCGGCCGAACCGCCGAGGAGATCGTCGTCGACGATGCCGCGGGGCTGGCGTGGGTGGTCAATCTCGGCTGCATCGAGCTGCACCCGCACGCGGTGTGCGCGTCGAATCTCGAGCACCCGGACGAGCTCCGCATCGATCTCGATCCGGGGCCGGGCGTACCGTGGGAAGACGTGCGGCGTGTGGCCGCGGAAGCCCGATCGCTGCTCGACGACGTCGGTCTTCGTGGCTGGCCAAAGACGAGTGGCTCGCGCGGGATGCACGTCAACGTGCGCATCCATCCGCGGTGGAGCTTCACCGAGGTGCGGCGCGCGGCACTCGCCTTCTCGCGCGAGATCGAGCGCCGCGCGCCCACCCTCGCGACGTCGAAGTGGTGGAAGGAGGAGCGTCGCGGGGTCTTCCTCGACTACAACCAGAACGCGAAGGATCGCACGACCTGCTCGGCGTACTCGGTGCGTCCACTTCCGGACGCGCGCGTCTCGGCGCCGCTCGAGTGGAGCGAGATCGCGGACTGCGAGCCCTCCGACTTCACCGTCGCGACGATGCCGGCGCGCTTCGCCTCGTTAGGCGACCCGCACGCGGCGATGGACCGTCACGCGGGCGATCTCGATCTGCTCCTCGAGATGGCCGCGCGTGACGAGGTCGCGGGGCTCGGTGACGCGCCCTGGCCGCCGCACTTTCGGAAGATGGAAGGGGAGGGGAGGCGCGTCGCTCCGTCGCGCGCGCGCAGCGCGACCAAATCGCGGACGGCGACACCGCGTGCGAAGATGCCGCTCCTCGTCGTCGCGAACTCGCCGAGCAAGGACGCCGCGCTGGCGGGGCTGGAGCGCTGGAAGACGCGACACCCCGAGGCCGCGAAGCACCTCGCGGTCGACGACGTGCTGGTCGACTCCATGCGCGGCCGCTCGTCGACGTGGACGCGCGTCCGTGTGAACCTGCGTCACGTGCCCGAGGAGCTTCGTCCGCCACAAGAGACCCCCGACCCCGACGACGATCCCACGCGCGAGTGGCGCGAGCGCTGGGGCCGCGGCAAGCGAAGGCCGCCGTCGAAGGGTAGCTAGCCGTCGGCATGATGGGCCACTCATGAGCAGTCGATCGGGGTCGGGACGCTACGGTGCACCACTCACGAGCAGTCGATCGGGGGTGCTAGGCGGCACCATGCCAAATTTGGGATGCGGGCATCGGGCTCCTTGGGAG